>JAZRYJ010000001.1:0-43826 GCA_045600635.1 Candidatus Methanarcanum sp.
AAAAATAAATAAAATGAAAATAAGAAAAACAGTGAAAAAACATAGGAAGAGCAGGAGAAAAAAAAACTCGAAAAATACGTAAAAACAGAGTACGTCAGATCTAAAGTGAAAATTGTTTACACGAGGGTTTCAATGAGACTCATAGGGACAGAATAATGATGCCTGCATATGATTCACATCATTCAATATTCTGAAACAGACGCAATAGATATTAGAAACCATGATATACCTTATCGCATGGATGACATCAGGTCTGCATTGTCTAACGAAGTGTTGCCGTATATCGACAGGATAACCGACGTTTACAATGCACCATTCGCAAGACAGCTGGGCATAGAAATATCGCACATCTCCGATGACCTTGTAGAGATATATCTGGACATCAAGCCGGAACATATCAACAGCAGAGGTTTCGTGCACGGTGCTGTCATCTACGGACTCATGGATCATTCTCTTGCATTCGCTTCCAACATGAAAGATGAATGTGTCGGTCAGAATTCCAACATAATATATCACAGACCAGCCAAAGAAGGAAGATTGATCTGCAGAACAATATTGTTGAACAGTTCGAGAAGTTTTTTCATCTATGAAGCAAAAGTATTTTCAAATGACAGACTTATTGCAACATCGACCTTGACAGCATTTAGGCTTGGTGAGAAAAAATGACAAAGAGATGCCCGTACTGTGGAGAATACGTTATGGACAACAGTCTCACCTGTCCCAAATGTTTCAGAACAATTCCCAGAGATGTCGATCCCGGAAAAAATGACGACACATACTCAGTACCTGATGACAGAGCCTTGTCCACAGAAAGATACAATAAGATCATCATAGGCATTCTGGCATTCATACCCTCGCTTTTCGGCATCATGGGCATGGCTCAGATGTATGAAAGGAAATACGTGCTCGGTGCTAAATTCCTTATCGGCGGACTGGTATTGTTCCTGCTGCTGTTCGGTGCAGGCGTCATGTTCTCAAAAGGCGGTGTATTGATGTTCCTTTCCATCGGAATGTTCGTCATATTCGGGTTCATGTTCGTCGCATTGTATGTAATACAGGCATTGGATGCCTTTGCAAGGGCCATATTCAAATTATAACAATAATAACACCCAAGCTCTTATTATCTGTCAGTTTATAGGCGAATGTATGAGGTTAGCGAAGAGTATCGATGAGCTCTATGATGAAGTTAAAGACTACGATCTGGTGTTATGCAACGATGCTCCGTTGGCACTTGCATTAAACAACAGATTGGACGTGCCGAGGATTGGGCATTTCGCTGTCACTCCTAGACAGCTCGCAGGCGATTTCGCTATTGACCTCATGGGACATCCTGTGATGTCAGGAATCAATGTCGTTAAGCGCATCTCAAAAATTACAGGAAGAAGTCTGAGATATGTGCACGGAGAGGTGCAGAACATCGAAAAGATGAATCATTACAAGACGAAACTCAACGATTATCTCCGCAACAAAGGATCCAAGGAAATCTACGAAGAATATCTTCAGCTCCCTACATTGAACAATGTGATGATCAAATTAGATTCTCAAGATTCTGATATCAAGTCCAATTTCTTTAAAGATAAGAAAGTAGCAATAATTGGTGAGGAATTGTTCGATAACCTCGATAAACAAATTACACCTGTCAGATTCGATTCGATATCCACATTCAAAAAAGGTGATTTCAGCATAAATGAGATCAGAGAACTGAACAACGACAGACAGATTGCTGAGAATGTCGTTTCTCTGATAACCAAGGAGAACTCGTACGATTTTGCGATCGTACTCGATGTCGGCGGTAACATAGCGGATGCTGTACGTTCCGCATTATACAGAAAGAGGATTCCTTTCATAAACAGTCTGTCTGTCAGGGATCTTAACAACATCAGGGAATTCCTGGAATTCCTGTCACTATCGCTGACATTCGATACTGTGAAGATTTCACAAGTGAGAGAATTGATATTCGCTCTGAACAATAATCACAGCAAACGCAGCAAAGAAGGGAAAAATTACAAGATCGAAAGCAAGTTCGACAGATATTTGGCACTTCAATACGTTAAATTGTGCAAAGATGATGAAACCAGAAAATTGCTTGAATTGATGAGAGACATCAAAGATAAGACGTATGTCGAAGTCTGCGATGCGATTGCTGACGGACAGAAGGCCGCACAGATCAAAGTTCTGTTGAATGAAATGGAACTTACGAACAACCGCATTACATCTGAAGATACGAATGAGATGATTTATGCTGTTAACAACATAAACGATCTCAAACATAATGAACAGATCCCTGATTATGAGAAAGAAGGTGTGCTTCTTGTCGACTGCAAAAATTCTGTATATGTCGATCGTCCGAATGTAATTTTCATTGGAATGGGCCAAGAATGGGAAAAGGACCTGAGCGAGCTAAATCTTGTGGATTATAGGATGAAAGATGATGAGGTCGACAAGAATGTAGACAAATTCAACATACTTATGCAGCAGGGCGTCAACAGAATTTACGTATGCAATTCAATAAAGAATGGGGAGAAACCGAAACCGTGTTCTTACTTCGATATATCGATGAATAAGACCGTGAAAAATTTCAACGATGTGTCTGAGAAGATTGTTTCAGGCCCATGGTATACTTCTGAGGATTCAAATGGATCTGAGGTAGGTGACATAACTGTAGATTCCACATCATATGAGCCGAAACCGTTCTCTAAAACCATGTATAATTCATTCATCACCTGTCCTAAAAGTTACATGTTCGGCAGAATTCTGGGCGATCCCGATAATTCCAACATCGTTACCGGCAATCTCATCCATGAATATGCTGAAGCGCGCATATGTTACCCTGAAGAAGTAAAAAGACTGGGAATAGATCATTATGCTGAATACATATCAAATGAATGCATAGGGCTATTTCCGCCAGAGATACGTTCTGTTGAGCATTACAAAATAAGAAATTCACTAATCAACATAGATAACTTCGTAGAAAGAATGAAGATTGCTGAAAAAGCACAAGTATGTACAATAAGAAATCCGAAAAAACCAAATGTATTCATAGATGAATTGAAACAGAAATTCGGATCGGACATTACAGAAGTGAAGTTCACCTCCAACGAAGAACATATGGAAGGCATCATGGATGTCGCATTGAACAACCAGATCATCGATTTCAAGACCGGAAGGCCGAACAATCTGAAAGACATCATCGATAAAATGAAACTTGACGCCAAGTATTCATCCCCGCGTGAATTCCAATGTATGTTCTATCTCTCACTTATGGAAGACATCCACCCAGGTGCAGTAAAGAGATTCACCCTGTTCTATACCAACGATAACTTGGATAAAAACATCAACGGCGAACAATTCGATATCTTAGAGAATACAAGAGACGTCATAGTAATCGAAGACAAAATGGAATACTTCGAAGGGGAATATCTTGATAACGTATTTGGCCTCAAGAAATACAATTTCATCAATACATTCAGGGATGTAGTTGTCGAAGAGATTAAGAAGACAGGACTCGACAATATCGATGACGATTTTGCAGACGAACTCACCTCTGTCTTAGAAATAAAAACAAAAACGGATCAAAAGTACATGCTTGACTTTGTGAAAAAGATTTCTAAAGATTTCAAAGGCGTCGAACAATTCAACACCGGGAGATGCGACTTCATCACTCGCAAATCACTGAATGATTTCAGAAAACAGATAGGAGATGATTATGACAGGATCAAGGACTATTACATGTCCCAATTCCCTGCGGATTCCCATCTGAATTGCAAGAATTGCACATTCAATGATGTATGCATCTATGACATCACAAAAGAGGTGATTGCCGATGACGGAACTCAATGACAGTCAAAAAGTATTCGTTAACAAGATGGATGGAATGATGGTTGTAGATGCCGGTCCCGGTACAGGGAAGACAACATCCGTGGTCGAAAGATATGTGAATTTCATCAAGAATGACATAGATCCTATGAATATTCTGATGCTGACATTCACAAATAATGCAGCACTGGAGATGAAGAACAGAATAATCGAGTCGCTGATGAATAATGAATCCGGCAACAGCCTTCAGAAACTGTCCAATAATATCAGAGTCTCCACTTTTGATTCACTCTGTTTAAACATAGTGATGGACTGTCCTAACGCTGTCGGAGATTTCTTCGGTCTGAAAGAATCACTCTCAAGGAACATGAAACTTGTAGAAAATGAAACACTGGATGTACAATATTTCATGAATTTCTATGCCCGCTACATCGCAGATCACGGTGAAAGATATCAGACTGACAAATACAATCCTGCGGCTGTAATGAGTAATAACACCAGAGATCTGTACAACCTTATCTGTAAACTGATGTCCAGAGGTGTCATCCCGCTCAGATATGAATGGTTCGGCAAAGGAGAAAGAATAGTAAAAGGAAATGTACAGACCGTCTCCAAAAAACTTCTCGACAATAAGGACATTGTGAAATCCAAACTGATAAAATTACCAGCGGAAAAAAAGGAATATTGTTTTCAGGATATTGATTTGGCATCGATTGATGAAAATATCGAAGAAATAATCGAATCTATAGCAGATGAAGACAGAAAAATGATGCTTGAATTCATACGTGACATCTATTTCGGATACATAGAAAGATCGATAATCGACAACAGACTTACGTTCGGACTGTGTGAACTGTTCGCATTCGCCGTTCTTTTCTCTGACAGTAAATCACGCTCAATGCATTCAGTCGACTATATGATGGTTGATGAATTCCAAGATACAAACGAACTGCAAATGAAAATCTGCCTACTGCTCCTGAAAAAACCAAATCTTTGTGTAGTTGGTGACTGGAAACAGGGAATATACGGATTCAGATTCGTATCTGAAAAGAACATCACTGAATTCGAGGATCGTGCTGACAGATTCATCACCGAACTGAAGAAAGATGTGGATATCCCGTTTGATATGCCTGATGTATTATCGCTGGAGTTTACTGAAAACTACAGAAGTTCATCTCTGATAATAGGCAAGCCAGGAGAAAAAGGAAAGGTATTCGAATCACTCATGATAAAGGGAAGCAAGGATGACGAGATAACGAACGGGAAGATTGTAGAACTTATACCTAAAAGAGATGATGAAATCGGTGAAAATACTGAATTCAAATTGCTGAAAGCAAAGGACAGGGATGATGAAATCGACACTGTCGTGAAGAAGATCATAGATTACATCACAAATCCGAAATACAAGATTGTCAAGAACGGAGAGGAACGGAATGTCAGATTCAATGATATCGCAGTTCTGTGCAGAGGATCCAAAATATGCATCTCCATTCTGGAAAAGTGTGTATCAAGCCATATTCCAGCGTTCTACCAGGGTGAGATGGAGATCATGTCTACAAGAGAGGGGAAACTTGCTCTTGCTTGGCTCAGATATGTAAACAATCCTAATGATAAAAGAGGATGTGTGGCCATACTTGTAGACCGCGGTTATTCGTTATCTAAGATCAGATCCATGTTAAGAAAGAAAAAGGACAGCAATGACGAATATATCGTCATGCCGTTAAACATTAAAGATTACCGCGATAAAATAGAGAACAAAAAGAGAAGACCGAATGACCTACTGACATCCATATTCGCATTCTACGGATTAGACAATGAGATCACTCAATCGATCATCAATGTTCTGTCATCTGCATACAGCAATTCTCTGCTCACACTTTCCGATCTCATAAGATTAATCGAGGATGATATCGAGAACGGCACAAAATATGAAGTGGAACCATCACTCGATACCGAGGCTGTGACTATCCAAACAATGCACAAGTCAAAAGGTCTGCAATATCCGATCGTCATAATAGCTGATGTAAATTCCAGGAAATTCCCTGATACCAAGGGTGAAAAATCCGTGATAAAATTCGATGATGAATTAGGTATCAGATGTAAAAAAGAATATGTTATCAACGAAAATGATGGTATAAAAAACGAAGGAATAATGGATTCGTGGAGATATGAGATACTCTCTGAACTGAAATCAAAAGATTATTCAGAGGAAAGAAGACTGTTATTTGTAGCTCTTTCCAGGGCTGAACAGTATGTAACCATGACAGCATACAATCCAAGCAGTTTCTTCAAACATTTCGGGGACGGTGAACCGATCGGAAAGGTGAAATCTATGTCCGAATCATATGCAGAACAAAGGATATCTCTGATGCCAGAACTGTTGGAATTTGAAAAGAAAAGGAACAGTCTGTCCCCACATGACATAATGGCTGTGTATGACGGATACACCGATGAAGAAATAAAAGGTAAAGGAGCAGAATACGGCAACAGAGTACATGAAGCAGCATACAAGATGTGGAAAGGTCTCCCATATGATGATTCACTGGATGAGATCGATGAGATAAGATCCGTCTTGGACTCTGTTAAAGATGCTGAAACAATGGCAGAAGTAAGATGTGTGTTGCCTATAGGTAACACATCTGTGAAAGGTATCATCGACCTAATTGCGGTCTTCGATGACCACGTCGAGATACATGATTACAAAACCGATGAGACACAGAAGAACAAACAGGCATACGTATTGCAGCTCAGCATTTATGCTCAAGCAGCAAAAGAAATGTACAGCAAACCTGTCGTTGCATACATCGACTACGTATCGCAAAAAGTCAGAGAAAAAATCAACATCATGACAAATGATGAGATTGAGGAAAAGATCAAAGAATATTACGACAAAGTGTCCAAGGGTCTGATCCATCCCTGAAGATGATCGTTCTCTCATACTATTTATTATACACGGGCGCGATTACAGACCATGGCACTCACAGGCCTGACGTCAGAAGAGGTTGCACAACGCAAATCAAGGGGAGAAGTCAACTCAGTTGAATCGACGGTCAGTCGTACCTACAGAGAAATTCTGATTAAGAACGTCTGCACTTGGTTCAATCTCATTCTCTTCTGTCTCAGTGCAATTCTGATAGTACTCGGAAAACCAGTGGATGCAGTGGCAGCGTCGTTTATCATCATAATGAACATCGGTGTTGCAACATTCCAGGAGATGAGAGCCAAACACAGATTGGATAAGATCGCCATTATCATGAGGCCGAAAGTCACAGTGATACGTGATGGACAGGAGAAAGTAGTTGATCAGGGAGATATCGTAAAGGACGATATCATAAAACTCGGCCCAGGAGATCAGGCTATCGTAGATGGTGAACTCATTGAAGAAGAGTATCTCGAAATGGATGAATCCCTGCTCACTGGGGAGTCGAGCACTGTCAGAAAGAAATCCGGCGGGAGGATCAATTCAGGTTCATTCTGTGTCACCGGTACCGGATATTACAAAGTGGATGCTTTCGGAGACAGTACATATGCTTCAAAGCTCATATCCAATGCCAGGAAATTCAAAAAGAAGAATACACCTGCGCAGATGGAAACGATCGCCATCCTGGAGATGTTGGTAATCATCGCATTGATACTGTCAGTGATAATGACAATAGTAACAACCCTTGTAAATATCAGCGATCTCAGTAATATCGTTAATACACTTACTGTGAATCTTGTGATAATCATCGATCTTGTACCGATGGGCATCATGCTCATGATCATTGTCGTCTACATGATATCCGCAATAAGGATGGCGGATACTGGTGTTCTTCTTCAGAACAGCAATGCAGTTGAATCTATGAGCCATGTGAACGTAGTCTGCATGGATAAGACTGGTACCATAACAACAAACAGTCTGGTTTATCATGAGACTGTGAAATTCAAAGATGATGCTGAAGAATTTATAAAATTGATTGCAAACGGTACGGGCAGTAAGAACAAGACCGTATATGCTTTGATAGATGAATTCGGTGAATGCGAAGTCAATGCAATCGATGAGATAAGATTCACTTCCGAAAGGAAATTCAGTGCTGTCAAGACTAATTATAATGAAAGAACAGTGAACATCTACATGGGTGCATACACCTCGTTAGAAAGCAATTTCTCCAATGATGATGTCGTCGATGTCGTCAACAATTATTCTTCAATGGGATTGAGAACTGTAGTAGTGTGTGTAGGCCCCGATGTTCCTTTTTACGACAGTTCGGAAAATCCGATTATCCCGAAGGATCTGGAAGTTGTCGCTGTCATCGCCATAGAAGATGAGATACGCAGCGATTGCAGGAGCACTATGGATGTGTTCATGAAAAATGATATGCAGATCAAGGTCATCTCAGGAGATGACCCAGTGACGGTGGATGCATTGTTCAAAGCAGCCAATATCCCTGGTAAAAGAAAGATGATTTCAGGTCTTGAACTTGAAGAGATGACACCTAAAGAGAAAGAGAAAGCTATCCTTGATTGTAACATATTCGGAAGGATGAAGCCCGATCAGAAAGAAGAGATTATCAACACCTTGAAAATGAACGGGAAATATGTTGCGATGATCGGGGACGGCGTCAATGATGTGAAATCGTTGAAAGCAGCGCAGATTGGTATTGCACTCGAAAGCGGAGCAAGTGCTGCCAGAGGAGTTGCTGACATGGTCCTTGCAAAGGATAATTTCAATGCACTTCCCAAAGCACTTGTCGAAGGAAGAAGAACAGTCTCCGGACTCAGGGACATCATGAAGATGTATCTGTCAAGGAACTTTACACACGCATTACTGATCGTTTTCGTGATGTTGATTATAGGTTCGATAATGAAACTCACATTGAATTGCAATGTGTCATTATTCCTTCCGACTCAGGCGACATTCTACGCATTCGTGTCAGTATCGATACCCACATTCATTATTGCATTGATGGCGAGACCGAATGAATCAAAGGAGCCTATAATGCCGGCCGCAATAAAATACGCAATACCTGTATGTCTGTTCATTACACTGTTTGCTGTGATAGTGTATATTTTATTCTTCTTCCTTACGCTGAACGGGACGTTCGACTTCTCATGGATGTATGACAATCCCAGAATGCTTGCTTTATTCGGAAGTCCGAATTTCGCTGGAGATGAAGCAGTGGAATTAATGCTGGATTATTATGGAGTGACCGATGTTCATGATATTCCGATGGAGAGAATCGCTGAGATCGTAGCGAGGAATGCTCTGCTCCTGTTCGCCATATTCGCAGCTCTGACACAGATTCTCTTCGTTTTCCCAATATGTAAATTCCTTTCAGCCGACGGCAAAGTGACAAAAGACATTAGACCGACGATCCTGGTATTCGTGCTGTATGCAGTCGTATGCGGCGGATACTACGCAGTGAATGCCATCCCTTGGGGCCCCGAGATACTTCAGATACTGGTATTCGACTGGAAATACATCGGGATATTGTTCCTGTTCCTTGTCGGGTGGTTCTTCGCTACATTGGCGTTCAGAAAGAGATTCTCCTTCTCATTCATCGACAGAAGGATAACCAGCCGTTACGATAAGAAACTGAAAAAGATCCGCGAGAGGGAAGGAAATAAAGATGCCGTCAATGATAATGGACAATGAAACGATGGAATTCGATGGGACTATCGAATCCTTCATACTGAGCATCGGCAGGAATCCGGATTCGTACCTTTTCCTTATCGACGGATCACCCGTTCCTATGGACACGGAGCCTTCTGCAGAACAGACCGTAAAAGCGATAAGAGTGGCATCCGGAGGATAAGATGGATACATGGTCGCCTGTGAATGATGAATGGTTGAAAAAGGCCAAGAAACGCTATGCATCAGCCGTCATCGGCGCACCTGGTGCTGACAGGATTCCGGTGGATCCGATGATGCTGTCTCACTCCACATTGATGTACGGCCACACTATAAGGGAATTCTATGAGAATCCCAAACTCGCAGTGCAATGTCTCGCTCATGCACAGGAACACTATGATCTTCTTCCTGTCACGAAATATTATTTTGCACACCCATGGCTGCCTGAATTGGGCATTGATCTTAAATTCATGGATCTCACAGCACCAGTTCCAGTTAACACGATTATCAGTGGTCCTGAGGATGCAGAGAAGATAGAGGTACCTGATACGAACGAAATACTGAGGGGATATACATACAACAGACTTGTCGATGCTATGGATTACATCAAAGAAGAAATAACGGATATGTTTGTTCCGTTAGCATATGTCCCTGAACCTGTAGGTGCAGGTGCAGAACTCTGCGGATTGGAACAGTTCTTCATGTGGACACAGACAGAGATGGATCTTGCAAAGAAGCTTGTTGACATATACATTGAAACCGCAACGAACGGTGCGGAATGCATTGCAAAGAGATACGGCAACGCTGTACTGAACACAAGCGCTGTATTGGAGAACAGCGACACGATGTCACCGGAGAAAATAAAGGAGATATCGCCTCCTGCTTTAAACAAACTTGTAAGAGGATGCCTTTCCAAAGGCGCAGGACCGCAGATATTCTATCACTTCTGCGGAAACCATCAGGATGACTATATGCTGTATCCCGGAAGGATAGTCATCACCCCTCTCACAATAGTTCAGATGGGCTACTTCGGAAGAACAGAATTCCCCGCAGAGATCATGAAAGATGTGTACGGAAAATTATGTACAATAATGCCTTCGGTCGACACGAAACTGTTCGTGATCGAAAATAATCAGAGAACAGTATATGAACATGCAAGAAGGCAGATTATTAACGGAATGGATACAAAGTGCGGATTGATTCTGGGTACTACATGCGAAGTACCTCCGATATCTTACGGATACAACATCGAATCCCTAGTCAAAGCTGCAGAGGATTTCGGCAAATATTGATTCTATTATGTAGCTGATCCTTCGGTTATCATACGGGTTTAAAAGTAATCAAAGCAATCACAGTAATTATGGGGCACTCATTCAAATTCATTCATTGTTCGGACCTGCATCTCGGATGCACTTTCTCAGGACTTTCACATATAGATAAGGAATTAGGAAAGAAGATGAAGGATTCGATTTTCTCTGCATTGGATAAGATAATATCCACTGCCAAGAAGGAATCCGTTGATTTCGCCATATTCTCCGGCGACATATTCGATTCCACGAACGAGACCCCGTCTACAAGAATGAGATTCGTGGATGCACTGGCATCACTGAAGATCCCGTGTTATGTCGCATACGGCAATCATGATGTGAAAAGAAAATGGGAGGATACGATAAAATTCTCCGATAATGTGTTCATCTTTCCTGAGGAAGTCACTCATGCAATTTATGAAAAAAACGGTGTAAAGATGGCGGAAATCGTCGGAGCCAGTTTTTCTTCCAGAAACCCGAATGATGATTTGACAAAATATGCTGATAAGAAGTCCCAATTATTTTCAATAGGTGTATTCCATTGCAATGTCAACGGTATGTCCGAGAAGGATAACTATGCACCATGCAATCTGACATCGCTTATCAACAGCAAAATCGATTATTGGGCATTGGGCCACATCCACAAGAGATCGGTATTACACGAATATCCCCATGTCATATATTCCGGTAACACACAGGGCTTGGATCACAAAGAATCAGACGAAAAGGGCGCATACATTGTAAGTGTAGTCAATGACAGAGTGAATGATATGACATTCTTCAAGACCGGGCCGATAGTATGGAAGGATGTCGAGATAAACATCACCGGCAAGACAGACGTAAAAGAACTCTTCAACGGAATGAAATTCGACAGATCATCCATATTATCTGTCACATTCACGGGACGCGGGATATTGGACGGAGTATTGCGCCTTGAGAACAATGATATCAAGACATTGGTCATGAACCAGACAGGGTGCACTGTATCCGACATTAAGATCAGGACGACACCGGATATCGATTTGGATGCCAGAGAAGATGTCGGGGATTTCACATCAGCGGTATTAAGTTACAGGAAAAGATTGAAAACGATGAACAGAGAAGAACTGTTGGACAGGATCTGTTCCACAGGTGCCACCCAGACAATCAGAGGAGATTTTGAACAATTCACAGATGAGGAACTGAGAGAGATCATCGATGACTCGACTTACCTTATCATAGAGAAGATAATGGAGGTGAAAAGTTGAGGATCAACAGGATATCGATCAAATCATTCGGAAGAATATCAAACTGGAATTCCGGAGAACTCGATGAAGGCCTCAATGTTATTTACGGGCCGAATGAGAGCGGAAAATCCACGATCACAGAATTCATCAGAACTACTCTCTTCCCTTCCAAATCAAAATATCCGGCACCATCGAAGACCGATTCCGGCACCATCGAATTATCAATGGATAACGGTGAAAGAAGGACATTGATCAGAGAACAGAAGAAAGTCAACGAGAAAGATAAGAAAAGAACGATCAGCGAAGAATTCAATACCCTTGATTCAGAGACATACCGTTCCCTTTTCGGACTTGACCTTGAACAGCTGAATGAGAATAAAGTGATTTCTTCGGACAAGATAAAAGGCAAATTCCTGACGATCCCCGGAGGAGAGAAGGTGCCTCAGATTTCAGGTGACATCGAAGACAGATTGAATGAACTTCTGACACAGTCCAGGGTCACTGATACCACCATCATAGGTTCCAAAATAATAGGGATAAGAGAAACCGATGGAAAGATTGCTGAGATACAAGGCAAAATGGACGAATATAACAGTCTTGCCGAACATAAATTCGAACTTGAGAAGAAGATCAATGAACAGAACAATCTGAATGATCTTATGACCAACAAGAGAAAAAGGAATAGTATCATAAAATCACAGAAACCGAATATAGATTCATATAATGAACTAAATGAACAACTTGCCGAGTTAAAATCATACGAATCTTTTGATAATAACGACAAGGCCAAGTTGGATTCTTTGAAAGAAGATATAGAGAAGCTGAAAAATGAACTTCCGCTGTCCGAATACAGCAAAAAGGACCTCACTCAGTTCACAATGAGAAAAGATGACATCAATAATGCATGGGGCGGCAGATCACTCTACATATCCAATCTGGAAAGACAATCCGAACTCAGAAAATCCATCAAAGATACAGAATCCGAGATCAAGGATCTGGAGAATGATACAGGATGGACACTTGAAAAAGCAAGAAACGTCAAGTCTGGGAGTTACATAACCAAAAAGGCTCAGAGTGCCATGAGAACCGGCAAGACAGGATTCTCGATAAACAATAAAAAACCGTTCTTCATAGGCGCAGGTATTCTCTTTATTGTCGCGATTGTGATGCTCTTCTTCAAACCCATCATCGGCGGCATTTTGATAGCTTTCGCAGTGATACTTGCGATTCTGCCGATCATCTTCAGAGAAAAGAAGAATGAATTCATCATGAACTGGGGTGAATGGATTGTGTCCGAAGGTTATCCGAAAGGAACAACACCCGGAGATGCTATAATACTGGCACCCAAATTGGAAAAATTAGTAATTGTCGGTGAAAAGAAAGATGAGTATGATAGTGAGTTCAGCAAGATCTCGGCCGAGATCGGCCTTTATGAGAGGATGACAGTCCCGCTCATCAAATCCTTAAAACTTGACATAGAGGATATCGCTGCTTCTGTTGAAGAGGCACACAATGTACTTGTGGAAGCTGAGGAAGAAGACAAAAAGATGGCGGAAATCAAGGCGAAGAATGATCAACTTACCAGCAAGAAGAATGAATACAATAAACTTGTGAAGAAGTACGGCAGTGAGGAAGAACTCATTATAGCTTATGAGAACAAAAAGAAGTGTGATGAGCTCGACAATAAGATTTCCACTCTGAAGAACAGTATCGAAAGCACAACAGGCATGGACATCAACAACATCATAATGTTGCTCAACGATGAATCCGCCCTTTCAGATTCAGATACCATCGAAGAAGATATAGGCAAATTCAATGAAGATCTCGGAACCGTGAAAACAAAAATGGATGTTCTGATGAACGACAATGAGATAGATGAACTCCAGATAAAGAAAGCCGAATTGAAAGCCGGGCTCAGGGAATCATTACGCGAATGGGCCACGTACAGCATCGCCCAGACGATCGTCAGAGAGGCATGTGATCATTTCTACTCTGATCTTCAACCCACAGTCATCAAAGCCACCAACAGATATCTGTCTCTGATGACAAATGACAGATACAAACTTGACAATGATCCAAGGAATGAAAAGATAACCGTCATCGACAAAAACGGCAACAGGTCGGAGGTCGGACAGTGGAGCTCTGGATTGACAGACCAGATATATCTATCACTGAAGATGGCATTGGCACAGGGCATGGGTACCGAGAAAATGCCTCTTATCCTTGATGACATCCTTGTCCGCTTCGATGATGACAGAAAGGAAGGAGCATGCAGAGCGATATATGAATACGCCAACAACTCACAGGTCATAATGTTCACATTCGACAAGAGTGTGGTCAATCTCCTGAGATTGAATGGTAATTTCAAAGAGATGACGCTGTAATATGTTCAATTGGCCTACTCTTGTGATATCAGGACTCATAATATTGGTATGTGTTGCGATTGTTTCCATAGTATACATCAGGAACAAGATCAAAGAATCCATGGAAAACAGAGAAGAAAATGAAGAAAAGAAAATATGATATATCCAGACGTTCAAATGATAACATATCGGCCATCAGTCATCTTTATATCTGAAACAATCGATAAGGAGAACACAGAGGATAATAGTTCCTCGATTCACTAATCACTATCACGATCACGGACTTGCCGGGAATGGCAGGTCGAGTCAAATGTCGGGACATTGAATCCGAGAAGGGTTATGTTCCTTAGGATGGGGATCCGCAAAGGACGTTCGAGAAACGTGCGTAAGTGCGAGAAAACACAATTGAGCTGACGCAAAAGAACAGCATAGCGATATCGAGGCAGTTGTTATCTTCTGGAACAAAAAGGAAGATTCAAAATGAATATTGATCCAACTGCAGCAAAATACATGATAAAGGCCAGGCTGAATGCCGATGGTATTGTTGAAAAACCCGATGTTGTCGGGGCCATCTTCGGACAGACAGAAGGACTTTTGGGCGATGAACTCGACCTGCGTGATCTTCAGAAATCAGGAAGGATCGGAAGGATAGAGGTAGATGTTCAATCCAAATCCGGAAAGTCCGAAGGCATCGTATATATCTCATCGAGTTTAGATCAGGTCGAGACAGCGATATTGGCAGCATCTTTGGAGACCATTGACCGCGTCGGTCCATGCAAAGCTGGGATGACCGTTCTCGGGATCGAGGATGTCCGCATAAGCAAGAGGGAACAGGTCATTGAGAGGGCCAAAGAACTCCTCAATGAGCTCATGAAACAGTCAAAAGGCAAATCATCCGACCTCACAGACGGAATAAGGCAGTCAATCCAGGTCGAAGAGATAACAACATACGGCAAGGATCACTGTCCTGCCGGGCCGAATGTGAAAGATTCTGAATCCATCATCATCGTCGAAGGCAGATCAGATGTTCTCAACCTTCTGAGAGCAGGAATAAAGAATGCAATCGCAGTTGAAGGCACTAATGTACCTGAGACAGTACAGGAACTCTCAAGGGAGAAGGTCGCAACAGCATTCGTCGACGGTGACAGAGGGGGAGAACTCATTCTAAGAGAACTCTTCCAGACAGCTGAGGTCGATTTCGTCGCAAGAGCACCTCGTGCTCATGAAGTTGAAGAATTATCACCCAAACAGCTCACCAAATGCCTCAGGAACAAGGTCCCTTACGATCAGTACATGGAGATGAACAAGCTCACTGGCGAAGAACCTGAAGAGGACTCAAGATTCAAGAGAAGAGAGGAACGCAACAGAGAGGATCGCGGCTTCAGGGACGATCGCAATAACGACCGTAACAGAGACCGTCACAACAGAGATGATGACAGACACCGCGATGAATACCGCAAAGAGCGCGAACTCAGAGAGAGAAGAAAAGACAGATTTAACTCAGAAGCAGCAGAGAGATTCAAGAGAAGGGACGAAGAACACAGATTCGAAAGACCTGTAAGAGAAGAATATGTTCCGAAAGAGGAACCTGTCATTGAAGAGGTCGAAGAACCGGTCGTAGAGGAACCTGTTATCGAAGAGCCTGCGATCGAGGAACCTGTCGTTGAAGAGAAACCCAAGAGAGGAAGGAAATCCAAGAAGAAGGAAGAGGCTGTTGAAGAAGCAGAGGAACCTGTCGTTGAGGAGAAACCCAAGAAGACCTCTTCAAGGAAGAAGAAAGAAGCAGCAAGACAAACCAAAGTCCTTTCTGACAACCAACAGATATACCGTGATATGCTCTTGGACATGGCATCCACTCACAACGCCAAAGTGCTGAACTCGGATAACGAAGTGATACGCGAAGTAGTTGTCAAGAGCCTTGTGGATTCACTTAAAGAAGATTCGGAGGGCGTTGCTACCATCGTGTTCGACGGTGTAATATCACAGAGGATAATTGATGTCTCATCAGCGAATAACATCCAGACTGTTGTAGGAACAAGGAAGGGCAACATCACCAAGATGCCGTCCGGCATTACGATATTGACAAAGGAAGATCTCTACTGATGACAGAAAAAATACAAGTGAATACATGGACTGATGTGGAATCATTATCCAGCACGGATGACATCCTCATTCCACAAAATCCATTGGACCGTGTTCTCGGACAAGAGGAAGCAATCAACCTTGCGAAGATAGCTGCAAAACAACGCAGACACCTTCTCCTGGTCGGTCCTCCGGGAACGGGTAAATCGATGATCGCAAGGGCCATCTCTATGCAGATCCCGAAACCAAGTTCCGAGATCAGGGTCGCCCATAACCCGGAAAATCCTGAAAGACCATTCCTTGAAGTCCTCACCGATGAGGAAGTGAAGAAGGAATCGGGCGCGATGGAGGGGGCAATGGGAAAACTTCTCGATCCCGAGAAAGCACCGAAACATGTCGCAGAAAAACTGGGATATGTGTGCAAGGAATGCGGGCAGTATTCCACACCTGATAATGTGAATTGCCCCCACTGCGGTAAATCCAAGATAGATATGGGCAATATGCAGAACAATCCTTTCGGTGACATATTGGGCAATATGTTCCAGGCCATACCGCAGATGACGCCCGGGAAAGAAAGGGTGAACACCACAAGGACCCTCGCTGACGGAAGCGAAGAAACTGTGGTATTTGAACGTGCAGGCGACAAGATACGCATGCTCGACCAGAAAGCTCTTGAAAAGAGAAGGGAAGTGGAGAAAAACTCCAAACAAAAAGTATTGGTGAAATTGGACAGAGATCCATTCGTCCTTGCGACAGGAGCATCTGAGACAGAACTGCTGGGGGATGTCAGACACGACCCGTACGGAGGCCATCAGGGCCTCGGTACACCTGCGTATGAGAGAGTGATCCCGGGTTCGATACATGAAGCGCACCAGGGTGTCCTTTTCATTGACGAGATGTCACATCTGGGAGAATTACAGAGATTCATCCTCACTGCTATGCAGGACAAGGAATTCCCGATTACTGGAAGGAATCCACAGAGTGCAGGAGCAAGTGTAAAAGTGGACCATGTTCCGTGCGACTTCATTCTGGTCGCTGCATGCAACATACAGGATCTAGAGAACATCCTCTCACCGCTGAGATCGAGGATCATAGGCGGAGGATATGAGGTATTGGTTGACATCTCCATGCCGGACACAGCTGAAAATCAGGCTAAATACGCACAGTTCGTTGCACAGGAGATTGCCATGGACGGACACATACCGCCCGCATCGATACCTGCTGTAAATGCGATCATCAGAGAAGGCAGAAACCGTGCTAAAAAGGACAAACAGCTCAACGCCCTTACTCTGAGACTCAGAGAGCTCGGAGGCCTCATAAGGGCCGCAGGAGACCTTGCGGTTGTTGAAGGTTCGGATATCATCACGGAGGATCACATCGCGAGAGCATTGAGGCGTGCAAAGCCTGCTGAGGATCAGATACGCGAGAGGTACGGTTCATACACGAAAGGTCTCTCGAAGGATGTATCCGACGCTCAGAGACAGAAGTCAGACTACTACTATGAGAACGATCACATAATTGATGATTCGATGTTCCAATAGGGATGATGAAAACCATTTAAAAAAATCAGATGGACGGAATTTCCGTTCATCTTAATTGTTTATATTCTCTCGTCTGTAATAGAAGATTGTTTCTAAATGTATTCAATTAGTGATGTTCAACCCGCCGACCATCCTCAGTCCGTCACCGCCGTCCTTGTAGAAATGATGCAGTATTTCCTTATCTCTGAATCCGTTCTTATGATAGAATCTCATCGCATCGGTATTTGTCGTTCTGACTTCCAATGTTATACTGGAAACACCTGACATCATCGCAACTTCTCTGAAATGATCCATCAGTACCTGTCCGATACCTTTGTTCCTTTTATCTGATCTTACAGCGAACATCATTATCTTTGCTTCTTTATCTATCCTCGCAGAGAACAGAAACCCTATCGGCCTCAGAGAATCGTCACAGGCGACCAGCTGACCTTCCGGCCATTGGGAATGGAAATAAAAGAAAACAGATGGATCGTACATCTCATCCAACGATGACAATGCTATAGAATATACCTCATCTGAATCTCCTTCTGCGTAATTGCGGATGATCATCGGATCCCTTTCTTAAACTGACAACAGCATACGACAGTAAAATGATAACGCATATGGCGATGATCGGGATGTATTTCAAAGGAATGAAATCGGTTATATCGAATCCTTCATCATGCACTGATAACTCGCATATCTTTTCAGAAACATATTCCCCCGATATGACAGTCAATCTGATGATGTGATTCCCTGACGGTAAGGTGAGTATGATCTTTTTTCCGATCTTTTCCGATTCTCCGTCAATGTTCCATTTGTATTCAGCATCGTCAGGGGCAAATGTTCCCGTTGCATCCAACAGGAACGGCCTTCCTGATGTGATATTGTCGTCGATTACAACATCTATCGATATCGGTTCCGTATCCTCCGATCCCCAATCTTCAATGAAATATTCTGCAAAATAATCTGATATCTCTTTTGAATCTATGATAACAGCAACTTCTCTGTTATTGTTAAATGAAGTATCAACCCAATTCACAGAACCGACCCATGTTTTATTATCAACAATGACACCTTTGTTATGGATGAAAATATCATCATTCGTTCTGGAAACTATGTTAAGATTGCTTACATCAGGTATTTCTGAGTATGTTGTGTTGACGATCAATCTCGAATCTGCTTCAGATTCACTCATCCAGATCAGGGGATTATCAGTACCTTCTGTCCATGTTGTACTCACCTCTAACTGTTCTGAGAAAATGCGCTCCTCTGCTCCGGTGATGAATGATCTCATAGCATCCCAGCTATAGTCGGGGGACAATACAGGGATCACTTCACATTCATATTCCTGAATGTCATATTCCAATGGAGAGTATGCATCATATTTCTTTGAAATTACATCATACAGATCAGAGAAAATCACAGTATCGCATTCATTAATGAAATCACAATCAAACACTTCAGTGAAAAAATTCGCACAGTCTTCCGATCTTATTACCACACCCCAGCCCCTGTTAGATTCGAATGAACTCATCATCCAATTCTCACTGGTGATTATCGTTGTTCTGCCGTCAATGACTGCATATTTCGAATGGTTGTAATCGAATCTCTTGTAACCGTCAGACGACTTCAATGCCTTCACCTCAGCTCCTTTTTCGGATAAGGTGCACAATGCAGTGATCTCCGAATCGTTTATTCCTCCGACAGGCGAACCTTCCACAAGTATCCTCACCGAAACGTCTCTTTCCAATGCATCGATCAATACTGAGATCACAGAAGAGTGATTGATCATGTATGCGGATAATATGATCGATTCTTTCGCTTTGCATAATTCGTTCATCACAGGAACGCCTTTTGATTCAGGGAATGTAAATGGTGAAACGATTGCATCAAATGTATCTGGCTGTGAGAAATTCCTTTTTCCGGGGATTGTCAGTACCCAATCATCGGATGAATCTGTATCTGTGATCGATGATCTATGTGCTAATTTGCCTTTTCCGATATTCTGGAAATTCTCCCCGTTCCATCCGTTTTCCAACTTATTCTCGACATTACCGTAAAGAAATGCATCGATTATTACGCCGTCATGACACAATCTGATGTCATCGCCGCTGTCATTCAATGCAAATGATGTACATTCAACCCCGTTTGTCCCGTAGATGAGATAATTAACGTCTGCTAACATCGCATCCGGTTCAGATTTCAGAATGAAAAGTGTAGTATGATGCTGCAGGATCAAACTTTCATTAAATGATATTTTTCCTTCTCCGTCTTCTATGGTATATTCTGACAGGTCAACATCGTCGGAACCGAAATTTGTTATTCCGACACCCTCATATGATGTAGTAGGAAGAACATCACTGATCCTCACATAATCAGAGGAATCCGCATCGGTTGACGGGATGAACGTCAACAGTAACAACACAGATATTGCAACAAAGATCCTGCGCATGAATGATAAAAATATCATTAAGGATATAACGAAGGAAATTACATGTAGTATGTCAGATCAATCTGATAAGATCCATCAGTGTCTTTTCCGGATCCTTTGATTTAACAACACCTGATGCCAGAAGAACACCGTCAGCACCAAGTTCCAATGCTCTTGCAACATCCTCTCCGGTCTTTACACCAGCACCGCAGAGAATTGAGATCGATTTGCTGTTCTCTTTCACAATATTAACAGTATCTTCGATGATCAGCGGATTGGCTGTTGTGACTGAAACATCTCCTCCGATCAGTTCCGGAGGCTCTATTGCAACGAAATCAGGGTGGAATGCCGCCACTTCACCTGCTTTCTTAACAGACTCAGCGCATACCACTGTAATCAGATCATCAGCTTTGCACAATTCCACAGTTTCTTCTATGACACGGCGTTCTGCTCTGTGTTCTGAATGATTGATCAATGTACCCATGGCACCTGTAGATCTTATCATCGATGCAGTCACCCACCCTGTGGAAGAACCGGGTGCATGCGGATCGGCATTCTGCGAGAACACAGGTATGTTCACTGCTCTGGCAACACTCCCGAGTTCCACAACAGGAGGGCAGACGGCGATATTCACACCGCTGCTGTTCGCCACATCCTCACAGATTTTGGCAAGCTTCACCGAACCGTCACCGTCGACCTCTCTGTATGCTTTGAAGTTGACGATGATGGTCGGAGTTTTGAACTTAGTCAAGTTTCTTCATCCTCTTTGTGAGCTCTTTAAGAACCTCAGGCCTGGATGTGTATTCCATCTCCTCGGGTCCGAGAACTGCCGGCATGAACGGTCCGTGAGATCTCATGAACTTGGATGCTTTGACAGCGTTATTCCTTACATAATCCCACTCTGCACCTGCAAAATAATCGACAGGCATGTGCACTCCAGGTTTCGAACCCATCGGTTCAAGACCCTGAAGTTTTCCGTCCACAAGCTGGAATCCGAGACAGCAGATTCTCGGCGGTCCGTCGAAGTATGTAGGTGTTGAACACTCTGGTGAACATGGATAGAATGCACCGTAGTGCGATCCCCTCATCCATCCTGCAACAAGCATCGTGTTCATGAACGGCTGGAGATATTCTCCTACAGACGGCAATCCGCTCTGTGCCCTTACTATACAGACGGGATCATCTTTACCGACATATTTTCCTGCGGTGAGATTGAGTTTATCCGTTGAAACCACGGCTGCGGTTCCGATGTCAGCTCTGCTGAATACTTTCTTTATCGCATATCTTGATGTGTCACCGAGAAGCGAAAGGATGCTCCATGACTCCTCAGGTGCTGACATAACGACCTTTTTGTGATCCATCACATCGTGGATTTCAAAGTCGAATCCTTTCTTAGCTCTCGCATCAATGACAAGTCCTGTCGTCGTGAACGGATCAAGGAAGATCCTTGTCAACGGAAGTGAATAGGCGGACGGTTCTGTCTTATCTGCCATGAAGAACATGACTGGTTCGGATTTCCTCTCCTCAAACTCCATCTCGGCCGAACCAGGCCCGGCACCTTTGATGTTACCTGAGAATGAATCAGCGAGAAGATCCTGTCCTGCTCCGTAAAGATGCATCTTTCTGGCGAGCTGTGCTGCCTCATAGAATGAGTCCCATGCGAGCTTGTGAACTTCTTTATTGTTCTCGCCCTTGTAATGTGTCATGAAGAGATTGATGTCATCACCGACACGTGTCACATAATAATCCTCAAGGATTCCCTGCTTGACTCCTTCGCTGAGCATCTCATCGCATTTGGCCATCATATCTGGATGAGGTCTTGTATGTCCGCAGACTGAACCTACATCAGCTTTGATAACTGAAACCGTAATCTTGTTCTTGCTTGCCATTGGTATCGCCAATAATATTACTGTGATTCACGCGCAGTAATATAATAGTTGCCGAAAAAAATTCGAATATTTCATTCTCCCAGCATCGAAATCACATAATGCATGATATAATGTCCCGCAAGGACAATATTAATAGTACCCATCCTATAGGACAAACGGTAACATGACTGCAACATGCAGAGACTCCAGCACAATCAGAAAAGACGATGGAAAAGTCACTGTGAAAGGATGGATCCAAGATACAAGGAATCTCGGTGGAATATCATTCGTCACACTGAGGGACAGATTCGGAACAATACAGATCACACTTCCGAAGAAGAAGATCGAAGAAAGTTTGTTTAAGACACTCACAACACTCGCAAGAGAATCAGTCGTCGCAGTGACTGGTGAAGTCAAGGAAAGCAATCAGACGGAACTCGGTCTTGAACTGATTCCGGAATCCGTCGAAGTCTATTCAGAAGCTGCTACTCCTCTCCCGATGGGTGTCATCGACAAAGTGAATGTGGAGATGGATACGCGTCTTAATAACAGATTCATGGATTTAAGAAAGCCTGAAGTCAGAGCTGTGTTCGAACTTAAAAGCATAATGATGAGGCTCATTGTCGAAGTAATGGAGGAGAACGGATTCACACAAGTGTACACACCTAAGATAGTAGGTTCAGGTGCAGAGGGAGGTGCGACACTCTTCCAGATAGAATACTTCGGAAGACCTGCATATCTGGCACAGTCACCGCAACTGTACAAGCAAATGCTCATGTCCACAGGGCTCGATAAAGTGTTCGAATTGGGCCCGGCATTCCGTGCCGAGAAATCCAACACCAATCGTCATGTTACAGAATTCATATCATTTGACGGAGAATTCACCTGGATCAACAATCAGGAGGACGTTATGCATATGATCGAAACAGTCATCGATTATGTGCTCAAGGGATTGAAGGAGAGAGGAAAGAAACAGCTTGAGATACTCGGAAAAGAGATCAATGTGCAACCTACTCCCTATCCTATCCTGACATATGCCGAATGTCTTAAGATCGTCAATGATGCGGGTCTCAAACTCAATGACGGTGACGACCTCGGAACTGAGGGTGAGAAGATCGTCGGCGACTATATGGCAAAGCAGGGTAAGGATCTCTACTTCATCGCAGAGTATCCTGAAGCCGCCAAACCATTCTACATAATGGAAAAAGACGGTACACCATATTCGTTCTCATTCGATCTCGACTATAAAGGACAGGAGATCTCATCCGGAGGACAGAGAGAGCACAGGTACGACAGATTGATCGCCAGAATAGAAAAATTGGGCTTAAATCCTGATGATTTCACTTTCTATACGGACGCATTCAAATTCGGTATGCCTCCGCACGGAGGATGGGGAATCGGAGTTGATAGGTTGATCACAAAGATGTTGGATCTGCCGAATGTCAGAGAGGGAATCCTGTTCCCAAGAGATATGACAAGACTCTTGCCATAAACGTTACAAGGGCCTTTAGGCCCATTTTTCACATTATTCCGATAAGGATTCATCCTCTGTTTTTTCAGGAACGATATTCCTTACAACCAATGTACAAATCAATGCCATGACAGAAAGTACAACACCGAGTATCGCGGCGAGATGGAATCCGTTGATGATAGCATCAGGTGGAAGCTGATCGAAAGGCACTCCGTTCGCACAAGCGCCGAATCCGAACAATATGGCATATGCAACATTGCCGAATGCAGAACCCAAATAGTTGACTACAAGCATGAATGTCGACGCCTCTCCCTGATATTCAGGTTTTGTATGATGTATCATCCTCGTGGGCTGCGATGTCCCGGACAGTCCGAATGACAGTCCCATGAAGATCAACACCAAAATCAACGGAAGAATCCCCCATGCAGGTATCATGAAAATGAATATCCCTGAGAACAAAATCCTCAGTATCACCGCCAATACCGTCGGCTTCTTGCAACCGCGCGAATCACACCATCTTCCAGCGATTATCGAGGCTATTATCGTGAACACTGAAGATATCGTAATATACATCCCCATCTCGTCAGCTCCCATTGTGAATGGCGCTTCTGTATGACTTAGGAAGAACGGCAGCAGATATTGTGTACCGGCGGCCATCATCGTTGTAAGAAGGAATGAGAAGGAGACAAGAAGGAACTCCCTGTTCCTAAACATACCGGCTTCCAACAAAGGAATGTCGGGTTTCGATTTTACTCTGTGCACGAGATAGATCAGCGATATGAAGAATATGACAGCCAACACCACCATAATATATAACGGAAGATCGGGCGACGTACAATTCTCAAGGAACAGCAGTGCTGATATAATGACAATCGCCAATGATACCACAGATGGCGTATCCAGACGTAATTTAGGTATGCACCTGTCAGTCCTAGGCAATATCCAGATGCCGAAAATCAACAAAAATACTCCGATAGGTATGTTAATGAAGAAGATCGAGGGCCATCCGAGTGCACTGGTCATGATTCCTCCAAGCGCAGGACCGAGAACAAGCGCAACACCCGAAGCTGCTGCCAGAACGGCCATACCTCTTCCTTTCATATTCTTCGGCAGAAGGCGAACAATGATTATCGGGCATACCGCACCCATCATAGAACCTCCAAGACCTTGTATGAATCTTGATATCGCCATTATGTAGAAACCTGCTTCCTTTGAGACTCCGAAATCCTCGATCATGCCGCATAATCCGCAGACGACAGAAAATAATGTGAAAATAACCACACCTACGACGAACACACTCATCAATCTGCCTGAATCCGCTATCTTAGCAAAGGCAATGAGAAAAGCAGAGATTCCGATGACATAAGCATTCAGTACCCATGAACCGTCCTGAACGGTTATCCCAAAGAATTCGGTTATCACCGGCAGTGAGACATTGACGATCGAAGCATCAAGGCCATCTATGAGCGTTGCAACGAACAAAAGGACGAAAATCGCAATGATCGTGCGTTTACTTGAAATGACCTGAAATGCATCCTTGTTCTCTATCAATGGATCACGTGCCGCCTAGTTGTTTCTGAAGATATAATGGTACTGCCGAAACAAACAGTGTTCAAATCATAATCAGTACGTCATCTCTTTTCTGACCTTGTTGTTGTCATCCACTAAGAGCACTTTCGCATGTATCTTCTCGTCGGTGATCTCGAAACCCATGATAATGATCTTATCACCAATCTCACAAAGATGCGCGGCGGCTCCGTTCAATGCTATGATTCCCGAATTCCTTTCGCCCGGCAACACATATGTTTCAAAACGGTTACCGTTGTTCACATCGGCTACAAGTACCTTCTCTCCCACCCAGAGTCCTGACCTGTCAATAAGATCGGAATCTATGGTTATGCTGCCCTCATAATCCAATCTCCTTTCGGTGACAGTGGCCCTATGGATCTTGCTGCGAAGCATCGAACGCATGAGATGACGGAAAGAAAAATCCGAAATAAACTTTACTGAATGTGCTGAACGCCCTCACCGCAATAAGGGCATTCACGCATTCTAACATTCCTGTTCGTATTGGAAAGATACAGGTCGCATCCGTCATCATTGTCGAATGGAATGATCCTCCCCATCCTGAAATATTCCCTCATCCTCTCACAGCACGCTGTGATCTTATAGTCTTTGGAAACAGTAAGTCTTCCGGTTACCGGTATCTCGTCAGCAAGCTTGTCGACACAATCAGATATGGCCTTTCTGGAACCATCAGTATGCATCTTGTATGAGCGCCTATAAAGGCTGTATGCTGTCCAGAGATCGGGTTTGATACCGATACCGTTCTCATACATCTTGCCCAGATGCAACAATGCCTGACCGTCATTCTTTGTAGCCGCTTCCTGCAGATAGAAGAATGCTTCGATGTAGTCTACCTCCACACCGTATCCATATAGATAAGAGATCCCGAGCTGAACTGTTGCGTCAAGCTCTCCTTCTGCCGCCTTTTTCTTCATGTCCTCTATGTCTTTGTACAGCATTTTCCCTCACCTTGACCGACGGATTCAGAAGAATGTCCTTCTGCCTCTGCTTCATTTGCATGGAATGTTCTGCTTTTATATTTGTTGTATTTTCCCAATTCCTGCGCGTACAGTACATCAATGTAGATACTGTAGAAGGAGTGGGTGTGAAAATCTGAACCTGCTCCGGATTCGTTTTAAGATAATTCCTGCAGAATTGTGATAATTCTTCCATATGGCTCTCATAACAGCCAGGGTGAGCAGCGATAAGATAGTATGTCAGGAACTGGTCTTTTTCCAATTCCTCATTTATCCTATCGAACATAGATTTGAATTCAAGAAGAATTGATCTTCCAGGTTTCCCCATCAGGTGCAATACTTCATCGGAGATGTGCTCAGGAGCTATCTTCATCTGCCCTGATATGTTGTTCTTGCACACATCCCTTAAGAAATCGTAACCGTGCTCCTTGTCAGCAACAATCATATCGTAACGTATCCCTGATGCAATGGCCACCTTTTTGACACCGTTGATTTTCCTTATCTCATCCAGTAGATGCTGGTATCTGGAGTGATCTATGGGAAGATATCTGCACGGAGAAGGATACAGACATCTCTTGTCGTTACATGCTCCGACCTTCTGTTTCTTAGCGCATTCGAAACCATACATGTTGGCTGTAGGCCCTCCCACATCATTGATGTGCCCGTTGAATCCTTTGTGTGATGCGATCCTTTCCACTTCCCTGAGAATGGATTTTTCACTCCTTGATACAACTGTCCTTCCCTGTACCAGCGCTATAGCGCAGAAATTACATTCTCCGTAACATCCCCTCAAAATTGTGACTGAGTTCTTTATCGTCTCCATGGACCTTACAGGCCCGTCCCTAAGGTAGAATGGATGAACTGCGTTCTCATAATCCATTTCATATATCGAATCCAACTCTTCTGAATCCAATACCTGAGAAGGGGGATTCTGAACAAGATAACGATCGTTGTGCTTCTGAACGACACCTTTGGCTGTAATAGGATCGTTGTTCAGGTAAAAGGTCTTGAATGCTTTGATGTAGTCGTTATCTGATGCTTTGCATTCTTCATAGCTCGGTGCGACGAGAAATCCTTCAGGAATCTGATTCGAGATATAGCATATACCTCTGATGTTCTTCCAGCTCATTCCGTCACGCATCGACTGCGCCAGAAGAAGATTGCTGCGTTCCGCCATACCGTACGTTATTATGTCCGCTTTGGCATCGAACAGTATCGATCTCCTGATGGAATCCGACCAGAAATCATAATGTACGAAACGTCTCAATGTAGCCTCGATGCCTCCGAGCACTATCGGTTTTCCCTTGTGATATTTCTTGATGAGATTAGTATAGGCTATACACGCCCTGTCAGGGCGTCTGTCATTCACACCACCTGGGGTAAAGTCGTCATCCTTACGGAACTTATTGGTCGGTGTGTAGTTGGCGACCATAGAATCCACACACCCTGCGGTTACGCTCCAGAAGAGGTTGGGTTCTCCCAGCCTTCCGATATCATCATCGGAATCGATTTTCGGTTGTGCGATGATTCCGACTTTGAATCCGTTCTTGATGAGCCAATGTCCGATTATAGCAGCACCATTGTAGGATGAGTCAATATATGTGTCTCCGGATACGATGATGACATCCAGATTCTCCCACCCGAGATCTTTCATCTCTTTCACGGTCGTCGGTATGAACATCAGACCAACTTCTCCATGATATAATCGTCCATTACAAAACCGTTCCCGATGTCGGCGATGTCGGAACTCACGATATTGAAACCTAGTTTCTTGTATATCTCGACAGTAGGATTGTTCCTGTTCACCCTGAGATACATTCTCCTGATATTGTGCTTCTTCGCATAATCCGATGCAATATCGATCATTTTCCTACCCAGGCCTTTACCTCTGGATTCTTTAAGAAGATATGCTTTCGATATGTAGAGGGCATCGCCTTCATCATGATACGAGAGATATCCTGCTTTCTTACCGTTATCACTGATGATTATGAATCTGTATCCTTCCTCTATCTCCTTCTGGATTGCTTCATAGGAATGATATGTGGAAAGCATGTAGTCTATCTGTTCTTTTGATATGATGCCATCATAATGTTCGTTCCATATCGTGTATGCCAGTTCTGATACTGTTTCAGGAATGTCGTCATCGAATATATCATCAAGAAGCTGCGGTATCCCTTCTTCGAAATCTACACCATACCTAACATCTGATTTTCTCGAATAGGTCCTCTTTATACTTTCAACAGTGAAATCAACCGCTATCTTTGCAGAGTCAGCAAGAGAATGATCGTTCAACAGTGCTGAAACGATCGCTGAACCGAATACATCGCCGGTACCGTGATAATATCCAGGGATCTTGTCGGAGAAATAGAAAGATGTGTCGCCATCCATAGAATCATATGTTGCTACACCCAATTTCTCATCTTCGAAGAATACACCTGTGAGCACGATCTTTTTGGCACCGATACCGACGAGCCTTTTCATCAAATTCTCGATATATTCCGGCGTATACGGGCCTTTAATATATTCTTCCCCCAGTATCATCGTCGCTTCAGTGATATTCGGTATGAGGACGTCTGCCTTCTCACAGATCTTCCTCATTTCCATCGGGAACGATGTATCGAAAGTCTTGTAAAGAACACCCTCATCGGCCATAACGGGATCCACAATCTTCAATGCATCATGATATCTCCCGAAAATCTCTGATACAATCGAGACCTGTTCAAAGGAACCGAGAAATCCAGTGTATATGGCGTCGAACGGATAATCAAGTTTATTCCAATGCTCAATGATAGGGTGCAAATCACAGGTCAGATCGCGGTATGTGTATTCATTGAACCCTCCGGTATGTGTGGACAGTATCGCGGTCGGCAACGGAACACAGGTGATTCCTGCAGCTGATATAATAGGCAGTGCAACTGTGAGCGAACATCTGCCGATGCATGAAATGTCATGTATCGCCAGTACACATTTCCCCTTCATTGATGAATGATACTCTTAATGGCTAATAAACAAATTGTTCTCAAGGATAATTTATCTAGATGTGCGTGATTGATTACATCAATGTTATCATCCGATGTGCATCTGGAAAAAGCACTTGAAGAATACAACGAAAAGATCAATGAATTGGAGTTAGAAGGAACAAGAGAGGAATTACTGGAGGCTTTGGTCAACAGATCCACTGTATTGATGCTTATGGAGTCATACGCATCTTCAATGGATGATGCTGAGGAGGCTATCAGATTGGCTGAAGAGATGGAATCCCTCGGTAAAAAGATCAATACAGGCACATACATCAAAATGTATGAAAATCACGGTCAGATGATTTACGGCGAAGATGAGAAAACGATGCTTTCGGATTACATGAAAATCGTCCCAAAATTATCAGAACTCGGAGATGACGTCAGACATTACGACAAACGCGGGCTCATCTCCATGTGCATCGGATGTGCAGAGGACCTTCTTGATTTCAATTACAACGAGAATTGTGTGTCGTTCCTTGACAAGGCCGTTTCCCTTGTAGGCGACAATGATGACATCTGGTCGGAGAACAGGAGACTGCAGATCGCAAATCTCTTCGGTCAGATAGATGAGAACATGGGTCTGTTGGATGACGCATTCAATTCCTTCACAGAAGCCATTTCCATCGGAACAAGATTGTACAAAAAGAAGAAGATTGATGATGAAATGGATCTTGTGTTCTCATTCACTTACAGAGGGGACATCTGTGAAAAGAAGGAAATGAAGGAAAAAATGTGGGATGATTATGAAGATGCAATCTCCATCCTCGAAGAACTGAACACAATGAACAAACTGAAGGACAAGGATCTTCTTGTGAATCTTCACCAGACTCTCGCCACATCCATGATGGATGCAGGCAAAATAGAAAGAGCTGAGAAACATCTGATGAGAGTCGTGAATCTCGGCGTTCCTGGAATGAAAGAAGCGATAGATGAATTAGGGATCAATCAAAGATGATTCTTTCTTGATTTCAATTCATTCTTTATTACAATCATCGTCCTTTCCATGAGCTGCTTGATCTCATCATCGTGCATCGCCCTTAATGCCGACATGGACAGATGTTTATTGTTCGAATAATTACTGGCAAGATACATGATAGCTATCTCTCTTTCGTAATTCTCCATCAGCATCTCCAATTCGACGTACAACGTCATGACCTTCTCATAAGAGATCTCTGGAATGAATGTCTCCGGATCTACGATGAGCTTCTTGATGTCAGCTCTCGGTTTATCTTCCATGTCCTCGTCATTCACAACTCCATTATTAAAATTGTCTTACAGTTGAATTCGTTTTTATCTATTTTCACATATTGAAAACTGTAACCTCATAGGGATCTTCTTCGTTTTTCATATACCAGTATCCGTCGATATATTATCCTCCTGGTTCTCCACGTACTTTACACAATAATATGCAACATATATCCGATATCCGCAATGATTCAATATATCATGAACAGATACGGGACATTATGGCTGGTTTCTGTCCCAAATGCGGTTCGATGATATTATCAGGCTCCAAATACTGTAAAAGCTGCGGGTACAATTTCTCGTCAGGTTGCATCGAACCTGTGATAAATGAAACAAGACCGCACATCCAACCGAAAATAATTGATTCTGAAGATCCGGAACTTCCTTTCTTTCCTTATGAACCGAGAAGTGTTCAAAAAGAGATCATCAAGGACATCGTCACTGCATTGGATGATAACAGACACATAGTTATCGAATCAGGCACGGGAACGGGAAAAACAATCGTATCTTTAGCTTCGGCATTGGATCATGCTTTCAGGAACAACAAAAGGATACTGTATCTGACGAGAACGATCAGTCAGAGCGATCAGGTCATGAGGGAATTGCGTGCAATAGGCAATCTCAGAAAGGTCACAGGCATGACAGTAACAGGAAGGGGGCGTTCATGTCCGCTTCTGAGAACAATGTCCAATTACGAAACAATGCATCCCAGTGTTCTTGCGTCATTATGTGAGGATCACAAGAAAAAAGGAACATGCTCATTCTATCAGGGTTTGAAAGAACGTATTGTAGAGGTCGAAAACTATGCTGAGAATGCCCTCCCAACATCTGAAGAATTGGATAAATTCTGTGAAGAAAAGAACATATGTCCCTATGAAGCGAAGAAATCACTGCTCTCGACAATGAAAGTTGTTGTTGCACCTTATGTCCACATTCTGTCAGAAGACATAAGAGGCGGATTCTTGGGCAATCTGCAGAGTGACGGGACCAATCTAGTGATAATCGTCGATGAAGCGCATAATCTCATCGATGCTGCAAGAGAACAGGAGAGTTACACCATCAAAACAGCACTTATCAACGCTGCAATAGATGAGATATCCACGATGAAAGGCGATCCTCCGATATTCGAGGATGTGACATTGAAACCCTTCCTCAAAGAGATCAAAGATTCTGTCAAATTTTTCGCAACGGAGAAGATACAGTTCGGAAAGAAGGAAGCTCTTCTGAAATCGGATTGTCTGGAAGAACGTATAATGAAGAAATTCGAACTCATCAGGGACGAACTGCAGATTGCGATCAACAGAATGATCTCATATGGCGAAGAAAGAACGGAATTACTGATGGATAATGGAGAGACAAAGATTTCAGACATCTACACACTCGGCATCGACCTTAAGAATTGGATGCTTTCCAATCCGGATAAATACATAAAATCGATCAAAGTGGACGATGATGATCAATCACTGCATGCAGCATGTATCGATCCATACAATGTGATCGAATTCCTCAGATCTGTTAAAAGTGTCATACATATGTCCGGAACACTTCAGCCTTTGGACCAATATGTGAACATCCTCAGTCTTCCGAAAGATACTGTGTGCAAAATTTACGATTCACCATTCCCGAAAGAGAACAAATCCGTGATATATCTAGGAAATGTCACTACAAGATATGAGGATATGCAGAAAGATCCGTCAATATTCTCCAGAATAGAAAAGAATGTTGCAAAATTATGCAACAATGTGAACAAGAACACATTGGTTTTCTTCCCGTCATACTCTATGATGTCCAGAATGAAACCGTTCCTTGAAAGAGATGTGCACAAGAACCTGTACTGGGAAGAATCCAGACAACAGAAAAGAACAATGAATGCCCTATATCAGTTCAGAAAAGGGCGTGACGGTGTGTTCTTCACCGTAATGGGCGGTTCCATTGCTGAAGGGATTGATTTTCCGGGTGATGAACTTTGTTTTGCGATAATCATAGGAATCCCATATCCTCCGCCTACACTGGAATCCAAAGCCATGTCCGATCTCTTCGATCAAAAATACGGTCCAGGAACGGGGTGGAAATATACATCCGAGGTTCCGGCACTGAGAAAGATGCAACAGGCGATCGGCCGTCTGATAAGGACGGAGACAGACAGAGGCATGGCCGTCATATTCGATAAAAGGGCATCCAAATACGAAAAGATACTCAGCGCCAGACTTTCAAATGATCATCTTGGAGATGTTGTATCTTTCTTTGAAAAAGAATGATGACCAGATACTCTCGTCAGCGTACATTTATCTTATATATCTAAATGAAATACAAGGCGTTAAGCGGAGATAGCTAAGCCCGGCCTACGGCGCCGGTCTTGAAAACCGGTGGAGCTTCTCCTCGGGAGTTCGAATCTCCCTCTCCGCGCCATTATGCTCTTATTACACAACATTACAACGAATACAAATGGAAGAAATTGAGTATTCCGGCAATGAGAATTATTGTTATGAACACTGGTGCTACATACCTCATCACCGGCCTGTACATCTTTCCCAAAAATGATTCTTTTTTGATATTGGTCACATCCAGAATCACTTCTGTGCCTACGAAATATCCGACTAATATGCATATTCCCAGTTCTATGATCGGAAGCATGAAATTCCCAGCGACTGTATCGACAAACACGAGAATGTTGCTGTCGTTTATTGTAATGGATGATAACGGACCGTAACCCAGACAGCATACTGCACCGATTATGATTGTGACGATCAATACGATTGCTGCACACTTAGTCCTGTGTATATTGAATTTGTCAATCAATGCAGAAACAGGTACTTCTATGAGTGCTATCGTAGATGTCAATATTGCAAATGCCACAAGTACGAAAAACAGAATTCCAAACACCTGTCCGAATTCCATCTTTTCGAAGATCAACGGAAGTGCCTTGAACATAAGTTCGTATCCATTCTCCATTCCGGTACCGAATACATACACTGCAGGCACTATGATCAGACTGGAAATCACAGACACCAGAATATCCATTGATTCAACTATCAATGTAGATGACTTGATATCCGTTTCATTGTCCAGATACGAACCGAATGTAATCATCACACCCTGTCCCAGGGACAATGAGAAGAACAATTGACCTAATGCACCCAGGAATGTCCCTGAATTTATTGAATCGGCCTTCGGTGTGAGAAAATTGATCATTCCATCCCAAATACCACCTATTGTGAGAATCGAAACGAACATAATTATCAGAAGGATAAAGAGCAGAGGCATCAGAACCTTACCAACAACTTCTATCCCTTTCTCCACCTTGAAACAGCAAATGAATATGCATATGCCTATGAAAATGACAAACCAGAACAGCGGATTATTAATTATTCCTCCGATACTGAACGATGTAAAGTTTGCAAAGAAATCCGCAGTCATAAGATCCATATCGAATGCGAATACAGTTGCATACCTCATACTCCATCCGCCGACAACAGAAATGTATCCTGCAATCAGGATCGGAGCTATGATGCATAGATAACCGATCCACCTATGTTTTTTACCGAATGAATAAAACGCCTCGATACAAGATTTGCCTGTCTTCCTACCTATGGCTATCTCAGTAACCATCAAAGCGAAACCAAATAACAATGCAAGAATGAGGTATACGATCAGGAACGCTCCTCCGCCGTATTTGTCAGCCAGATAGGGAAAACGCATAAGATTCCCTATGCCAACGGCAGAACCAGAAGCTGCTACAATAAAACCCAGCTTTCCGGAGAATTTGGACCTTGATGCAACCTCACTCATGCCGACAAATCGACCTTGCCCTATTTATATAATGACATAAGTTGGATACAGGATCATGCCTTGTGGTCGATCATGAACTTCTCAAGTTTGTCATATGCATCCGCAAGGATATGCACTTTCGGCAATGTAATTGTTCTGAAGTGTTCCTTTCCGAATTCAGGACAGAATCCGCTACCGTGTACCACGACGACGCCTGTCTCTTTCATAAGGTCAAGAATGAAATCCTTGTCCGATTTCCAGATGCCGTTCAGTTCTATTTTGGGGAACATATAGAATGCACCCTCAGTCCTGTTGGTGGATATTCCGGGTATTTCATTCAATCTCTTGAAGGAAAATTCTGCCCTCTCATGAAGTCTGCGGTTCATCTCACGGATATAGTCCTGCGGACCCTGAAGAGATGCCTGTGCTGCCCATTGACACGGAACATTCGGGCAGATGCGTGCACGGCATTGTTTCATTATGCCTTCAAACACATCATCGAGCATGTGATTATCATCCATTATGTATCCGTAACCTATCCTCCATCCGGGCATCAGATTGACTTTGGAGAATCCATTGAGAATTATTCTTGAAACATCAGAAGGCAATCTTGACATCGAGAAGAACGGTTTCTCTGTGATTTTATCGTAGATTTCATCAGAGATTACAGGCACTTCATATTCAGCTGCCAAATCTCCAATCTCACGCAGTGTCTTCTCAGAAAAAACAGCACCTGTCGGATTGTTTGGATTGATGACGATGATGGCTTTTGTCTTCTTAGAGATGCGCTTACGCATCATGTCAACGTCAGGACTCCATTTTTCATCCTCAATGAGCCTATACGGAACAGTTTTTCCGCCGAAGAAATTGATATATTGGTGATATGACGGATATCCAGGTCCGGGTACAAGCATCTCATCACCGTTCTCAATCATAGCACCTGTGATGAGACTGATGGCTTCTCCTACCCCTGATGTAACGAATACTTTGTCAGGCGTTATCCTTATCCCGTTCTTTTCGAACTCACGGTCCACGATAGCTTGCCTGAATTCGGGGTTTCCCTGTGAATCCCCGTATCCGTTATCCGTATGATCGACAGCGTTCCTCAGTGCCTCTTTGAAATATATCGGTGTCTCAAAATCCCACTTATTGGGGTCACCAATATTCAGCATTGAAAGTTTCATGCCGTCTGCAGCGAGTTTTGCTGCGGGGACAGAGACCTCACGTATCGCATAATTCATCTCTGCCGCTCTTCTTGAAACTTTAATCTGTCTGACCATAAGACAACACTGTAGAATGGACTGAATATTTCAGTATTTAACATCTTGGGCATCAGACGGTTTGAATCCCTTCAATAATTTGAAGACCAACAACAAACTCCAGAATCCCGCAAGGAATGAACCTGCAATCTCGGATAAAGTCACAGCCCACATGACAGAAGTGAAAGTTCCGAATACGGCAACACACAATAATCCCGCAGGGACCTGAAGTCCGTTCCTGACCAATGTACAGACGAATGACTTCATACCCATTCCGACAGACTGGAATTGAGAGGCAGCAATAAAACTCCATGTAGCGAAAGGCAGGAATATCGACAGTATCCTCAATGTATCGATCATCGAATCCCTGAGTGATGATGTGGACTCGGAATATGTGAATATCATCACTGCCAATGGTGCGATCAATTCAATCATTATCAACAGAACGATCTCGATTATCACACCGAGTTCCAGCGAGAATATGTATGCCTCCTTCATCTTGTCATAACGCTTGGAACCGTATGCTGTACTCAGTACCGGTACGACGCCTCCGCCGATGGCATTCAATGGTATCATCAATATCTGAATGATTCTGAATGTGGACGAGAATACAGCAACATTATCAGTACCGCCGTCGATCATTGTTACGATAAAATTCATCGCCATGGAGAATATCGAAATCGCAACAAGATCCAATGATGCAGGGACACCCACACGAAGAATGTCAGTAATGATCGCTTTCTCGAATTTCATGAACTTTACCTTGATCTTCGAGAACGTGTCCTGTTTTATGAAGTACCAGTACAGGATTATCAGCAAGGATATCGACACAGCGATTACTGTGGCCCAGGCCGCACCTGCAATGCCCATACCCAATCCGATGTGTATTCCGATGTCGACATTGAACACTTCCAACAAAAAATCATTGTAGATCATTATCGGATCCAAAATGATGTTAATGATCGCAGCTAACACTTGTGTCATCATAGCTCTTTTAGATGCGCCTTCAGCTCTGAGCGTCATACTCAGATATCCGTTGAACAACAGGATTACGGCACATAGGAATATCGGTGTACCGTACTCAATGCATTCTTTCAATGAATCCCCCGCTCCGAGGAATTGGAGTATACCTTCCTGGAACAGAAGAAGAATAATTGATGCAACGATACTGAGTGCAATACAGATGATGGCACCTTGAGATGCCACTTTATCAACGGATTGTTTATCATCTTTTCCGATAAATCTGGCAATAGCAGATGAGGCACCGACACCGATACCGTTTCCGACACCGATCAGAATGAAGAATAACGGGAACAGGAATCCTACTGCCGCAAGAGCATTGGGGCCCAATCCTGAGACCCAGACCGCATCAATGAGATTGTTCGCTGTCTGTGCGACCAACGCTACAATCATCGGAACGGCCATCGCTATTACCGCTTTCTTTGGATTCCCGAGGAGCATCTCCACTCCTTTCGTCTTTTCTTCGACCATCTTCCAGGTCTATATGGCATCATTATTTACTGTTTATGTTTTTTAAACGAAATTATCTGTTCGATACATCAACCAAAATTATTTTTATTACCAAAAATTAAGTAGATAACCAACATTATTCTTATATCTCCAAGATACAAAGATGACCAATATGGGTGTGCAGAAAGCTCTGGAAGAGATAAGGAAAGGAAACATCGTACTCGTATATGACTTCGATAACAGAGAAAAGGAAACAGACATGACGATCGCATCCGAATTCATCACACACGATGTTCTCAGGACCATGAGGAAAGATGCGGGCGGCCTGGTCTGTACCACGACCCCTTACGCACTCGCTAAGAAACTCGGTCTTCCGTTCATGTCCGATGTTTACTGGGATGACTGCGAGAAATATCCTCTGCTCAGAGCTATGGCCCCGAATGACATCCCTTATGACAACACGAAATCCTCATTCGGCCTCACTGTCAATCACCGCAAGACATACACCGGCATCACAGATAACGACAGAGCACTCACAATCAAAGAATACTGCAGGATAATCTTCCAGGATAAACCGGTGGAGGAGATACAGAAAGAACTCGGAGAGAACTTCAGAGCTCCGGGCCATGTACATCTCCTGAACACATGCGAAACACCGTTGGTCACAAGAAAGGGACATACGGAATTGGTCAATGTCCTCATGATCATGGCCGGAGTCAAACAGTCAGCAACGATATGCGAGATGATGGGTGATGACGGGAACTCCATGAAAAAAGAACTGACAAAGAAATATGCTGATGATCACAAGCTTGCATTCGTCACAGGTGACGAGATCGTTGAGGCATGGAACAAATTCATCGAAAAGGAATGAAAATGACAAGAGTGATGGCGACCGGTGTCTTCGACATTATCCACACAGGACACATTTCCTATCTGGAACAGGCCAGATCATTCGGTGACGAATTGTATGTAGTCATCGCATGCGACGATACCGTCAAGAAGAGGAAGCATGATCCTGTGATACCTCAGGAGATGAGGGCCAAGATCGTCTCATCACTGAAACCTGTGGACAAGGTGTTCATAGGGAAGAACAACGGCGACTTCTATTCGATGATTGATGAGATTCGTCCTGATATCATCGTTCTCGGATACGATCAGACATTCGATGAAAGAAAACTCGAAGATGATCTAAGAACCAGAGGATTCAACATCAAAGTGAAAAGAGCATCTCAGGCCAGTGATGACCTCAATGCGACAAGGGCCATCATCAAGAAGATACAGGAAAGGGATGACTTTTGAAGACCATCGGGATCGCAGATACGACATTCGCCAGATATGATATGGCCGCATCTGCTATAGACGAATTGAAGAGAACGGGAACAGGATTCAAGATCATAAGAAGGACCGTTCCTGGATTCAAGGACCTCCCTGTGGCATGCAAGAAACTCATCGAAGAGGACAAATGCGACATCTGTATGGCATTGGCCATGCCGGGTCCGATGCAGAAGGACAAGACATGCGCACATGAAGCATCAACAGGGCTGATATTATGTCAATTGCTGACGAATACTCACATCATCGAAGTGTTCGTGCATGAAGATGAAGCTAAAGATGCGAAAGAATTGGAATTCCTGGCCGATAGCAGGGCCAGGGAACATGCGATTAATGTTTATGATCTGCTTTTCCGCCCGGAATCTCTCACTAAACGTGCAGGGACCGGACTCAGACAGGGATTCGCGGATGCAGGTCCCGTAAGACAGAAGAAGTGATAATATGGCAAAATACAAATTGGGAATGGTGGCGGCGGAATTCAACTACGAGATAACGTCACTCATGGTGGAGAGGGCCAAAGCAGAAGCTGAATTCCTCGGCGTAGAGATCACAAGAACCATCCTTGTTCCGGGCGTCTTTGAGGTCCCGCTTGCGACGAAAGCACTTGTCGATGACAAGAACATCGATGCTGTCATCACCATTGGTGCAGTCATCGAAGGAGAGACTGAACACGATGAGGTCGTCATGGGCCAGGCCTCAAGGAAGATCATGGACCTCTCACTTGAATCTGGTAAGCCGATCGCATTCGGATTGACCGGACCGGGAATGACGGAACTTCAGGCCATGGACAGGATAGAGAAGGGTGCCCAGGTCGTGGATGCTGCAGTGAAGATGCTGCAGAGACTCAAACAATGAGGGAACATCCCCTCATTTTTCATATTATTTTTATCATTAAACACTGTTAACTATACATATACTTTATAAACCCCCTATTTATACTGCCCATTATGTACAATATTCAGGTTCAGAACATAGTGGCCTCATCAAGGATTGGTGATGAGTTCAACTTGGATGACATCCAGGCAGAATTTTCAAACACAGATTACAACCCTACACAGTTCCCAGGACTTGTTTACAGGCTCAAAGAACCAAAGACATCTGTTCTCATATTCAGAAGCGGCAAGATCGTTTCCACAGGTGCAAGGACACTCGAAGATGTCGACAGATGCGTTCAGAATGTCGTCAAAGACCTGAAGGCAAAAGGTTTCAAAGTCTACGATAAACCCAAGGTGGAAGTTCAGAACATTGTATCATCAGCTGACTACGGTTACGAGGTCAACCTCAACACAACAGCTGTCACACTCGGTCTCGAGAAGGTCGAGTACGAACCTGAACAGTTCCCAGGACTTGTATACAGAATAAATGACCCTAAGGTCGTCATCCTTTTGTTCGGCTCAGGAAAGATCGTCATCACAGGTGCGAAAGTCCTTCCGGATGTCGAAATCGCAGCGAAGAAACTCGCTGATGAATTGAAATCAATGGGCTTGATGTTCGATTGATTCCAAACCATTTCCCTCTAAACAACTTTCTTATTCCATTCATCCTTCGGAATCACGGTAACTGTCCATTGACCTAGGTTTTGCAAAATGGCTTTCATCGAAGGTTTATGTTTCTTCACAATACGTCTCCTGTCTTCGAACTTCTCCACCGTATCCGGTTCCAAATCGTACCTGACCATCGACAGCATCAGCTGGGCCAAAAGACCCAGCAGGAGCTCCCCGCGTACATGTTTCGCATCCCAGACTCTGAGCGGACCGATCTTCACCACGCCTTTCAGCGACGCTATCAGGTGCTCTATGCCCGTCCTGTGCCTATACGCATCAAGCACTACATCCGGAGGCAGATTCACCGATGATTGTATCTTGAACCATCCGCATCTGTCACCCGATATTTCGTCCGCCGCCGCGATTATGTCATCCTCTGTCCACGGATTGAGCTTCATCTGAAGTTCATACTTGGTTATTCTGACATCGTAGAACGGATTCTTCTGCACAGTCACCAGTTTCCTTATGTCTGGATCGGAGAACGCATCCCTGGCCTTGCTGAGCGCAACCGCCATTCTGGCGGCTTTCCTTTCTGCGGCTGATTGACCAAGTATGTATCTGTCCACGGAGAAGAAGAGGTAGTTGGTCTTGCGCCCTCTTTCGAACTCGTGGTTTATGCAGCCCACGCCGTGTCCGACGTACGTCATTTTACCGATGTCGTTCTCGATCGAATCCAAATCGCTCTGGTTCATCCTCACTCTGGAGATGTACTCCATGCCGCTGTCGCATATGTCGTTCGGCAGCTCGCCGCTGGATCCGCCGTTGTCCATTATTATCGTGGAACCTTTTTTGAGCATGAACATCAGCTGCGGTATGAAATCGGCATACTGCGGCGGGTCATTCCAATTCCTAGGATACATTTCGATGCCTATCGGAATTCCCGATTCCTTCAGCTGCGCGACCATAAATTGGTCCTGCAGCTGCATCGTTCCGCCGCCTTCTCCGACGGCGGTGTTTCCGCATTTGGAACCGTACCTTTCGATGTGCGAACCGTCGACGTATACGTCGGTGTTGATGTCAGGATAGATTTCATCGAGTTTCAGATGGATATGCCACAGTATTTCCTCGAAATACATGTTGAGGACGTCCAAGGCGCGTTCCATGGTCTTTCGTCCGATGACGTGTCCGTGGCAGAGTTCTTCGGTCATCAGCGGCGTCTTGTTCGCTTTGGATGCGCACATGTTCATCGAATCCCCTCCGCTGAGCTGATCTATTCACATCAGTTCAATCACGTAACCCAACGGCACGCCGCTGTGTTTGAAGGAATCGAGAAACTCATACAATCCGAGCCGGCGAAAGCCGGCACGGACTGTTGCCATTATGCTGTACGGCAAAGATATATTTCTGTTAGGGATTGTGCATTCTGTTCTGAATGCGGTTTGTTTGGTCATAAACTACATCAGAACACTGTTCTACTTTTTTGTTCTGGTCAAATACGTTCATGAAAAAATCGTCAAAAATAGAAACTCGAGGTGTCCAACTCAAGTTGAATACTCAATACGAGATGTTGATGGGAATATTGCGTCAATACAGCCCAGAAATGGCTGATGATCTGGAATGGTGGATGTCTCTTCTATCGAATAGAGATGCTTTGGTGAACTTCCTAAAAAGTTTAGATGGCTTTGTAATCGACCAATCCCACCTCAATCCTCCAGAACATCTGTACCGCTACCGTAATGTAAGAAACGCTTTGAAAGAACTGATATCGAACACAATACATCTGTCACCGAGCACCAGTTTTTCAGATCCATATGACACCATCATCTCGTTTCCAAATTTACTGAGGGCCGAAAACATTCAATTATCGAATAGTCAAGAAGCAGACGTCAAACTAGTTATGGACTACGTCGCCCCAATGATCTCCAATATATTTGGTGACAGCAGCATCAAGGCAGACAAAATAGGTGATTCAACAAATGAATCGCCATTCGATTTGATTGCAAATGCTGTTCGTAGTTCAATCCGCATAGCATGTTTTACCGAGAGACACGATTCTTTTGCAATGTGGGATAACTACACAAAAGAACATCAGGGTGTATGTTTTGAATATGACGTAAAACGGTTGTCCAAATTGAATGGCAATATCTACAAAGTCAGTTACAAAGAACACGAGTTCTCAGATTATGAAACTGGAAAAGAATTCCATGAACGTTTAGGACAGGGCCTTGTGAACAGCATCCTCACGAAGAATATTGATTATTCTTATGAGAAGGAATGGCGCTACTTCACAGGTATGCCTGGCAAAGAGTATCTGCCTGTAGGTGAAGCACTATCTAAGATATATCTGGGAAGTAAGATTTCTAAAGAAGATTGTCAGCAGATAGTAGATAATGCCCCAGATGGGATAAAAATTGTGCAATTGAAAGTCTGTACAGATCGTTTCGATTTGAAGAAGAGATACTATAATCATGTTGTTACGAAGAAGAATCTCGCATAGTATGCTCTCATCATTTGCCTGTGTATCAAAGCGACTTTCTTTTCCAGAGTGTCGGCAGGCGGTATCGGAATTGGACTTTCCACACAAAATTGATACGTGCTGGGATATCTCTTCTTGAACTCATAAAGCGGGTCATCCCAGAATCCCCTCTTCTTGGCCTCACTCCAAATCTTGACTGAAGATATGCTGTCCGGTCTGAATATAGCGTCGATGCACAGGTCAATCAGTACATCGGAATCTTCAACATTAGCGAACAGTTCTTTCAACTTCTCCCTAGCTTCATCAGCTGCGGGACATGGAATCACGGTGACGATGCCCTCATCGACCTCTTTCTGTGCCTTTTCGATTGCGACATCTCTGACTTCTGTGTAGTTCTTGAGTGGGGAACGATATTCCTTCAGGTATCCCAGATACTTGAATGAGTTATCCTTGTAGAAAACCAGATCCCCGAAGGACGGGGCAATCATCATCGGTAACGTAAGGATGATGTTGATCGCGTTGTACCCGTAGTGATAGTAGTAGGCCATCAGAGGGATCTCTTTCTTGAGAATATCCAACAGGCTCTTGAGTTGTGCTTCATCCTCAATGGGATCCAGCGATTGGTATTCTCCGAAATGGGTGAAGAATAGATATTGGTTGAAACCGAAGAAGGGTGCCGATAACGACTGGATGAAATCATCCTCCCTGAACGAACGTTTCTTTTCGTTGGGCTCTTCCTCGAGAATCACCATCTTGACGTCCTTGATGGTACAATTGTGACTGTCCAGGTATGCATACATCTTGCAGTAGAGGTATTGCCCGTCGAACTCTCCCTCTTCGACTAACGAATTGTACTTCCTCTTGGGAAGTCCTATCAGTTTCTTGATCCCGGAGATGTGTTGGCTCAATCTTCTGGAGAAGGAATTGGTTTTACCGACGTAGAAAGGGATGATAAAATCATCATCGAAGTGGTCGATGTACATCATGTATATGCCACCAGTCTTGGGGTGACTGGATTTGGTAACCTGCTCGTTGCCTGTCAGCTCAAGAATCTTCGATTTGAGCTTCTTGAAGTCTGAACTCGGCAGAGATGTGGGGTTGAGTATGTCTACCCCACCTGTCTTATTGAGGATCCTCGAAGCTTCTTGATAGCAATACAAAGCATCCTGTCCGCAACCATCGAAATCACTGTATTCAATAATCGATCCGAGATCCACAATAGAGGCTGGATTGCCCTCGACTGCCGAATTATAAACATCTTTGTTGGATTGAATCAACTGTTCCGGAACAGGTATGGGGAAATAATCATCGAACGACAAGATACCGTTTCGACAATCGCTTTGACGTATTATAAACACTCGATGTTATGTCGCAGTTCCTCATGTTTAACATTGTACGTTCAGTGTTAAAAACTGATATTTAAAGGGCACTTGTCGATTTGATTTTCCGGTTTTCTGTTTTTTGCTCTTGAATTTCAATTATTTATTTTTTGCGAAACTACTTATATACTAAATGCATACAGATGTTATGC
>JAZRYJ010000002.1:0-43311 GCA_045600635.1 Candidatus Methanarcanum sp.
CTTGCAACTGCGATTCTTGACCGTTTGTCGTTCCGTTGTGACAGGATCCAGATCGCAGGAAAGAGCTATCGTCTGGAAAACAGAAGATCATTTCTGGAGGAAGGAGACTGTGCTGATGAAGTTTAACCGCTATCTGCCCGAAGAGATACGGGAACTGTTGGAAAAACAGTACAAGGAATACATAAAGCAGACACCCATGACAAAGGAAGAACAAAGAGTACTTCGCGAATGGGTAAAAGACGGTCATAGCGTGTACGAAAACAGCTCTGGAGCATGGTATGACGGACAGGTTCCGGTAGAATTCCTCACTGTTTATCGTGAAGAAGAATATATCCGGCAGCATACAAAGGGCATGAGTCCAGAGGACGCAAGAAAGTTTGCTCTTAACTACTATGGCTGGGACGATGAAGATACAACGTCTTCAGATCACTCAGACCTACTTGACGAATTCGTCAATGAATTTGAAGGCGAAGAAGATCTACCTTTTTCGTAATGATACTGGCAAAAAAAAGCCCGGGGAGCAATCCCCGGGTATCAAAGGCGAGTAAAAAATGCTGGATTTTGGATGCCAAAATTTGCTGGAATTTAAATGCCAAAAAATGCTGGAAAGTACTTGCCGTTTACAAAAACCTTCCTTCGTTGCGAGAGAGGCTCTTACCACAGCGAAAGCGATCTTTGACTATGCCGAGAGTGATGTGGATATTTACAGTGATCTCTCTGCAGGATCCGGTGGTGATACAGCGATCATCGATGCTTTCCAGAAGCTCGGATATGACGGTCTGATCCATTATGACAGTGACGGAAACATCAAGACTGTAATTACATTCGACAGTAATCAGTTCAAGAACCTTGACAATGAAAATCCTACAAGTGATCCAGACGTTAGAAAATCTATCAGAGTAAGATACTTAAACGGTGATTCTGACATCGTAGAACATCCTGGAGACGTTAGCAGAGAGACTGTAATGTATTATTTGAAATTGGCGGCTGACAACAAACTTAATGATAATACTTACATTCCACTTGGCATGTATATTCCAGACGTTATCGTAGATTCGTTGCTCAATTACGGAGAATATGCAGAACGAATGCCGATGATCATGTCTGTAGATGAACTTTTCAACAGAGTTTTTAAGAAAAACAAAAACAAGAACAGTGGAAAAGATAATACAGGACATGATTATGAACCGCATATGGTTCTTGAATTATTGGATAATCTTTCTAATCCGAAGGCGATTCTTATGCAGCCTAACGGAAGAATAGCTGTCTTTGTTGACACCAGGAATTTTACGGACGGAGGTGAGCATAAAGAAACTGAAAGAATTGAGAGTGTGGCTATAATTGAATTCGATGCAAACATAAGATCCAATCTCATAAATGACGATGGAGACATTGTTTTTGCCACTACAGTGACGATGTTCAATCCAGATGACGTTGTTAACGGTGAGAAATTTGATTACTACGAAAAACTGATAAGTAAAGGTGCATATGAGATACCTATAATAAATAAAGGTGATGAATCTTCAGCAAACACTGGGAAGATACATCCGAATGCTGAAAACACATCACCTTTATCTGAGAACTATTCTACCACCGATGGATCAAACAGTCAAGGTGATGCTAAAAAATCTCAGCGAACTGGAGAAACCGATGCTCGTACCCTCCTCTCAACAGCACTGAGCACCGTAGCTCAGAACGATTTGGAGAAGAGCTACATCGAAAGATACCAGGCTAAGATCTCAGAGATGAACGATGCTCAGAAGGAACTGTCCGAAGTGAGCAGGAAGCTCAAGGAAATCTCTTTCGGTACTGGAAAGCGTGATATGGATCAGCTTCGTGCTCTGCGTGAGCAGGCCAATGCTCTTCGGAACAAGATCAACACCTTCGATAAGCAGCTGCTCAGACTGCAGGCTTCAGAACCTCTGAAGAACGTGGTCGCAAGGGAACGAGCACTGGCAGAGAAGAAAGCGAAAGCGGAATTCAAGCAGTGGTATGAAGGAAAACGTGAGCAGGCAAGGGCAAGAGAGATCCGAGAGAAGATCGGAAAGATCGCCCACGATATGCAGAAAATGCTCTTAAAGCCTACCGACACGATGTACGTTCCTGCAGAGCTTGCCACAAAGATCATTGATGTATGCGGTCTGATTAATCCGTTATCCGGAGATTACAGCACCAAAACTGCTGAGAAGTATTTCAGCATGAGGGAAGCACTTCTGGATCTGAAGGAAGCGTATGAGCAGCATGTAAGAGACAGCGATGACTTTACATTAAGCTCTGAGTATGACGAGAAGCTCTCCGAGAACATCTCCCTGCTCGCCAGAACCATCGGTGACAGAAGGATCCGTAACCTCACCATGGAGGAACTGGAAGACGTTCATACAGTCCTTAATGACATTAATAAGACCATCAGAGATGCGAGAAAGCTGATCGATAAGGATGAACGGTACACTGCATATTCTGCAGGCAAGGATATCATCAACATGATGAGCAAGATCAAGAGCAAGGGACTCACCACAGGTAAGATCGAAGATTTCTTCCGAGAGTGGACTGAGAATCCTATGAGAGCTGTCAAAGAGATGGCGGGATTCGATGAGAGTTCAGCACTGGTTCAGCTGTTCAACGATCTGAATGCAGGCCGTATCAAGGCAGACCAGTTCTCTATGGTATCACACAAGAAGTTCGATGCCCTCCGAATGGACAAGGCAGGAAAGAAAGCATTCCAGGAGGCTGTAGAGAATCCTGCAATTCCTGTTAGGGATACCACAGGAAAAGAGATCAAGATCTCCAAGATGCAGGGTATGCAGGCGATCCTCACTCAGGAAAGAGAGCAGGCGAATAAGGGAAGAGGCCATCTGGCTACACCAGTAAAGTTCACCGACCTGGAGCTTGAGAAGAAGGGAAAAGCTGTCGAGGCATTTGACCATGGACATACGGTTATGGTGGATGATGCATTTGTAGCATCTGTTATGTCACAGCTGACACCATGGGATCTGGAGTACATGGAAAGAGCAAGACAGTTCTTCAGAAATGATTCTCGCATTGCCATTAATGAGGTGGCACTGAAGATCAAACGAAGACTGATCGCCAGTGAGAAAGCGTATATCCCTTATGTGGTAAACAAAGACCAGGTAAAGACTCAGAGTGAGAAGGTAAAGATCGACTACGGTATTATGAGTGCAGGTATCCTGAAAAGCGTAAAGGATAATGCAAGTAACCAGATCATCATCAGAGGTCTGAACACCGTAGTAGATAACCACATCGACGAGGTGGCAAAGATCTACGGTCTTGCGATCCCTGTCCGGAACTGGGAAAAGGTATTCAATGTCCGCATGACTGACAAAGATGGCAGTACCTACGTCAAGGAAGCTATCAGAGATACATGGCATGACGGTGGTGTGAAGATGCTCGACCAGGCTGTAGCTGACCTGCAGACCAACAGAGCAAACGAGACCGTACCGATCCTCAATGCTGTGAAGAGTGCTTTCGTAACATCCACACTGGCATCTAACGTCTCCGTATGGATGAAGCAGGCAGCTTCCTATCCTACAGCAGGAGCAGTCCTGTCGGGAAGCTCACTGAGAAAGGGCCTCGCTGATTATTTCAGCAAGACACATTTCAGCCAGGAAGAACTGCAGAAGCTGTACGATGAGATCGATGCTCACACACCTCAGCACTATACCAGAAGACAGGGACTGTCCATGATCGAGCTTGGAGAGTTCAACCAGTCAAAGGGATGGCAGAACAGGGTGAACGATAAGCTCGGAAAACTGTCACCGATGAACTGGATCCAGACGATGGATGTGGCCACTACAGCAGCACTGTGGTACGCAAGTAAGGCAGAAGCAGCGAAGGATGGTCACAAGGTCGGCAGTCGGCAGTTCTGGAAAGCTACCACCGAGTATTACAACAGAGTCCTGGAAGAGACTCAGCCTATGTACGATTCACTGCATAGAGCGGAGATCACAAAGAATGCAGGACTGAAGAACATTGTCATGTTCCAGACACAGCCTATTCAGAACAGCGGTATCCTCAGAGAGAGTGCCATGAGACTGAAGATGGCAGGAAAGGAACATGGAAAGTCATCTGCCCAGTACAAGAAAGCATCAAAGCAGTTCGGAATGGCAGTGGGAAGTCAGTTAGCTTCACACTTCACCTTCACTGCGATGACTCTCCTGGCAGCTGCGATCCTCCACAAGATGAATCCCTGGAGAGACAAGGACTTCGAACTGACTGACGAATCAGTGGCAAAGGAATTTGCAAAGAAGTTTTCCGAGAACGTCTTCTCCGCAGCAGTTCCTGTATTCGGAAGCTATGCGGTATCCATCGCAGAGAAGTTTGCAGGAAGCAAGTACGATGTAGTCAGCGATTCCATGGTGGATAAGATCAATGAGAGCATCGACAACTTCGCAAAGCTGAAGGAACCGAGCTTCGATAATTTCCTTAATGTAGCGATGGATGTGGCATCCTACGCAGGAATCCCTGCAAAGAATGTTTACAACATCGTGAACGGTGCGAGACTCCATGCTGAGGACTTCATTAACGGTGAGTTCGGATCCTTCGAAGCAGGCATCAACAGAACTGCATCACAGGATCGGAAGGGTGTTTACAGAGCTATTACCAGTGGCGATCAGAATGCCATCAGTAAATACCAGGCAAAGTACATCACACCGGAAGGTGATTCGAAATACTGGAACCTCGTCAGAACAGCTCTGAAAGAGAATGATGACAGAATCACCAAAGCAGCTGAGGCAAGACTGGCAGGAGACGATGCTACCTATGTGAGACTGGCAAGGGAGATCAAAGCGGAAGGTCATTTCTCACAGAATGATATCGTAGATGCGATCAACCAGGTGATCAATACTCTTAGTGATGACAGTTCACCTTCCAATACCAGTACAAAGGCCAAGTCCCTGTTCTCAGACAGTGACTACACCGATGTTGTCGAAGGAAGGTCAAACGTCTCCATGAATGAAGTCATGGATGAGATCGTAGCTACCGCAGTCATGAACGGTAAGGACTACGCAGCTGCGGTTAAGCAGGAGACAAGCGATGTGCGGTCTGCCATCAAGGAATCCCTGCAGGCAGGAAACATCAACACCAGTCAGGCTATTCAGCTCTTGAAGAAGCACTGCGGAATGGATGATGCGGAAGCTAAGACGAAGACAGCATACTGGGAGTACATGGGTAAGAATCCTAAGTCTTCCATGACGGAAACGAACCTCTCCAGGTATTATGAAGAGGTGGAGCAGACAGGAATCACTCTCAGTACCTACGAACAGTATTGTGCGAAGGTCAAGACCGCAAAGGGAACAGACCTTGACGGTGACGGAAAGACGGATGCATACAGCAAGATGGATGCAGTCATTAAGATCATCGACAGTCTGCCGATCAGAGCAGATCAGAAGACAGCACTGTTCCTGGTAGATTATAAAGAGTCGAACCTAAAGAGATGTCCCTGGTAACAGGGAAGAATTAGGGGGGGGTTATTACCCTCCCTTTTTCTATGTAAAATCAAACTACGAAAGGAGACAGGTTACATGAACTTTTCTAAATACAGAATCACACTGGACGTTCATGAGGCAGCATCCCAGGTTCAGATCGCTGCAAAGCAGAACGATTCAGCAAGACAGATCTATGCCACTCTGATGGAAAACGGAAAGCCATATGTGATCGAAAGCGGATGCAGGGCAGTCCTTGCATTTGAAAGACCTGGTGCCGAGGTCATGCTTGAAGAGTGCGACATCAGAACACTGGACAGCACGATCATCTATACCTTCGATGAGTTCATCGCTTCCATCGAGGGCCTGGTAGAATGCGAGCTGCGTTTACTGGAAGAGGATACCGAGCGTATCATCACCTCACCGAGATTCACCATCCTTGTAAATGACAACATCTACGATGACGGTGATCCACATGGCATCTCCACAAAGGATATCATCGACCTGCAGGAGAAGATCATCGACTCCATGGAGGGCATCCAGTCCAACACCGAGGAAGGTAGGATCGCAGGAGCACTGGCAGTTAAGACTCTGTCAGAGGGAATGTCAGTATCATTTACCAAAGAACAGTGGGCAGAGGAACCACACAGTGGTCTTGCGGACGGTCAGATCGTGAACATCACCGATGACTATGTGAGTAATATCTGTGAGACGGTTTCCGAGTGTACTGAATCAAGGAATCCGAATGACGTAGCAGGTGCGAGTGCTGTGGCAGAATTTATTGCAAGCCATTTTGTAGGTGTAAATCCTAAAAGTTTCTCGTTTACAACGGCATTATGGGGGAATGCTCCTTATGTTGGTTTGATGATAACTATCTTAGCGAACAATCAAAGTGCTTTTATCGGCTATTGTTTTAGTGGTGACCATGCGGGGAAATGGTCTATGCGTGACCATAACGGAGTTTGGAAAGGTATAGGATGGTGATTAAATGAGCGTAAATATTTATGATAAATCAACCGACACGTTAAAGCCTATCGCAGGTCGAATTACTGGCGAATATGTGGAAAAATCACAGGTTACTGATTCGCTGAATGTTACGGAGCCAGGATTTGTGGTTGATGCTAAGACGTTAAGTGGTGCGTTTAAGGACTTCGTTATTAAGCGTACTGTTAATCTGAACGGTATTGCCATTACAAACGGACAGTATATTAACGGAACGATTGATGCTTCTGTTCCAGGATACAAAGCACTTGGTGTAGTAGGATACTATTACGGTGGATCTTCAACTGCAAGATATATTAGTCCTTTTAATATGTATATTGATTCTGAAAATGGGCAGCTCAACTACTATCTTGCAGCACTTGGTGGAAATGTAAGTGGATGTTCAGGTGGATTTGAAATCCTCTATGTGAAGATTATCTAAAGGAGAGAACACAATGGAAAATATCAAATTCCCAAACAAAAAGGTTATCAAAGCATCGATCAGCTTCTCTGGTAATATCTGCACCATCGGATCAGAGGACGTTCCTCTTAATACATCCACCATCAAATTGCTGACGGATGACGGAAGAGTGTACGGTATTTACACCGACTACGATACGGTGTACAGAAGACTGCCAGGAATTACACAGCTTTCCAATGACGGAAGCATCTGGGTGGATCCGATCCCTCCTGGCCCTGGCCCAGAACCGGAACCTGATCCTACTCCAAGCCTGGAGGAAAGAGTAAATGATCTTGAAGTGGCTGTTTGCGAGATTGCTGATAGTCTCGCTTGATTATGATTTTATAAGGAAGGATGAGAAAATGATGGCAAAGATTTGGTTTAACCGTCTTCTGGTAGGCTCAGCTACATGGGACTCAGTTCCGTTAAAGTATGCCGATGCTGTAAGAGGTTACGGAATCGAGTATGTAAAACAGGGTAAGATGAGCGTTGAGGAGTATGAGATGATCTTCAAGGAAGATTATCCTGCAGAATAAGCAATGGAAACTCAAGCTATCTTAATAGCGGTTCTGGGGAGTGGAGTTCTTTCCACTCTCTTGAATCAGCTTTTTTCTATCTATTCAAAAAGAAAAGACAACAAGGACGGAATTCGGGAAGGGATGCGGATCGTTCTGAAGGATCGCTGCAGATCCCTGTGCGAGATGTATATCTCCCAGGGATGGATCTACTTCGATGAGCTGCAGGATCTACTGACGATGCACGAATGCTACCACACTTCGCTCGGTGGGAATGGTTATCTCGATGTCCTTATGTCAAAAGTGAAAAATTTAGAAGTGAGAGGAGTCGGAGAATGAAAATGTCAAACAAGACTTACGATGTATTAAAATTCATTGCCATGATCGCACTGCCTGCTATCGGTACTCTGTACTTCGTCCTGGCAGGCATCTGGGGATTTCCCTACGGTGAGCAGATCGTAGGAACTATTACAGCCATTGATACCTTTCTTGGCACCATGCTCGGTATCAGCACACAGAAATACAATGCAGATGTCTGATTTCCATAACTATCCGGACTGCCCACGCTGCGAGAAGACCATGTCTCCAAACAAGATCCATTACGGAGAGATGATCAGATATAACTTTATCTGTTCTTCCTGCGGAGCAGAAACACCGGAGAGTGATACCTATAAGGATTCTATTGCAAGGGCAGCACACTGGGAGATCACTCTCAGATCCATGGAGGGATGATCGATGGCATTAAACGGAATTGATGTCTCCCATCACCAGTATGATAGGGGATTCGATATTACGAAGATCGACTGCGACTTTGTGATCTGCAAGGCCACACAGGGATCCACCTTTGTCGATAAAGCCTGCGATAAGATGTATCAGAAAGCAAAAAAGATGGGACGTAAGCTCGGAGTCTACCACTATTACGGTGGTGGTGATCCCATCGAAGAAGCAGACTGGTTCGTGAAAAACATCAAAGGCTATATCGGTGAGGCCATCCTCGTCCTGGACTGGGAGAAGGATCAGAACAAACGATTTACGGAAGGACAGGAAGTCGCATACAAATTTCTGAAACGAGTGTATGAACTGACAGGAGTTAAGCCACTGATCTACATGTCCAAATCTGTCTGCCGAGACTATGACTGGTCTAAGGTGGTAGCAGGATCCTACGGACTGTGGATGGCCCAGTATGCCAACAAAACTCCCACAGGGTATAAGAGTAAGCCATGGACAGATGCCAAAGGTACTGGAGCTTTCAAACTGGTAGCTATCCACCAGTACACTTCTTCCGGATACCTTCCTGGATATCCTTATAACCTGGATCTCGACATCGCATATATGACGAGATCTGCATGGGACAAATATGCAAAAGTAAATAAATGACGGAGGATCGGTATGTATTCCATCAATGTTGAGACAAGTAACTACGAAGCATTCAAGTTGATCGAGGAGATCGCAAGAGAGGCAGGAGCTGACGTAAGCTACACCTGCTCAGAAGAGGTAGACGATGGAAGATAAAGATCCCAAGGACATGCTTTTGGCAGATGCGATCAGAGCAGCTATCGAGGCAGAGAAGGATAAGATCATCCTCGGACGGATCGTCCTGTTTCTGATCGCATTCCTGCTGATCGACTCTGTCCTCCTGCTGATGAGGTGATTTTATGGACAGATCACTGGTCAGAGACTTTTGGAACTGCGGTGATTCGCAGATCATAGAGTTCGCCATTCTGAGAGCAAGACTCAATAAGCATGAAAAAGAAGTGCTCACCTGCATGATGGATGAGTGCATGACCCAGGAACAGACTGCAGAGCACCTGGATGTAAGCACCAGAAAGGTACAGGACTGGTGGTACAGCGGAGCAGATAAGCTGCTTTCGATCCCATGGGTAACGGCCTATGCCAAAGAACTGAATAAAAAATAATATAATGGCAGCATCCATAGAGGTGTTGCCATTTTTTTATTTCGTGATAAATTCGTAGTATGGAGGTGCGATTATGAAAAAATACTTTGCTGCGATCCTCATGTCATGTGTTTTTCTGTGTTCATGTACAAATAATGATGCGAGGATAGAAGAACTTGAGTTTGAGCTTGAAGATGCCAATGAACTTTTGGAATATTATCGTGAAGAATGTAACCATGTAGAGGATGCATATTTTGATTTATTAGAGGAATATTCTTTGCTTGAGGAAAAAGCTGCTCTATATGACGAATACGAAATAATCATAAAATTAGTTGATGAGGGATCCTATGACGATGCTATCGACTACATCGAAGAAATGAAATAAAACTTGCGTATCTGGTTCGTGGTTAAACGAGACCTTCTGTGTTGAAATATACACAGGAGGTCTTTTTATGTGGAAACAATATAATCCAAATCCACATGCTGCCAGAGTCGGAGACTGTACGGTAAGAGCTTTAAGCAAAGTCCTGGAGCAGGAGTGGACGAAAACCTATCTCGACCAGTGCATCTACGGACTGATCCATGCTGACATGCCATCTGCGAATCATGTATGGGGAAAATATCTGATGGATAAGGGATTCCGCAGATACGGTCTTGAGGATACATGTCCAGATTACTGCTATACCGTTAATGACTTTTGCAGAGACCATCCCGAAGGAACCTATCTACTGGCACTGGGATCCCATGTGGTAGCGGTTAAGGACGGAGACTACTATGATACCTGGGATTCCGGACAGGAAGTGCCACTGTATTTTTTCAGTAAGGAGTGATCGACATGGCATATCCGTATAACTACTATCCATCGTATCAGCAGTATACACCACAGAATCAGCAGACTGATGAACGAATTTGGGTGCAGGGGAAACCTGCAGCTGATGCTTTCCTGGTAGCACCGAATTCCTTTGTCAGACTGTGGGACAGCACTTCTCAGACGTTTTATGAGAAAAGAGCAGATCCCAGTGGAAGACCGTACATGGAATCCTTTAAATATGAGCGTATGGAGCCAGTACAGGCATCTCAGAGCAGCGAAGGTATAAATGAATACACAAAGAGATTAAAGGCCATAGAGGGCAGAATAGAGGCCCTGGAGAGGAGCTTACATGAATCAGCAGAATCCGATGCAGATGATACAGCAGTTTAATCAGTTCCGTAATAACTACAAAGGTGATCCTAAACAGGAGGTCATGCGACTGGTGCAGTCCGGTCAGATGTCGCAGGCCCAGTTAAATCAGCTGCAGCAGATGGCCACACAGTTTATGGATGTACTGAACACTTTTAAGTGAGGCCCACTAAAAGATAAATGAAAGGAGAAGTGTAATGATGAGTAATGAAAACGGTGGATTCTTCGGTAACGGAGACGGAGCATGGTTCCTTATCATCTTATTCCTGTTCGCATTCTGCGGATGGGGAGGTGGATGGAACGGTAACGGTGGTAACCAGGGTGCTGCAGATAACTACGTTCTCGCATCCGACTTTGCCCAGGTGGAGAGGAAGATCGATGACGTAAACAATGGTCTGTGCAATGGATTCTACACCACAGCTCAGCAGATCAATGGAGTGCAGATGGGACTGTCCACACAGGGATATGAGACCAGGAATGCCATCACACAGGCACAGATCGCACAGATGCAGTCAGCTAATGCCCTTACAGCACAGTTAGCACAGTGTTGCTGTGATACCAGATCAGCTATCGCAGACGTAAACTACAACATTGCGACACAGGCAAACGGCATCGGAAGACAGATCGAGAGAGGTTTTGCTGACACAGGTTATGCCATGGCTACAAACACCTGCTCTACACTGCAGGCCATCGATAAGGTCGGTGACAGGATCATCGACTACATGAGCAACAAGGAAAATCAGAATCTGAGAGATGAACTGCAGGCAATGAGACTGGCAGCATCACAGCAGGCACAGAATGCTTATCTGATCGATCAGCTCGGCACAAAGTGCCCTATCCCTGCTTATCTGACCTGCAATCCCAATGCTCCTCTTAACTACAACGTGACATACGGAAATGGCTGTGGCTGTGCTTAAATAGGAGGTGATCCTATGGCATGTAAAAACATTTGCAAGCTCTGCGACAGACTGGTGTTAAGCACTGCGGTGGCATATAACGCTGCCGACAACACACTGAGAATCACGCTGCCTGCAGGAAGTTATGCGGACGGAGAGAAATACTGCATCGTAGTGGCCCAGGAGATACCTGCTGAGACCACGATAAATGCCCTTGTAGAGATTCTGATCGGTACAGGCACAGAACTGTACCCTCTGACCACAAAGTGCTGTGAGCAGGTCATTGCGAGAGCCATTCGGACGAGGACTAAATACTCCACTCATGTGGTAACCACTCCTGTGACCGGAGCATTCCGTCTGATCGGTGATCTCTGCCAGTGTACCGATGACACCAGGCCGTATATCGATGGAACGTAAGGAGGAATAGAGATGGGAAAGAAAGCTATGGAAGAATTAAAGGAGATGCTCTGCAGGGAACTGGAAGACATCTCAAAGAAGGGATCCCTCTCCACAGGTGATCTTGATGTAGCTCACAAGCTCACCGATACCATTAAGAACATTTACAAGATCGACATGCTTGAGCAGTCATCTGGGTACAGTGAGTACAGTGGTAGAGGATCCTATGGAAGAAGCTATGCAGGTTATTCTCGTGACGGTGCATATCGTGCTGACGGAAATTACGCTAAGGACGGTAACTATGCTATGGATGATGATTATCCTGGAGCTTATTCCGGTATGCATTATGTCAGAGGCCACTACAGCAGATACGGTGATGGCAAAGAGGCCATGTGCGATCAGCTGAAAGAGATGATGAACCAGGGTGGGATGTCTAACGGAGACAGACAGACCTTGATGAAAGCTATGGAAGTCCTGCAGAGATAATGCTATAATGGGACTGGGGGAAACTCCAGTCCTTTTATAATAGGAGGAAAGACATGGCAAGACTGCAGGCTAACGTCAGAAAAAGAAGCACAGGAGACTACGAAAAGCGTTTTACAGTCGATGGCAAGAGATACTCTGTCTATGGAAAAACTCAGAAGGAAGTCATCGAAAAAGAGGGTGCTCTTCGGGAAAAGATCAAGGCAGGACTATATACAGAAAACCGTAAGCTCACACTTGACCAGTGGTTCGATCAGTGGCTTGCAGAGAAACGTGGTAGCACAAAGGGAAATACTCTGAGGACATACACTTATTACTACAGGACACACATCTCGCCTTCTATCGGCAGCAGAAAAGTGCAGGCCATAGAACGTAGGGAGGTCATCCTCCTGCAGGGTAAGCTCACCGAGACTCTGTCCATCTCCACTGCGAACCAGGTGATCAAAACTTTGAAGGTCATTCTGAACGATGCTGTGCAGGCAGAGATCATCCAGAGGAATCCTGCAGACAGTGTGAAAGCTCTTAGGAATACAGAGCTGAAAGCAGTGGACACCACACACAGAGCACTGACTGAACAGGAACAGAAGGACTTCATGCAGGGCATGGCAGGCAAATTCTACTACGAACTGTTTGCTTTTCTGTTAAGCACAGGAATGCGACAGGGTGAAGCTGCAGGTCTTCTGTGGTCTGATGTGGATACCAGGAAGGGTGTGATCCATATCAGAAGAACAGCCACATTCACCGAGGATGGTAAGAGGACTACAGGCACACCGAAGAGCGAAGCAGGAACCAGAGACATTCCGATCACCGAGAACGTGAAAAAGATTCTGAGAGATCAGAAGGAAAAGCAGAAGAATGGTAATGTGGTATCACTGGATGGATATGTCTTCACATCTCCGGAAGGAAAGTTCCTTCGAAGCAACGTGCTGAACCTGGCTATCAAACGTACGATAGCAGAACTGGGTGAGAAGGGCATCCACATCGAGCCATTCACAGTACATGCTCTTCGGGACACCTTTGCCACAAGATTCATCGAGCAGGGTGGATCTCCTCAGACATTGAAGACGATCCTCGGCCACAGCAGTCTTGCCATGACCATGGATCTATATGCTCATGTACTCCCTAATACAAAAGCTGACGAGATGAACAGGATCAACATCATTATTTAAGTATAGAAAACTACCCCATTTATACCCCAATTTTTACCCCAATTTACCCCACTTATAGCATAGAAAGCTATGAACAAGGACGGAAAGATATGGAATGATGAAAGCTATACAAATGGCTTAAAATAAGGCTTTTTGAGGCATATGATAGAACAGGACGGAACGTAATGAAAAGAATTTATTACTCCCTCCAGTATAGAAACTCCACACACAGAAAGGCAGGCTCTCCACCTGCTTTTTTGTTGTATTTAAGCCATTTTTCGGACTTTTGGCATGGTAAAAAAGAAAGGGTAAAAATCGGTTATACCCCAATTTTTACCCCAATTATTTTTTTATTCGTTTCTGATGTCCTTGAGAATTGACTGATATTCTGAATCTCCATTCCTCACTGCCTGCATTCCGCTGTAGATGGCCCTCCGCAGCTGAACAAGATCTGGCTTTATTCCATCCTCCACTGCCTGTCCTGCGATCTCTGCCATCTCATAGAAGAACAGGATGCTCTGAGCAATGTTTACCCTGGTTCCAAGTGGTGAGTGCAGATGTGCGATGATCATCTCCAGGATGGACAGAGGACTGGATCCATGGTTTCCGGTCATGATGTACAGGATCTTCCGCTTGGCTGTAGTCGGCATGATCTTGGTGAATTCCCATAGTGCCTGGTCTACCTGCTCATCTGACATGTCTTTAAACGGAACATCGTCATACTGCGGATACAGCAGTCTCAGATAATATGGCATAGGCTGTTTTCCGAGTGCCTGGAACCATTCAAATCCTTTGAGCTGAGAAGGACAGGAAGTACCCGACTCCCAGTTCTGCACCGTAGCTTTGCTCACTCCCAGTTCTTTTGCCATCTCTGACTGGGACATGCCTGCCTCCTCCCTGGATTCCTTCCACATCTTTGCGAACCGATCTGACCATTCTTTCCTTGTCATAAAAAATTACACCATCCTTCCGTATAAACGGCCTAAAAAATTTAAGGTCAAAAAAGTTATTTATTGGAAATTACATTGAGCTGATTAAGGGTATATACTGCGACTATAGGAGGTTAGGAGCTATGAGTAAAGACGAGCTTATCAATGAAATCAACCAGATGCTGACAAACTGTGACCGTATCACGCTGCAGGCTGTAAGAAATGCCCTGGCCAGGTTAGGCAGGAGGCGAAGCGGAAATAAGTTTCTATTTAAAATGTAGAACATCTGTTCTATCATAGAATCACCACCACGCAATCCCACAGGAGGTGACAATGGAAGACAGAACAGAAACACTTGAAAAGATCAGAGAGATTTTGGAGACCTTATCCGAAGAAGATCTCCAGATCATCTACGAAATAGTAATAAGAATGAAATGAGCAAATAGGTCACAGGATCAGTCCTGTGGCTTATTTTTTTCTACTACTACCGCATCATGAACCATCTCTATGAATCTCAGCATGTCCTCGATATCCTCTTCTGGCATCTCGGAAATCATTTTCAATAGAAGATACCTGCTCGACTTCGGATCCTCGTTTCTCATGGTGATCGTCACATTAGCTATATCCTGTTGCCTGGTTAATGGTTCGTCCATGGAACCGATTCCGGTCATTAACCAGTCTCGTCTAACACCGAATGACCTGCATATATCAGATATCGTCCGCTCTGACGGATCACGTTTTCCTGTTTCAACCAATGATATGTAGTTTTTGGTGAGGTTCAGCTTCGCTGCAAACTCGTCTTGGTTAAGTCCTGCTCGTTTTCTGACTTCCTGTATTCTTTTGTTCATTGAATCACTCCTTTCACCATCATACTATCACAAAAATCATACTGAGTCAAATTTTTTATTGACGAAGTTGACTGTGTGTGATAGTATAATCATACAAGTCAAATATTTGAAGTGGCCACTTCGTATATGAGGAGAAAAGATACATGGAAAACATTTTAACAGAATCTTCCGCAGAGAAGATCGAGCAGATCATGAAGTACCTGGAAGACATTCCAGAGGATGCAGTCAATTTCATCTTAGGTTATTGCATCGCAAAGCGTACTGGCAAGGAGCAGAAATGAGAAAAGAGAAATATTCCATCTACGATGAGAGATGGGGATCAGAACCGAGCGGAGAGCCTTGGTACAACGATGTCATCAAAACAGTAGTGTATGGCCCTTTAATCTGGGGATTCATCTTCTTCGGATGTTGGATCGCAGCTCAGCTGTAAGGAGGCAGGCATGTACAGAGGCGAACTGGAAAACCACATGGTTTTAGATTCCTATTGGGACGATCCCTATGAGGATTGTGACGAGGATTTTTCCTGGATTGACAGAGAATACGATTCATATGTGGATCGTAACTGGGATGAGGAGTAAAGCATGGCAACTACACTGTATGAACTGACAGGCGAAATGCTCGCACTGCAGGAGATGATGGGTGATCCGGAAGTGGATCCCGAGACAGTAGCAGATACAGCAGAGGCTGTAAAGATGGAACTGGTAGACAAGCTGATCGGATGCTCTGCGGTGGATGTTAACTGGAGAGCAAGCAGTAAAGCCATTGGAGACGAGATCAAACGTCTCAAGGAACGTAAGGACATGATCGACAAGAAGGTCGAGAGACTGGAGAAGTACATGTTCTCAGCCATGAAAGCTGCGGACATTCGCAAGGTCGATAAGGATCCTCGCTTCAAGATCAGCATTCAGCGTAACGGTGGACAGGCTCCACTGGTGGTAACAGGAGATATACCTGCGGAGTTTATGATTCCGCAGGATCCTGTACCGGACAACAAAGCAATCAGAGACTTCGTAACCACTTTTGGGTGCGACTGGGCACACCTTGGTGAACGAGGAGAGACATTAAGAATCAAATAAGGAGAGAAAACATGGAGATCTATAAGAAGCTGTTACAGCTGCAGGTCGAGCTGAAAGCTCCTAAAAACCTGTATAACTCATTTGGCAAATACAAATACAGAAACGCAGAGGGCATCCTGGAGGCTGTAAAGCCTTTCTTGAAGAAGTACGGACTGGCAGTCATGATCACTGATGAAATCGTAGCTGTGGAGGGCAGAGTATACGTCAAGGCCACCGTCACAGTGATCGACATCGAGACCGGAGATCACATCTCCGCATCAGCTATGGCAAGAGAGTCCGAAGAGAAGAAAGGCATGGATGCAAGCCAGGTGACTGGCACTGCATCATCCTATGCTCGTAAATATGCCTTAAACGGCATTTTCCTCCTGGATGACACCAAGGATGCTGACACCGATGAGTACCATCAGCAGACATCTGGAAAGCCTGCAGAGACTGAGCAGGGCAAGGCTATTGAGGATGCGAAGGTCAGAGCAGAGATCATGCGACTGTGCACAAATTACAACATCAATGCAGAGAAGATCGCATCCAAGTATGGCCACAAGGCCCTGTCAGAACTGACTCCGGAAGAGAACGTCAAGTGCCTGGAGTACATCACATCTCACCTGCCGAAGGGAGCAAGAGCATGAACAAAAGAACAGTGATGGCACACGATCATAAGATCGCAGTTGACGTTAAGGAACTGATGGCCATGCTTTCCTGCGGACGAAACACGGCAGATAAGGTCGGTGAGACCGCAGGTGCAGTCATCAGAATCGGGAACCGTAAACTTTATAACGTAAAGAAGGTGGAGTCCTACATCGACTCCATCACAGGACAGGAGGCTTAAATGAACAAGGCAATTATCATGGGCAGACCCACAAAGGATCCTGCAATCACCTACGCACAGGGCAATCAGCTGATGGTAGCAAGATATACCCTGGCTGTAGACAGAGTCGGAAAAGACAAAGGTGCTGACTTCATCAGCTGCGTAGCATTCGGTAAAGGTGCAGAGTTCGCAGAAAAGTATGTAAAGAAGGGCAGAAAGTACCTGGTATCCGGACGTATTCAGACTGGATCCTATGATGCCAAGGACGGTCACAAGGTCTACACCACCGACATCATTGTAGAGTCACAGGAGTTCGCTGATGCAAAGGATTCACCTGCAGCACCGACAGCACCGAAGAAAGAATCCGACTCCTTTATGGCAATTCCAGATGGTGTCGATGACGAAGGACTGCCTTTCAACTGATAGGAGGCCATTATGGAAAGAAGAACTGTAAAAGGACATTCTGAAATGTATGAAGTTTCATCTGATGGAGATGTATTCAATAAAAAAACCGGAAGAAAGCTCGTTAAGGGACTTGGAAGTAATGGTTATTTAAAGGTCACTCTTGCGTATGGAAAGAAAGAGACATTGTCTGTACATAGACTCGTTGCGGAGGCATTTATAGACAATCCATTAAATCTTCCTCTCGTAAATCATAAGGACATGAATAAAACCAATAATTCCGCAGATAACCTTGAATGGTGCTCCTTCAAATACAACAACACCTATGGTGACTGTAGCTACCGAAACTCAAAGGTTAATCAGTATACAACAGATGGTACTTTAGTAAGATCCTGGGACAGCATGAAACAGATACAGGAAGAGCTTGGATACAGGTATCAAGAAATATCGAGAGCTTGCAGAGGCTGTAGAAGAACGAGCCATGGGTATGAATGGAGATATGCGTAATGCATACCACAGGAAGACTGCAGGGAGCATCAGTCACACTTGACGGACAGCTCAGTCTGACTTTCCTTATCCAGGATAAGCAGGAGGCCATGGAAGGTCTCGATGCCATCAAGGATCTGGACAGACTGAGCATAGACGTAAAGCGATTCCGAGAGCACCGATCACTGGATGCCAACAGGTATGCATGGGTGCTCTTCGACAGGATCGCAAAGGTCATCGGTTCAGACAAGTGGACTGTATATCTCATGCAGTTAGAGAAGTACGGTGAGTTCATCGACCTGGAGGTCGCAGAAGGTGCTTTAAAGGCCGTAGAACAGGTTTTCCGTTATACACAGGTTCTTGATAGCTGCGATGGCAAAATGGCTGTAAGAGGCTTTATAGGAAGTTCTGAGTATGACTCTGAGCAGATGTCGAGACTGATAGAGGGAACTGTGAGAGATGCTAAGGATCTCGGAATCGATACCCTCACACCGGATGAGAGAGCAGATCTTCTGCGACTGTGGAAGGAGGCACATGGATGACACACAGACTGATCATTCCAGGCAGACTGGCAGGAATCAATGAATACACCTATGAATCCAGGAGAAGTCCCTACGCAGGTGCTGAACTGAAAAGAAGAGATCAGCATACCTGCGAGGTGGCCATCCTGGACTGTCTAAGAGGTGTAAAGATCGAAAATCCTGTCCACGTCAGCTTTGAGTTCTACGAGAAGAACAAACGAAGAGACCTTGATAACATCTCCGGATGGGCACACAAGGTGATCTTCGATGCTCTCGTCAATTGCGGAGTCTTAGCTGATGACGGATGGGATGAGATAAACGGATTCGATGACGAGTTCTTCGTAGACAGCAAGAATCCGAGAATAGAGGTGTTTATAAATGAGCAACAGCAATGACTGGTTAACAGATGCAGAAAAAGCAAAGATCAACAGTGAGTACAGCTCCATGTTCAGCATGGAGGCTCGGATCCCAGACTGCATCTCATGCGAATTCCTGCTTAAAGCCTGCCCTACCAACAAGGCAAGCAAGGTGGGATGCCTGCATTACAAGGAGAGAAAAAGACATGGCTGATGTCAAATGGATCAAGATCATCACAGATATCTTCAATGACGAGAAGATGCTGATGATCGAGGGGATGCCAGAGGCCGATGCTGTGATCGTGATCTGGTTCAAGCTGCTGTGCCTGGCAGGAAGAACAAATAACCATGGTGTTCTGCTGATGAATGATCGCATTGCCTACACAGAGGAAATGCTTTCCATGATCTTCAGAAAGCCTCAGACAGTGATCCGCATGGCACTGCAGGTGTTTGAGCAGTTCGGAATGATCGAGATCATCGATGGAGTGATCACAATTCCAAACTGGGAAAAGCATCAGTCCCTGGATGCCCTTGAAAAGAAGAGAGAGTATGACAGGGAACGAATGAGAATAAAGAGAAACGAGCAGAAGATGATTGCTCAGAACAACATGTCGTGCGACTGTTCTACGACTGTCGCTCCGCAGAGTAAGAGTAAGAAAGAGAATAAGAAGGAGATAGAGAGTATATATACGTCCGATGACATCGATGCGGTGATCTCCTCCTGGAATTCTCTTTCCGTATATGGCATCAAGCCTATATCCAAGATTGCCAGTGGTTCCAAACGGAAGGAAAGCCTGGTAGCAAGGATTACACAGTACAGCGTAGGCGAAGTCCTGGAGGCCATTGAGAAGATCAAGAACAGTGATTTCCTGCAGGGAAAGACCAAAGCAGGGTTCCTGGTCAGCTTCGACTGGTTCGTCAGACCAAATAACTTCCCAAAGGTACTGGAAGGTAACTACGATAACAGACCTACAGCGGAACCTGTAAAGGTCGACAGATATGCGGAGGTGGACTCATGGGTATGACGAGAGAACAGTTCGGAATCCTGGTCAAGGGAATGAAAGCTGTCTACACATCCGAGAGATTCATCCCCGATCAGAACAGCTTTAACGTATGGTATCAGCTGCTTGGTGACCTGGACTACAACATGGTCAACATTGCCATACAGAAATACATGCTGACAGAAAAGTTTCCTCCCACAATAGCAGACATCAGAGGCATGGCTGCAGACACCTTCTCTCCGGTTCTTGACTGGGGAGAGGGATGGGAAGAGGTCGGAAGGGCCATCAGACGGTACGGCATGTACCGAGAGCAGGAGGCCCTGGACAGCATGACGGAGATCACCAGAAGGGTGGTCAGAAGACTTGGTTTTAAATCACTGTGCACCAGTGAGAATGAGACGGCAGATCGTTCGAATTTCCGTCAGATCTTCGAACAGGAGGCCAAGAGGAGCAAAGAGGATTCTCTGATGCCAGAACGGATCAGAGAGATGATTACAACTACCGCAGAAAGGTTAAGGATAGAAGGATGACCGGAATCGAAGTGAAAGAACTGATCGAGAAGAGTGGACTGCAGCAGAAACAGGTGGCAGAGCAGGGTGCAATGGATAAAACAAGACTCTGCAGAATGCTGAATTCTGCTGATCCTCTTCCGGGACTGTATGAAAAGAGAGTGCTTACTGCTATCGATGAGCTGAAGCTGAAACAGAAATTCGCAATGAAGCCAGAGGACATGGAGATCTGGACATACAGAGCTGCGAGATCTGAGGATTTTAACCATGAGGTTCTGATCCTCAAGGCCCTGGAAGGGTTTGCTGTAGGGTATGAGCTGATGGAGTTCCCGACTCAGTACAACATTCCGCTGAATTCCAGACATGTTAAGAACGTGAATGCAGGAAAGCTGACCATCGTTTATGACTCAAACTTCGGTGATTTCATCCGCAAGGTGAGTGACACCGAGTTCGAATCCATCAGAGACCGTACGATAGCTCTCCTGGGCCTAACTAAGACCGTAGAGGTGGTCAAGGAGGTGGAAGTGGTGAAGGAGGTGGTCAAGGAAGTGGAGAAGGAACCTGCCAAGACCACTCTTACACCTACCATCAGTCAGTTAGACCTGGCAGTCCTCAGAACAGAGAGAGATCTGTACAAGCAGTTTTTCGAAAGGATGACAGCGAAATGAATGCGAATCAGAGAAGAAAATTAGAAAAGCAGAGGGACTACGATGCTGCGAACCGTTATTTTGCGGTGACCTTCCTCACCATGCATCGAATCTACCACTGGGACGTTGATAAGTACCAGGTTGCCGAGGCAGGAGTCAGACGGATCCTCAACCATGACAGCAAGCGTGGTGTGCAGGAGTTCGGTGTGATCAAGTTCTGCGAGGAGGAGACAGGACTTAACCTGCATGAGCTGTGGCCAGGGATCTCATCTCTGTATATGGAACTGTACGGATCCTTCCTGGTATCCGTCATGGCTAACTACAGCTACAGCAAAAAGGCACTGGAGATCATTGCGAGAGGTTTTATGAAGTACCACAAATCCCACAAGAGCACTGACATGCTCCTGCAGGAAGTGGGACAGTTTGCGGAGATAGAAATCAAATAATTTAAACAACGGAAAGGAGATGGAGGTTTTGGTCGACCAACAAAAGAACGTTCTTTACTCCGAGTACGAAAATGAACGTATTAGTAGCTTGCGAGGAGTCACAGGCAGTGACAAAAGAACTGAGAAGACTTGGACACAGAGCTTTCAGCTGTGACATCATTGAATGCTCTGGTGGACATCCTGAGTGGCACATCATCGGTGATGTGATCCCTTTACTGAATGGAAACTGTTCTTTCCATACGGCAGACCTTAAAACACATGGGCAGAATGACAGATGGGACATGATCATTGCATTCCCTCCCTGCACACACCTTGCTGTAAGTGGAGCAAGACATTTTAAGAATAAGAGGATGGACGGAAGACAGAGAGAGGCCATCGAGTTTTTCGGTACCATCCTGCAGGCAGATTGTGACAGGATCTGCGTGGAGAATCCGGTAAACATTATTGGAGGTGATTATGTGAAGACCTGGTTCGGTGATCTCTCCGAAAAATATGATCTCCCGAAGAAACCGACACAGAAAATACAGCCATATCAGTTTGGCCATCCAACAAGAAAAACCACATGCTTATGGCTTAAAGGACTGAATGAGCTTACGGAAACAGACGTGGTTGAGCCAGAGCTTCACCAGTATGAAAAGAAGGACGGAACTACGGCAACATTCGGTGCAGGATTTGACATGAGCAGAGACGAAAACGGAAAGGTTATATCATGGAACGATCCGAGAACGGCCAAGCTCAGAAGCAAGACATTTCCTGGAGTAGCTAAAGCAATGGCAGAACAGTGGGGAGGTAAAGCATGAGCAGCATTATCACAACACACAAAGTAGTAAAAGAGATCCTGGAAAATCATAAGAATACCAGAGGGAACGATGACATCCTCTACCTTAGAGTGGCAGAGAAGTACGCAGGAAAGGACATTTCTAACATGTCCTTCTCCTCCGTCATGCTATACAGAAACCTGTACGGTGTACCCTGCTTTGAAACGGTAAGAAGAGTCCGTCAGAAACTGCAGGCAGATCATCCGGAGCTGAGACCTGCAGAGGGTACACGCAGAAAGAGATCTGATGCTGAGGAAGAGTACCGTAGCTATGCGAAGGGAGTACAGGAATGACCGCAGAAGAGGCAATAAAGTACGGCGAAGAACAGCTTGAGGTTTTTGGTGGAGATCACTCTGAGTTTATCAAGGTTTCGATTGATGCACTTGAGAAACAGATTCCGAAGAAACCGTATAAGGATGATGAAGTGTACAGATGCAGAGTTTGCGATACTGCCGTTGAGTACGAGGTGAAGGTCGGATGGTTTTATGGTTACTATAGAGACAGTTTTTGTTCTGAATGCGGACAGGCTATAGATTGGAGTGAGGAAGAATGACAGCAGAAGAAGCGTTTATATACGGAATCAAAGCATTAGAGAACAATCCATTTAAGAATGACGAATCTGAAGAAGTAGCGGAAGCCATAGACTTTATGCAGACAGCGGTTAAGGCTCTTGAAAAATCATTTGTGTACAGATGGCACGATCTGCGGAAGAATCCAGATGATCTGCCGACAGACGAAGATGTCATGTACGAGTGTGTGCTTGAAAATCATATTTATGATGCAAGCTATCCTGCGTTTTATTTTGATACTTACAGGAAATCTTTTGGCTATCAAAATAATGTTTACTCCATAGCAAATGGTGCGGACGATTTTGTAACGCTTGAGGAACTGGAGTATGAAAGAGTAATCGCATGGAGAGAAATCGAACCATTTGAGGAGGAAGACTGATGATGCAGCTGAACAGACTGAGGGACATGATGTGGTTCTTCATCTTCATTTTAAGCCTCACAGCGGTAATAACCGACAGGAACGTGCTCTTGAGGTGGGTGCTGTTTCTAATCAGTCACCTGGTGACGATGTTTTTCATGTTTACCATAGCAAAGACTTACGGAATGTTATAAGGAGGAAGAATGACATGAGCAAAGAGTTAGAGATCGGAAAAGTAACAGAGGCATTTTCTACATTGTATTCCTGCTTGTCAGAAGGACTTGATGAGGGTGAAGAGGTACACAAGATCGTTTCCGATGCATGTAAGAGAGCAGATAAGTACGGATGGCATGATCTGAAGAAGTATCCTACAGATCTTCCTCGAGGACTGGAGAGAGTCCACATCTGCTACATCCTTAAAAATGACTACATGAAGTTTTACAGAGACGGATATGTGCTTATGGGTGTGTGGCATTTTGCTACAGCAGACATTTCTGATGAGATTAAGGGAGACGTAGTAGCTTGGAAGTACAATGAGCCATTTGAGGAGGAATCATGATAGCAATCATTTGGAGACAGTCAGTCATGGAGAATGGGTACAGATGTACCGTATGCGGTAAGAGGCTGTATAAGCTCGATAAACCGACTAAGTACCTGGAGACGATGAACAACTACGCTTACTGCAGAAAGTGCGGTATGTGCGTGGCTAAGATGCAGGAGATCCCGAATGACATCGGTGACTATGCGAAGCTCCAGGGCCTTGAGAATGCAAGGTGGGAAGAGGTCATGCAGAAACTGGTATCAGACCAGAAGAGGGCCAGGGAAAAACAGCAGGAGGCACAGGAGTCCATCGATGCCTGCAGGAAACTGGAGCATGAGGTGGAAGTGCTTAAACAGAGAGTGATCATCCTCAAGGAGCAGTTAGAGCAGTCCAGGAAGATGCGAAATGAGGATGCCGAAGCTCACCTGGCTGAGAAGAAGATCTATGAGCACCGGATCAGAGACATGGAAGGCATGCTGAAGATGAGGAGGGACAATGACGAACATTGATTTAGCCAAGCTGAGAGGGAAAGAACTGCAGACCACAGTGGCCATGGAAGAGTGTGCGGAGCTGATCCAGGCCATTTCCAAGCTGAAGAGATACGGTGAGAATCTCTCTCGCAGATTCGATCTGATCGAAGAGATGGTCGATGTGGAGATCTGCATCGAGCAGCTTAAATATTTTTTCAACGTATCGGAGACCGAGATGGATGCGATCCGTGACTACAAAATCAAACGAGAAGAGGAACGTGAGAATGGCAGCACAAAATGTGTATAGATGGTCTGAGGACTGCGGAACGATATACATGACAAAGGTTGTAGATGCATGTAAGTTCGTCAAACTGATCGATAACGGATGGACTGTAGGAAATGCAGGATCAGAGTTTGGACTCGGTGTGGTCGAGGCACAGGCTGTATATAGCAGGATCAAGGCAAACAAGGATAAGGTCAGAAAGGCAATGGTGGAACGTGAGCGAAAGTATTATTCACAAAAAGGAGAAAAAGACCTGTCTGCTGTGTGAAAGGCTCTATGGGAACACCTATCCCCAGGAGGGACTGGAGGAGCATCACGTTATGTTCGGAACTGCTGACCGCAAGCTCAGCGAAAAATACGGACTGAAGGTGATGCTCTGCCCTCAGCACCACAGGATCGGAGACCAGTCGGTGCACCGGAACAAAAGCACGAACCTGCTGCTGAGGATCATAGCACAGGAGGCTTTCGAAAGAGAGCACAGCCATGAGAAATGGATGGAGATTTTCGGGAGGAATTATTTGTGATGGAGATCAGACCGATAGCATTCAGAGAGGCATCGAGATTCGTTGATGAGAAGCACAGACACCACTCAGCTCCTGCAGGGAATAAGTTCTGTATCGGACTTTACAGTGGCAATGATCTGCATGGTGTTGCGATCTGCGGAAGACCGTCTTCCAGAATGATTGATGATGGGTTCACATGTGAGGTCACAAGACTTTGTACCGATGGAATAAAGAATGGATGCTCAATGCTCTATGGGGCCTCCGCAAGGATAGCAAGGGAAATGGGATACAAGAGGATCATAACCTACATTCTGTGCGATGAACCAGGAACGTCCTTGAAAGCTGCAGGATGGAGCCTTGAAAGTGATAACTGCGGTGGTGGATCCTGGAGCAGGAAGGACAGAAAGAGAACCGATAAAGCACCGATGTGCAAAAAACAGAGGTGGTCTAAGGTCTTCGGGAGGAATTATCTATGAGGAAGCGGATAAGCACCAGAGCTGTCTGCCCTTATTACAGGAGTGAAGAACGGCAGGTAGTGTTCTGTGACGGAATAACCGATGGATCCGTCATACATCTGGCATTCGCTAACTATACGGACTGTAAGAACCACAAAGAGAGCATGTGCAAAGGCGATTATATGAAATGTCCGATAGTGCGGATGCTGCAGGACAATGAGGTCATGTGAGGAGGTGTAAAAGCCTCCTCTTTTTGTGTTGAAAATTGATTGGTTAGGGGGGGGTTAGTTGATCCTCCGGAATGACTTACACTTATTCGGAAAGGAGACATTACTATGCCTGATTGGAAGAAAATAAAGGCAGAGTATGTCCGTGGTGGAGTGAGCTACCGCAAGCTCGCAGACAAATACAGTGTTTCGCTCAGCACACTTTCTAAGATTGCTATGAAAGAGAAATGGGCAGACTTGCGGAAACAAACAAGAATCAAAGTTGATACAAAACTGACAGATTCTGTAGCGAGTCAGGAAGCAAAGCGAGTGAACGAAGTTCAAAACATTGCGGATCTGCTGCTGCAGAAAATAAAAGATGGGGTACTGAGTGGAATATTCTGCGAAGACACCGAAAGCATTAGACGAGCTGTCTCATCGTTAAAGGATCTGAATGAGATCAAGGGATACAAATCAGATCTCGATATTCAAGAGCAGAAAGCTCGGATCGAAAAGCTACGCAGGGAGGCTCAGACAGAGGATGAGTCCAAGGATATCAGAGTGGTTATCAGCAGTGAACTGGAGGATTACAGCACATGAAAACGCTGACGATAGATCCTCCCAGTGAGAAGCAGAAGCTGTTCCTCACCGCATCCACCAAGCACATAGCATTCGGTGGAGCCAGAGGTGGTGGGAAGTCCTGGTCTGTTAGGACGAAAGCCAAACTGATGGCTATAAGGTATCCAGGGATCAAGATTCTGATCGTCCGTAAGAGCTATCCAGAGCTGATCAATAACCATGTCATCTTCCTTAAACCGGAGCTGCATGGGATCGCAAGGTACAACAAGTCGGATAAGGTCTTCAACTTTGAGAACGGATCGAGCATCAAGTTCGGGTACTGCTCCAATGACGGTGACCTGGATCAGTACCAGGGTGCTGAGTTCGATGTGATCTTCCTGGATGAGGCCACACAGCTTTCTGAATATCAGATGAAGACCATTGTGGCCTGCCTGCGAGGTGTAAACAGGTTCCCGAAGAGGATCTACTATACCTGCAATCCAGGTGGCCAGGGCCATCAGTACATCAAGCGGATCTTTGTAGACAGGAGGTATGAAGACGGTGAGGATCCACAAGACTACACCTTCATACAATCTCTCGTTACGGACAACAAGGTGCTTATGGAGACTCAGCCAGATTATATCAAACAGCTTGAGGCACTCCCACCGAAGCTGCGTGAGGCATGGCTGTATGGATCCTGGGACGTTTACGAGGGCCAGTTCTTCGAAGAGTTCTCTGACAAACCCGATCATTATCTCGATAGACAATGGACTCATGTCATAGAACCGTTTGAGATCCCCGATAACTGGGTGATCTACCGTTCTTTTGACTGGGGATACAATCATCCATTCGCCTGCCACTGGTCTGCAGTGGATCCGGATGGAGTGATCTATGTGATCCTGGAGCTGTATGGCTGCACCAAGACTCCCAACGAGGGTGTGAAGTGGATACCGAGCAGGGTGTTCGGAGAGATCCACCGCATTGAGACGGAGCACAGGTGGTTAAGAGGGAAGCAGATCATCGGTGTAGCGGATCCTGCTATATGGGATGCCCAGTACGGTGAATCCATAGCAGAGACTGCAGCTAAGAACCTGGTCTACTTCTCCAAGGGAGACCACGAGAGGCTTGCAGGATGGATGCAGATGCATTACCGAATGTCATTTGATGACAATGGGTATCCGATGATCTATTTCTTCCGTAACTGTAAAGGTCTGATCCGTACTATCCCTCAGCTGATGTATGACGAGCACAAGCCAGAAGACATCGATACGGATGGTGAAGACCACATTGCCGATGAGATCCGATATCTCTGCATGGCAAGGCCCATCAAACCGAGGATCTCAGCTGCGAAGGATGAGTATTACGAGAGTCCGCAGTCGATGTTCCTGGACATCGCAAAGGAAGATGTCATAGCGAAACCAAAGAGAAGACCACGCATGGAGGTGATTACCGATGGCAAAGAAGAATGAACCTGTACAGGAGGAACCTAAGCAGGAAGCTCCGAAGGAAGCACAGGACAATGTAAAAAGAAATCCGAGGCAGTCAGCTCCTAAGCCTACTGCAGAGGACTATCTCAACAACATGAATCAGCAGCAGATGGGCATGAATCCCACTGGTGCTGTAGACGGTTTCAGAGCACTGTCTCAGCCTATTGGAAAGGAAGCAGTGCAGAAAGCCACACAGATCCTTCAGAAGTACAAGGAAGGAAAAGCGAACCTGGAGAGCAGGATCATCGAGAATGAGCAGTGGTACAAGCTCCGTCACTGGGAGTGCATGAGGACAAAGAACAGAGGCAAGAATCCCTCATCGCAGGTAGAGCCAAACTCCGGTTGGCTGTTTAACTGCATTGCAAATAAGCATGCGGATGCGATGGATAACTTCCCTGCACCGAATATCCTGCCGAGAGAGCAGGGTGACGTGGGTGAGGCGAAGATGCTGACTGACATCATTCCTGTGATCCTGGATCAGAATGACTTCGAAAAGGTCTACAGCGATGTATGGAACTACAAGCTGAAGACAGGAACTGGTGTGTATGGCATCTTTTGGGATTCCTCCAAGCTGAACGGTCTCGGTGATGTATCGATCAAGAAGGTCGACATTCTAAATCTCTTCTGGGAGCCAGGCATCACCGATATCCAGAAGTCAAGGCACCTGTTCTGCGTGGAACTGGTTGACAATGAGATCCTTGAGAGCCAGTACCCTCAGCTGAAGAACAAGCTCGGAACAGCTACGATCAACGTAGCAAAGTACGTCTACGATGACACAGTGGATACCACCGACAAGTCGGTAGTGGTGGACTGGTACTACAAGAGACCATCCGCAAACGGCCTGCAGATCCTGCATTACTGCAAATATGTTAACGATGAGGTACTGTTCTCCACCGAGAATGATCCTGCATTCGTTGATCGAGGACTGTATGACCATGCTCGGTATCCATTTGAGTTCGATGTGCTGTTCCCTGTTGAGGGCACTCCTACAGGATTCTCATATATCGATGTCGGTAAGTCCGCACAGGAATATATCGACAGAGGAAACCAGGCGATCATGCAGAACATGCTGTCCAATGCTCGGCCCAGGTACTTCATCCGCTCAGATGGATCAGTAAAGGAAGCAGAGTATGCCGACATGACGAGAGACTTCGTTCATGTGGATGGCAATCTCGGCCAGGACAGCATCATTCCGATCTCCGGAAAGCCTCTGAACGGAATCTACGTCAATGTCATCGATAACAAGATCGAGGAGCTGAAGGAGACCACTGGAAACAGAGATACCTCCACTGGTGGTACCACTTCCGGTGTTACGGCAGCATCAGCTATCGCAGCCATGCAGGAAGCATCCTCAAAGCTCTCCAGGGACTCTAACAAGAATTCCTACAGAGTATTCCGTCAGATCTGCCTGGATGTAATCGAGCTGATCAGACAGTTCTATGACCTGCCTCGGTGCTTTAGGATCCTTGGCGAGAACGGTGCACAGCAGTTCGTCATGTACTCAAACAGCGGAATCATCCCTCAGATGCAGGGAAAGGATTTCGGTGTGGATATGGGCATGAGAACACCACTGTTCGATGTTGAGGTAACAGCGGAGAAGCAGTCACCGTACAGCAAGGTGGCACAGAATGAGCTTGCCCTGCAGCTGTACTCAGCAGGTTTCTTCAATCCTCAGATGGCAGACCAGGCACTCGCCTGTCTCAACATGATGGACTTTGACCGCAAAGATCAAGTCATGCAGATGGTAGCTAATAACGCTAACATGCTTCAGCAGATGATGATGCTTGCTCAGATGGTAGATGCTTCCACAGGTGGCACTGAGATCATGGATGGCCTGCAGAACCAGTTCGGCATCCAGATGCCCAGGGTAGAAAACGCTGAGGTTTCTAATCCGAGCCGGGTGGCAACAGGAATTGATGGTGGCGAGTCATCGGTAACAAAGAATGCCAGGGCAAGAGTGGCAGATTCCACTTCACCTGACCGATGATCACCGTAACGGATGACCGTAGCTTTGGAAGCTACAGGGTATTGATAGAAGGTCATGCAGGGTATGCTGATGAAGGAAAAGACATCGTGTGCTCTGCGGTTTCCATACTCTCATACGGACTGGCCAGTATCGCCACTCGTATGTACTCCGAGGGGAAGTTTAGTTCACCTCCTAACATAGTGATGGATGTAGGCCATGCATCCATCACATGCTTCCCCGATAACAGGTATACCGATGAGATGGATCATGCATTCCAGTTCTTCTGGACAGGCATAGATCTTTTGGTAGCTCGGTATCCCGAATACGTTCAGATTGGTAAGGCATAAGCCTATCAATATAAAAGGATCGTCCACTTTAAGGACAGAAAGGACATTACATGTCAAAAGAATTCAAATTCCATCCGTTTGACTTACAGCTGTTTGCAGAAGGTGCAGCAGGTGATGGTGGCACAGGAACGGATGGTGGAAACGGTGTATCCGCAGGGGATCCCTCCCTGCAAACAAGAGGTGTAAAAAATCCTTTAGCTGACGTTCAGTACGGAAAGCAGGATGTACATCCCACCGATGTACGCAGTAACGGAGACGGAGTCGACAGAGCAGCTGAATTTGAGCGTTTGATCAAGACGGAATACAAGGATCTCTATGATGCAAGGGTATCCGATATCGTCCAGAAACGTCTTAAAAGCACCAAAGAGACCGTTGATAAGTACACTGCATTAACTCCTACCCTTGAGATGTTATCTCGTAAATACGGTGTAGATGCCTCTGATATCGATGCTCTGAACAGGGCCATCGAAGAGGATGATACCTACTACGAGGATGAGGCCCTGGAGAAAGGTATTACAGTGGAGCAGCTGAAAGAGATCCGCAAGATGGAGAGGGAAAATGCGGAACTGAAAGCTCAGATGCGAGATCAGCAGGTGCGAGAGAATGCCGACAGGATCTATGCAGGATGGATGGAGCAGGCACAGAGTCTGCAGGCGATCTATCCCTCATTTGACCTGAATGTCGAGATCCAGAATCCCAGGTTCACAGACCTGTTACGAAACAATGTTGATGTCCGTACAGCCTATGAGGTGCTTCATAAGGACGAGATCATCCCTGCAGCAATGCAGTTCACAGCTCAGACTGTGGAGGCAAAGATCGCTAATAAGATCAGATCGCAGGGTGCAAGACCTGCCGAAGTGGGAATGGGTTCACAGGCATCAGCTGTAGTGAAGAGCGATGTGTCACAGCTCTCTAAGGCAGACCGTCAGGAAATCGCCAGACGAGTCGCAAGGGGAGAGAAGATAAGGTTCTGATCTCCCAATCATTTAAGGAGATTACCACATTATGTTATTCGAAAAATTCAATCTGCAGTTATTTGCAAACCATGTAAACGTAACTACCGATGTCAGAACAGAAGGTCAGCTGTATCCCGAGTATAACGATCTGTCTGCGGAGATGAAGACCTTCTATGACATGACTCTGATCGATGAGGCAGGCCCTCAGTTAGTGCATGATCAGTTCGGCCAGAAGAGACCCATCCCCAAGGGAGGTGGTAAGATCATCGAGTTCCGTAAGTTCTCTAACCTGCCCAAGGCACTGACTCCTCTGACCGAGGGTGTAACACCGGACGGTAAGAGACTGGATGTAACATCCATCACCTCTGAGGTAGCTCAGTACGGTGATTACATCACTCAGTCTGATGTACTGGAGCTGACCGCACTGGACAACACCATCCTGGAGGCTACAAAGCTGTTAGGCAGACAGGCAGGTCTGACTCTGGATACCATCACAAGAAACATTCTGAATGAAGGTCTGAATGTTTCCTACTGTCCTAAGGTAGCTGCAGGTGGTGCAGAGACTGCTGTCACAAGCAGAGCAAACCTGGATACCACATGTCAGCTGACCGTAAAGATGGTTCAGAAGGTAGTAGCTAAGCTGCGTGGCCAGAATGCACCTACCATCGGTGGTAAGTATGTAGCAATCGCACATCCTTACGTTATCTACTCTCTGATGAGGGATCCCGAATGGATCGATGCTCACAAGTATGCTAATCCTACTAACCTGTATGAGGGTGAGGTCGGTGAGATCGCAGGTGTCCGCTTTGTTCAGACTACCGAGGCTAAGGTATGGAGAAACGCTGCACACGCTGTATTCTCTACCCTGTTCATCGCTGAGGGTGCATACGGTGTAACAGAGATCACTGGTGGTGGCCTGCAGACCATCGTAAAGCAGAAGGGTTCCGCAGGTACTGCAGATCCTCTGGATCAGAGATCTTCCGTAGGTTGGAAGGCGATCAAGACAGCTGAGCTGCTGATCCCCAACTACATGGTACGAGTTGAGTCCTGCGTAGCAGACTTCGATTCTACTGAGGAGAACTAATTACAAGGGGGAGGGAGCTTCTCCCTCCTCCGCTTTTTTAAAGGAGATTCAATATGGCAACAGCAAAGAAGACAGAAGAAGAGATCATGACTATGCCTGCAGAGAAGACCGTAAAGATCAAGCTGCCGAGATTCAAGAAGGATGATCCTGACGTATTCGTATCAGTAAATGAGCGGTCATGGCTTATCAAGCGTGGTGTTGAGGTAGAAGTACCGGAGTGCGTAGCGGAAGTCATCGAGAACAGCGAGAAAATGCAGGAGCAGGCCCAGGAGTTTTTTGATTCCGTAGTCAGATGATCCCTGCATCGGGAGGGAAAACATGACGATCATTGATGCTATCAACAGCATTGATTCCTTAAAACCGAATGGCTATACGCAGTCGGAGAAGATCAAGTGGCTGTCCAAACTGGACGGTATGGTGAAGCGGATGATCATCGATACCCATGAGGATGGGGAAGACATCGAGTTCCATGGGTACACAGATGATACACCGATCACCACAGAACTGCTTGTAAAGGCTCCATATGACGATGTCTACCTGTTCTGGATGGAATCATGGATCGATTACTATAACGGCGAATATGCCAGGTATAACAACAGCGTAATGAAGTTTAACGAGACCTATAGCATCTTCTCTGATGATTACAACAGAGCACACATGCCATTAGGAGAAGTACATACTTACTTTTAAGGAGGTGTGACATGAGATTATCCACATTGGCAGAGATCCCATCCACACCTTTTGTTATTTCAAACTTCAATGGATATAACCATGGTGTTTCGGTTCCCGATGGCCAGTTCTATGACATGAAGAATCTTGCATCGGATTACTTCCCTGTCCTGGCACCGAGACGGAAACGAGGCACCTTCGAATATCCAGAGGGAGAGAGCCACAGCACCGCAGGCATGACCTATAAGAATGACCTGTGCTATGTGGACAACAGAAAGCTCTATGTAGACGGTAAGGCAGTGAAGGGTATTACCCTCTCAGATACCCCGAAGCAGCTGATCTCCATGGGAGCTTACATCATCATCATGCCAGACAAGGTCTATGTGAACACACAGGATCTCAGTGACTGCGGTGATATCGAAGCTACATTCAAGACCACAGGAACTGTCACATATCAGATCAGCAGGGTGGACGGAACGGTGTACAGCGATGTGACCGTCTCTGACAAAGCACCGGAGGATCCGAAGGGTGGCCAGTATTGGATCGATACATCCACTACACCTCATTCACTGAAGGTATATGCAGATGCTACTGCTATCTGGTCTCCAGTAGCTACTACCTACATCCGCATCAGTGGCAGAAACATCGCTAAGAATTTCAAGCAGTGGGACGGAGTGAAGATCTCCGGTATCACAGCGGAATTCACGTCCTCAAAGGATCTGAACGATGCCACAAGCATCCTGTACGATCTCTATCATGATGAAGAAGAGGACGGAAAGAATGATTACATCGTGGTAGTAGGCTTTTCTGATACCGTTCAGACCCAGTCTGAGCCACTTACCCTCTCCAGGTATATGCCTGATATGGACTTCATTGTGGAGTCAAATAACCGTCTGTGGGGATGCAGATACGGTCTGAATGCAAACGGAGATACGGTCAACGAGATCTATGCATCAAAGCTCGGTGACTTCAAGAACTGGAATTCCTATCTCGGAATCTCCACAGACAGCTATACAGCTTCCTGCGGTACGGACGGTGAATGGACTGGTGCGATCAGCTACCTTGGATACCCTCTCTTCTTCAAGGAAAACTACATGCACAAAGTCTATGGAAACTATCCTGCGAACTATCAGATACAGAGCACTCCCTGCAGAGGAGTCATGAAGGGTGCAGGAAAGTCCCTTGCTATCGTAAACGAAAACCTGTTCTACAAATCCAGGAACGGAGTCTGCATGTACAATGGCTCTCTTCCTATGGAGATCTCGCAGGCATTCGGCAAGATCAAATACTCAGCGGTCGATGAATCCCTCTCCGATAAGCTGAGGAACGGAGCTGTGGCAGGTGCTTTCATGAATAAGTATTACATCTCCATGAAGTCTGAGCAGGATCAGACCTGGAACCTGTTTGTCTATGATACCGATTACGGCATGTGGCACAGGGAGGATGAGACCAGGGTGGATCAGTTCTGTGCAGGCAGTGATGAGATGTACTACATCGACAGCAAGACCAAGACCATCAGAACGGTATGCGGAAGCGGAAAGCTCGATGAGGATCCCATCGAATGGATGGTGGAAACAGGCATCATGGGCATGTCCTACGTCACAAAGAAGTATGTATCGAAGCTCATCATGAGGATCGCAATGGAGGTCGGAACACGCATCATGTTCTATATCCAGTATGACTCAATGGGTGAGTGGGAGCATGTCGCATCTGTGACAGGAACGTCCCTCCGGAGCTTCTCCTACAACGTGAAGCCAAAGAGGTGTGACCACTTCAGACTTCGGATCATCGGAAGAGGTGATGCGAAGATCTATTCCATCACAAAGACTATCGAGCAAGGGAGTGATCTTTAATGTTTAACTTCTCACTTCCAAATATCATCGGAAGGACTGCTGAGGAGCAGGTAGGAGATATTACAAGATTCCTGTTCCAGTTAGTGCAGGATCTGAACTATGCAGTGAACCAGTCCACAGCAGACCTTCCGTCCATCGACATAGAATCCATTACAAGATCGGTAAGAACTGCTATCGTATCCTCTCCCGATACAGCTATCTCGATTCTTGGAAACATCCGTTCGAAACTGGATAACCTGTACGCATCCATCGAGATCGCCAATCTCCATACAAAGGAGATCATGGAACTGAAGTCCCAGGCCATGCAGGTCGATACGGTGAGCGGAACAGAACACCTGGTCGGTGGTGGTGGTACTTACACACTGCTCCTTGACGCATCAAAGGAAGGGTGGATTCCTGCAGGGATCTGTGGTCTTGATATGTCAAACGGAGCATTCTCTATCATTTCCTTCGGCCTTACTGACGCATCACAGGCAAAGGTCACAGTAAGGAACACAACAGGCAACACTGCGGTATGTAAACCGACAGTGACGGTCTTATACAGGAAGGAACAGGTGATACCTCCCGATCTTGACGATGGAAACGAAGATCTCGGTGAATGGGTACCTCCGGATCTGGGTGATGAAGATGAAGATCTCGGTGAATGGATACCTCCGAGTCTTGATGATGAAAGCGAAGATCTCGGTGGAGAGGTAGTGCCTGGTCTTGATGACGAAAGGGGAGATGAAAATGGCATGGAGCTATAAAGAGTTCCAGACGAGTGCAGCTACCAATGCTGCGAAAGCTCAGATGGATGCTAATCAGACATACAAGCAGTCTGCAGAGCTTCAGGGATTAAAGAAAACGCTTGATACCACTAACGCAAACAAGGTCTCACTGAATGACTGGAATGGTGGAACCTACGGTCAGAAGGTAAAGGACACCGCATCTGCCATCGAAAACAGAAAGCCATTCACCTATGACTTCAATGCTGATACCCTCTATCAGCAGTACAAGGACAGGTACATTCTTGGTGGACGTATGGCCATGATGGATACCCTTGGCCAGACCACAGCACTGACAGGTGGTTACGGAAACAGCTATGCTGCCACAGCAGGTAACCAGGCATACCAGGGATATCTTACAAATCTCAATGACATGATGCCTCAGCTGTATCAGCTTGCATATAACAAATACAGGGATGAAGGACAGGATCTGAAGGATCAGCTCGGCATGTACCAGGGCCTGTATAACACAGAGTACGGTGAGTTCGGTGACAGAGTCAACCAGTGGGAAAGGGACTACGATAGAGCGAATAGTGCCTACCAGACTCAGTATGACAGGGAGCTGAACCAGTTCAACACCAACAGAAGCTACTATACAAACCTGTACAATCAGCTCTACGGAAATGATCGTGGTGCTTATGAGAGTGACAGAAACTCCGCATTCGGTGCTTATCAGCAGGAAGTATCAGAACGTCAGTGGGCAGAAGAGCAGGAAATCCGTCAGCAGCAGTTAGCTATTCAGCAGGCTGCACAGGATCTTGCCGAAAGACAGTTCGCTGCATCAAGAGACGATGCTGAGTGGCAGAGACAGCAGGCAGAAGCTGCAGCTGCAGCGAGGGCAAGCAGTGGTGGATCCAGTGGTGGTTCCGGTGGATCAAAGACTCCCACACCTACTCCTGAACCTCAGAAGGATGAGAAGAGCGGATGGACAGTTCAGCAGTGGGCACATTATCTCTCTGGAATCGCAGCAGGAAGCGGATATAACGCAGCTGTAAGTGAGATGAATTCAGCACCGGATGCATATAAGACAGCACTTTACTCAGGACTTGAGCATTACAGACGAGGTAAATAAATGGCAAATAACAGTTCCGTAGGGAATGCACTGAGATCCTATAAGGAAAAGAAAAAGAAGGAAGAGGACTACCAGGTACAGAACGATTCCGTAACGGAGGCCCTTAAAAAATTCTATGATGCCAATCCGAAAAGGACGGAAACTGTAAAAAGAGATACTGGTTCTTCCTATGCTCCAGATTATTTTCCTTCAAAGCTCAGCTATGATATCAAGTCATCAGGACTGAATGATATGAAGGGTGCATCGAGGGATGCATCAGCTATCCAGTACAGATCCGATGTAGCAAAAGGCATCGACAGAAGACTGGAAGAGATCAATTCTACGTTAGATAAGAATTATACATCGGACTATTTCGGTCAGCGTAAGAACTTCTCTGAAGGTGAGGACTTCATGCTTCAGCAGCAGTTCAACCAGAAGAATAGGGATCTGATCAGAGAGAGAGACTCTCTCACCATGCAGAAACGTCAGTATGACACAGGAAACGGTGTAGTGGACAACTACTACCAGGACTGGGGAGAGAAAGGTAAGACTGCTGACAGAACCTACAAAGGCCCTACGCAGGACGATCTTCGCCTGCAGGATGAGCAGTACGATGCGAACAGAGGATTCTTCACAGGACAGAACCAGGCTCCAGAGGTAAGCGATAAGCTCGGACTCTACCTTAATGCAAGCAAGGAAGACTTCGACAGGGCATACAGTGCTGATCCATATTCTGTAAATACCTATGCTTCCACCATCAAGGATGGCCAGGCTAAATACTGGGATGAGCTGACAAAAGACGAGATCGGCATGTACTATGCCATCTTTAATGATGAGAACTTCGGCCCGGAAGCTGCGAACAAATTCCTGGATGACATGTCCATCGAGCTTGGCAGGAGACATGAAGAACGGTTTTCCGATGAGTTCAACGATCCAAACAAGACCAGTACACTGAAAAAGATCGCCTACAATGCTGCATCAGTTCCGATGAATGTATACGGTGGAGTCACCGCATTTGCTGACGATGTGATGAACATGGCATCTGGTAACGGTGTAAATCCCTACAGCAAAGCACATGAGATGTTAAGCCATGCTCAGACCATCAGAGGAGGCACAGCACAGTCTATTAATGATGCTTTCGGGTATGATCCTGAGACTGGCAAGGGTGCTGTTCTCGGAATCTCAGCAGGAGACGTATACCAGTCACTGATGTCCGGTATGGATTCACTGGTCGGTGGAGCTACCATGGGAATGGGATACACCACTCTGATGGGTATGTCATCCGCATCCACTACAGCAAAGGATCTGTTTGAGCAGGGTGCATCAAACGAGCAGATCGCATTCGGTGCACTGACATCTGGTGTGGCCGAGATGCTGTTTGAGGAAGTCTCCATGGATAAGTTCCTCAATAACACAACAACACCGAAGACGAGACTTCAGCTTATCAAGAACATGCTTGAGCAGGCGGGAGTCGAGGCATCCGAGGAGATCGCAACAGAGATCGCAAATACCATCTTAGAGTATGCGAACCTGGGATCACAGTCCGAGATCCAGAAGGATATCGATGAAAACGAACCTGATCAGGCTGCAATAAATATGATGAAGAAGCTGTGGAGTGCAGGTGTTGGTGGTGCTATTTCCGGTGGAGCCATGGCAGGAGTCGGTGGTGCTGTTCAGTATCATGGATACCGATCAGATATGACCAAGGCAGGCAAGGGACTTCATGCCCTCGGTGCCGAAGCTGTTTATGCTGACTACGGTGAGAATAACGGTGTGGCACAGGATCTTGCACGATCCGTAGCAGAGTCCAGTGGGCAGTCAGAACTGTCTAATAAGCAGTACAGAGATATCGGCATGCTTGCAGACCAGGTAAGCGAATCCATGCAGGAGAATGCTACCAAGGCCGAGATCAAGGAATTCCTGGAGCAGAAGGGTATTAATTCCGATCAGAAGACTGTTGATGCTGTTTATAAGCAGATCACATCGGATGCCGACATCAAGCTCGGTTCCGCTGACGTTCAGCTTGCTGCAGAGGAAATCCTTGCCGATAGCGGTTTTGAGGACAGGGTATCCAAACGAGTCAGTGCATCAAGCATTGATATGGTCGGACAGTATGTAAAGCGTACTGGAGCCAAATCGAGAGTCGAGAAGCTGTCAGAAGATCTCTCCGAGTCTGGAAAGGCTGAGATCAAAGAAAGCGGAGAGCAGGTCGAGCTTGGCAGTGTAGTTCAGACAGGAAAGAACGGTACGGTGATCGAACTGTCCAATGGTCAGCAGGTCAAGGCCAGTGATCTGTCATTCGGAACGGTAGAAGAGGCACTTGCATTCGATGCCATTGAAAGAAACGGACTCTCCGTAAAAGCTGCTAACGCACTGCTTGAATCAATGGTAACGGAGAAGGGTAATCTTTCCACCAGGGACTATATACTCGGTGTTGCAGAGGGATACAATTACGGACAGGTAGGTCTTGATATCGAGAAGATCAGCAACAGTTCCTTCTTTGCAGACCTCAGTCCTGCCCAGAGACAGTTCGCTTACAATCTCGGAAAGAATGACACAAAGATCTCCGATCAGAGCAGAAGCAGCTTCCTCGCAGCAAATACTGCTGACGTAAGCAACAAGGGTGGCATCCGTTTCATCGGTGAATCTTCCTACAGTGCACTGGATAAGAACAGAAGACTGCAGGTAGATGCTGTAAAGCGTATTGCAAGGTTTGTGACACATAATGACGTTGCATTCTATACGTCAAAGGTGGTCGATGGAAAGATCACTGTAGACGAAGCTACCAGGGCCGAGCTTGGCCTCGCACCTGGAGAGGTACCTCCTCATGGTATGTACCGAAGCAATGGTACTATCTATATCGATACCAATGCAGGCATCGATGGAGAAGGTGTTATCCTCTACACAGCAGCTCATGAGTTTACCCACTTCATGAAGGACTTCTCACCGAAGAAGTACAGACAGCTTGCTAACTTCATCGCAAAGGAATATGGAAAAGACCTCGACCGACTCGTCCAGAAGCAGATCTATAACAGCATGGATGAGAACGGAAATCCCACTCTCAAATATGAAGAGGCATTCGATGAGGTCATCGCAGACTCCATGCAGACCATGTTCACAGATGAGAATATCGGTGAGAAACTGGATAAATTACGGAATGAGAACAGAAGTGCATGGGAACGTCTGAAGATGTTCTTTACAGATCTGTTCATGAAGATCCAGGAGATGTATAAAGGCATCGATCCCTACAGTGAAGAGGGCAAGATCGTCAGATCCTGGTCTGATAAGATCGGTGAGATCAGAGACATGTTCTATGAAGGTCTCCAGGATGCAGGTGATACCTATTCCAGAATCGGCAATAATTTCACCTCAAGTGAGTTCGCAGGAGTTCCTTCTGGCATCGCTGCAGCTACCGTCAATCTGACCGGAAACAAAACGCAGTTAAGTCCGAGAACCTACAACACACCGATGCAGAAGTTCATCCTTCCTGCAGCAGGATCCGGAAGTGCCAAAATCCTTGAGAACGGAAAGAAATACACCACTCTTGATATCCTTGAGAAGATCGCAGGAAAGAACAAGAACGGTGCCGAGAAGCTCTCCAACATTAAGCATGTCCTCGATGCCATGGAGAAATTCATGACAGATGCTGCAGTCACCTACAGGTTCATCGGCCTGGAAGACTGCATTAATGCAGAGATCACCTACGATGCCGATACTGGACGGTACATCTTCTCAGCCATGGTAAAGAACGGTGAGTATCCGGTAAACTTCGACTTCACCACCATCTGTAAGAAGAGAGATGCTGCATCCATGTTCATGGACAAGGTGCTTTCCCTGGATGATGGTACAGGAAAGAAGATCTCTCAGACTTACAAATTCACACAGGAGAATCTTCACCTGCTGAATGAGGCCATGAGAAAAGCAGGTTATGAGACTGCCTGCCTGGGATGCTTCGTAGAGGCAAAGCGATTCAACATCCAGGAATGGGCAGATACCATCGTTTCCGAGTGGAACGGATCGGTAGAAAAGCATAATCCTGGTGCAGGATTTCTGATCGAGGACGGAAAAGATATCTCTGTGGGAAATCTCACACCTAAGCAGATCGAAAGCATTACCAGTGATATCGAGTCCCTGCTGAAGGATAACGAGACCATTAAGAAACAGGAATCCTATGTGGAGAACCTCAGAAAGGCCCAGGATGCTGTAAAGGTTAAGGAAAAGGATATCACTCTCGCAGAGGAAAATCTTGAGACCAAGCGTAGACTCCTGGAGAATGAGACTTCCGAAAAGAAGATCCCTCAGAGGGAAAAGGCTGTAGCAAAGGCTGAGGAACAGCTTGAGAAGAAGAAAACTGCACTGGAAAAAGCGAAGGATAAGGTTCAGAAGCTGATCGAGAAGGAAAAGAAAGAGGGATCCCTCACTCCTGCTCAGAAAGCTGATGCCAGGATCCAGTCTGATGAATACTACCAGAAGAAGATCAAGGTATCCGATCTCGTTACGAAGGAAGGTATCAGAAAGATCTCTATGGAATATCCGGAGCTTCTCACCTTCATCAAGACAAGATACGGAACAGCCACACCGAAGCTCACACAGGGATTTACTCCCTATAACAGTGAGATCGCACTGCTCAGTGATACCGTAAAGGGAATGTCCCTCCAGGATTACCTTTACACAATCGCAGGAATCCGTACACAGTCCTTCTCAGACTTCAAGGTAGAATATGTCTTTGACTACCTGCAGATGTTTGCCGATGCTGCCATGAGAGACCTTCCGATGCATGCTTATACCAAAGAGATCAGCTTTGCAAAGCTCTTCGGTAAAATGGGTGCGAAGATCAACATGTCAGTAATGTACAACATCCTTGATGAATCCTACTGGGCATCAAATGTGGATGCACTTTCAGCTATCGGAGAGACGGAGACCAGTCCTGCCAAACTTGCGAAGAAATATGCAGGCATGTATATCAATGACCAGGGACAGCTTGCACCTCTGGTAGCAGATAAAGACATGGCCCAGTATTTCAAGGATAAGTTCGGTGTGACCATGCCAGTTCAGAGTGTTAACTATTCTGAGGCAGTCGAGCTGATGAAGCAGGACGGATACACGAAGAACATCGGCACCATCGGTGTTGGATACGGAGATTATCTGATCAGACAGCTTCTTCGGGATCCCAACATCAGATATGTCATTCCCTACCACAGATCTTCACTGCCTACCATCGTTAACGAACTGGCAAATCTGAAGTATGCAAGGGATTACACCTCTGTTCAGAATACACTTGCCATCTCAGCTATGAACTATCATGGCGAGTCCACCACTCTTGCCGAGTGGATGAAGGATAACGGATACGATCAGATCACAGCTTCCAATGCTGTTGATATCATCACAGAACTGAATCAGCAGATCGCTGACGGTATCGTAAAGGTATCAACGAAGAAGGGTGCTGCAGGTCATGGTGACTTTGATCTCTACACTGGTGAGACTGGTATCAAGGCCACAGGCGATCCGAAGCTCACTGTAAACATGTATGTAGCTGACTGTCTGAATAAGGGCATGCTTCCAGTGTTCTACGAATTTGCCGATGAGGATAACTACTACAAGCTCCACTATGACTTTAACGTCTACGATAACGTCACAGAGGAGTGTGCTCCCCAGGGTGCTGTAGAATTCAATGTTGGCAATCTCGATGGATTCATGGATACCGTCTCTGGTTATATGGAAGAGCAGAACAAATATCGTGAGGAGATGTATTCTGACGAGAAGGTGATGTCTACCATCCAGGACTGGCAGAGCATGGTAGATCAGAGCATGGCCAATTCTGAACTGGATTCTTCCGTTAAGAAGTCATCAAGAAGAAATGCTGAAGATCTTCTGGTAGATGATGCAGATCTCGATTATGAAATCGATGACTCATGGCTTGATGGTCTTGATATTGAATCGATTATCAGAGATCTTGAAGATTCGTCTTCAAAGGCACCGACTAAGGCTAAGAGAAGGATCGATGAGGTAAATAAAAGGCTCAAGAAGATCGGACTCCAGTTTACTGGAACCGATACAGCAGCGTGGACTGACGAACGTATTCAGAAACAGCTCAGAATGTTTGCTGCTGATAATCCGAATTATGCCCAGGCTTATGTGGCTTATATGAGTCCTATGGACTTCCTCAAGCTCACCACAGGATCCAACACGGTTACATTAGACCGAATCGAATCAGAGACAGCAGGATACGGAGATCTTGATTTCAGCAAGCTCGGTGACGTTCCCATGTTCCTGGATATCGATGAGCGTAAAGGAATTGCCAATGTAGTGGGCCATGAGGGAAGACACCGAATGCTCATGCTTGGAAGGGCAGGATTCTCAAAGGTACCTGTACTTCTGTTCAACAGCAAGAATAAGTATTCCAAAGCAGATACATCGCTGAACCTTAAACCTCAGAAGTTTTCGTCCGATTCACTTGTTTCCAGGGGAAGGAATGTAACGATTGACGAAGCGATTCCATTTAGCACTGGTAATATGGAAAGAATCGTTGAGAAATTCGGTTCCGGAAACAGGGATGCCTCTGTCAGGTATTCCACCAGAAAAGATTCCGCAGGCAGACGGCTCACAGAAGCTCAGCAGGAATACTTCGGTAAGTCCAAGGTAGTCGATAAGAACGGAAACCTTCTGCAGATGCACCATGGAACCAAGGCCGAATTCACAGAATTCAAGAGGGAGTTCATCGGTTCCACTGGAGCTTTTGAGGGAGCAGGCTTCAACTTCACACCTTCCGAAGGAAGAGCACAGTCATATTCAAACGGAAGAGTGATGAGCGGATATCTGAAGGTGGAGAAACCGTTATCCTCTACTGATAAGACATTCACAGTCAGAAGTCTTGCGAACATCATCAAACAGATCGATCCCACCGGAGATAACATCATCGCAAATTATGCTCAGAATACGAGAGATTACGGAAAAC
>JAZRYJ010000003.1:0-31404 GCA_045600635.1 Candidatus Methanarcanum sp.
AAAGGAACGTTGGCGGAGCCTATCTTCTCCCGCAGGCCGACGCAGTCGGCCGAGGATTTCAAAGTGTGAGCGCAGCGAATACTTTGAAGATCAGTTACCGAAACCATTTATAAGCAACCCCACAAATTCTAAGAGCGCCAAAAGAATTCTGATTTTATATTCTATGCTGTAGCTGAAGAAGATTACAGAGTGAAAAGTGTCATTATAGGCGGTACAGATATGGGTGCTATCGGAATGTACACTTTGAAAAATATAATCAATGATGTTACAATTTGTGTTCGTTCAGAAGAATCTTCAGGTACGATTTCTAAAAAATATGAGGACAAGGTTACAGAGACTAATACTTTTGTGACTGAATCCGGAGAAAAAATAGTGAATAATAAAACTACATATATTGACGGAACTTTGGAAATAACTGTAACTATTGATGATGTTGAACATATACATACTGAAGTAGATGCATCAGAAGAAGTCCCATCAATCATTTCTACTGTTAATGTGGAAACTGAATTTAAAGAAACTATTGCTGTTGCTAGGGTTCTACCTGAATCAATTGAAGAAGCAATAGAACAACTTGGGATCGTTAAGAAAACAATTGGTCAATCAGTCACCGAAATAAGAATTGCTGCTTTTGGCGAAGGTCAGATGAAAACAGAATTCCAGATGCCATATAAGTGTATAAGTAGCATGGATGAGAAAGAACAGACTGTGATATTTGAATCATCGTCAGGTTTGATCACCATGGACAGCAGTGTTTTGAAAGAACTCATTGGAGAGGCTAAACAACAGGATGTACTCATTCTCACAGTAGGTCTTGCGGACGAATCTGAATGCAGTGAAAAGGAAAAGGAGTTCTTCGGAGACAACACCATCATATTCGCTGAAGCCAAACTCAATGATATGGTGATTCATGAACTGAATGGAGATGTTACAGTCAGGATGCCGGTCGAACCCAAGGAGGGGGAATCATATGACATTGTTACAGTCTACTATTTTGATGAGGATACCGAAGAATCTGAGAAATTCGATGCATCGTACGATCCTGAGACGAAACTCGTATCTTTTGTTACCGGTCACTTTTCCCATTTCGTGGTGATCTTCGGGGATCATCCAGAGCCGGGACCTGAACCGGAACCTGAACCCGACCAGCCGAAAGAAGATAATAAGCAGAATGTGATGTTCATATTATCCGTTATGGCAATCGTGTTGGCATTGTTCGCATTGGCACATGTAATCATAAGATCAAAAAAGTAATATTATTACGGAGAACATGCCCCATGTTTATTTTTACCTGCGGGTAAAGTTCATGTTCAGATCCTGTATATGAATGCAAAATGAGCCAGAAAACGGAGTCGACAGGTACGTTCATAATATTTACAAGATAATCGGATCTGCAATAGTGGAGAAATAGTCATCGAACGCAGTTCTCCTCTACCAAAGTAATATATCCTCTGCAGAGGATAATGAGCCTATGGGAGAACTCAAAGTCAGAGACATCATGACCACAGACGTGGTAACACTGAAGCCTGAGAATACAGTAAGGGAAGCAACAAGGAAATTGGCAGTGGAGAATCTTACGGGAGCTCCGGTGGTCGATGAGAAGAACCGCATGATCGGAATATTGAGTCAGGACGATATAATCAGGTTGTTCCTGAAGTATGCAAAGAGAGTGGATGAAGCGGGCGGTATCGGCAGCGATCTCCTTGTCCAGTACAGGGATCAGAGCTCTGACGATCAGATGGTGAAAGATGCTGTTGAGATCATCTCCAACACCAAAGTGGAAGAGATAATGACACGTACTGTACTTTCCACATCAGCTGATGCATTGGTGATGCAGTTGCTGAGGGCCATGGAAAAATTGGGTGTGAATCGTGTCCCGGTCCTCGAAAAAGGAGTTCTTCTCGGAATAGTGTCCAGGGGAGATGTCCTGTTCTCTATCTACAAGAAGAGAATCTGAGATGTCATTGGAAGTGCATGTTCTCGCCAGCGGTAGCGACGGGAATTGTTACGTTATCAAGTTCGATGATACGGCAGTGATGATAGATGCCGGCATCAGTTTCAGGAAGATCAAATCATTGATGGACCTCAACGGATTGGATGATTCATGCATCGATGCTTTGCTGATAACGCATGAACATACCGATCACACATCGGGAGCAGGTGTTACGGCAAGGAAACTGGGGATCCCGATACTCTGCAACAGGAATACCTATAACGCATCCAATTTCGGCAATGTGGATTTCAAGGAGATATCGATGATGAATTCATTCAACATCTCCGACATCACAATAACAGCGTTGCCCACATCCCATGATGCGGTCGAGCCGTCAGCATACTATTTTGTCGCTGACGGTAAGAAGATACTCCTGGCCACGGACACAGGGAAGTTCACCTATCCGATCGAACATGCCCTGGAAGAAGCCGATATAGCATTGGTGGAATCCAATTATGACAAGAAGATGCTGGATTACGGTCCGTATCCGCTTAATCTGAAGAAACTCATCGACAGTGATATCGGTCATATGTGCAACATCGCGACAGCTGAAGCCATCAAAAGAACGATGAAGAATGAGAACAGACAGGTGTTCTTGGCACACCTGAGCAGACACAACAACACCCCCGATCTTGCAAGAGAGACCGTCTCGAAGATATCAGGCATAAAAAGAATGAATCTGGATTGTCTGGAGTTCAAAGGGGATACACGTATCATCAAAGGCTGATCTGTGATGCGACACCTCTGTTGATTAGGGCAGCGGCGAATATCGACGGCATGCGGACGACATCCTCCTTTCTGAGATTGTATGTGATATCGTTCAGTCCGGAGAATTTCGGAAGATCCTCGAGTATGCGTATAAGCACCATGCCGTCCTCATCTTCTCTGATGGGTTCTGAGACAGGTTGCTTGATTACAGGTTCTTCGACATCTTTTACAGGATTCTCTTCAGGATCCTCTTCATCGATCTCAGTAACCTCTTGTTCTTTCTTCTTCTCTTTCACAACAGACGGTTCAGGGACCTCAGTGACAGGTGTCTTTGAATTTTCATCAACGACATTTTCTACAACTTTGGAAACGACTGTCGGTTCTTCCTTCACCGGTTCAGGCATTTTATCCGGTTCAGTTATATCGGGTATGACAGCTTTTTTCTTGAAGATCAGTTCTTCCCAATGTTTTTTGGATATTTCAAGTACAGATAAGTAGAGTTCTTTCTCTTCTGGGGTCATCGCATCAATAGTATTGTTGGCACCCATCGATGCACGCTGGACCATTGCGAATATCTTGGTCATCCTGCGTTCGGCGATGTCCTTTATAGTCTCTGTGATATTCTTCATCTTTCCGGATGCACCGTCGAACAGCAATGATGACGTATCCATGGAGAGACACTTCTCATACTCTTTCTTCTGTTTTTCGAGAAGTCTTCTCATTGCCGGATAGAGATCCTTTCTCACTGGCACGAGACCTCCGTTGGCTTTCTCTGTTCTCCATATGGAGGTGAGTTCATTGAAATCCATTTCCTGAGGGTCTGCGACCATGGTCATCACAATAAGTTTGCCTTTTATTAAGGTACTCATTATCAGTCATCATGGATGTCACGGATGCCGCACGTATCGTCGCCGGAGGGTTGGAGGTCGACCTGTCAGTTTCACCTAGGTCGGACAGATCCGGTACGGAGGGTGTGGATGAATGGAGGAAGAGACTTTCCGTTCGTGTGAAGGCACCGCCTCTGGACGGAAGGGCGAACAAGGAGATAGAATCGCTTTTCAAAGAGATCACAGGTTGTAGGACGGAGATAATCCGCGGGCAGACCGGCAGACAGAAGACGGTGATGATCTACGGCGATCCGGAGAAGATATTGTCGTCGCTGCGGGATGGAATTTGAAATAATTGATATTCAGAGATCGATGAGACCGCGATATAGTATGGAAACTGTTACAATGGTCCAAGGTCTATCAGCGCATTTTTTACAACCATTATTCCGATTATTTTCATTAACAAATCATTGATCTCCACATCATCCTTTATCTCTGGAATGGAGAATTCCTTCTTTTCCATGAAATAATCTATAAGCGGAACCAACTGTGGCGGAGCGTATATGTAATTGTTTTTGGATAAGATGATGTATCCATCGTCTTCTTTACGCAATCTCATCGATTCGTTGACTCTGAATCTGTGACCGGCATCTGCAGGAGGGATGTCGGGTATCTTCAGATTTTCCACGGCTTTTTTGTTCAGATCATAGGAGTTTTTCTGTATTGTCAATATTCTGCATTCTCCGAAACACACATCGACATAGCTGCAACCTCTGCATTCTTCGTTGAGCAGGAAGTTGTCGTTCCATTCCTTCATGCGATTCCAGCATTCAGACAGGCCGTCTTTGTAAATGTTTCCGTAAACATGTTCGTATTGGAAACAGGACATAACATCGCCGGAAGAGACATCAACGGTACAGTTTGTGGATCCTGCGGAACATGCAGATATCCTTCCGATGCTATGAAGTTCGTTTCCCACAATGCACACCGGCAACGGTGTGTTGCAACCTACCGTGATGTTGTATTTTTCGTGTATTGTCAGCAACATGTCCTTTACCTTTATCAGATCCTCAGATGTTAATTTGAATTTCTTATTACGAACATCATATGCTGGGGGTATCACGGGAGATATCGACAAGCGGTCTATGTTTTCGTGTTTTTTCAAAAGGTCTTCGATCAATTCCAATGTACAGTCAGTATATTTCGAGTATACTATGTTCACACCCACGATTATGTCGTTATCATCGCACAGCGAGATGCCATTCATTATCCTGTTATAACTTCCGTTCATTTTGGTGATCTTATCACAGCTGTCCTTACTGAGAGAAGGTATCGATGTCAGTATCCCGGGTATGCAATCGCCCAGACCATCGATGAAGGTTTGATCCATCAAGGTAAGGTTCGTGTTGAGGTATATGTTCATACCGCCATCCTTTAACGATTTCAGCAGGGTCGTTGTAAGTCTTTTGTCAGTAAGCGGTTCTCCCCCTGTTACAACAGCATCAAACACTTTGTTCCTGGAAAGCTCATCGACCAATTTCGGTATCTTGATGTCACTGTCAAATTTTTCTAATTTCGGCGTAGGACGGTCAGGATTGTAACAGTGGATACAGCAATGGTTACAACTGTGTGTCAAGGAGAGCTGTACACTCAAAGGTGATAACAGCCTGGGTGCATTCATATGGTTGTGAACACGATGATGGATATTAATGTCTGTTGATGGGCTTCATTCATGAGAAAGGATGACAATACGACCGGCAATTCATCATATTGTTGATGGGTTCCATGTGTCGATGCGGCATCAGGCTTTGCACTTGAAGTCATCTACAATCAAACAAATTCAATGGGTTAAATTTGAATAAAACACTGACCGTCCTATTCTTTTTTAACAATTACTACATCGTCAACATAAATCTCTTTATTTTTTGGTTGATGAGTATGTCCATAGACTCTGCCATGAGTTCCTACACTAGCACTAGTTGTTGCATTTGGCATTATTGTCAAACAGTATCCACCAACTGATAATTTTTCAAGTTTGTAATAATAACATTTGAATATTTTTGGCGCAGCTCTTCCAGAATCAGTAGTTATAATGATTGTGTACTCTGCACTACGTAAAAAACCTTTTTCTCTCGTTTTTTCAATAGTAGCTGTTTTCTTTACCGTCATACTATCCCTGGATGCTACGTAAAGTGATGTAATCATAGGACTTTAATTGCAAAGTCGAGACATCATCATCTGTTATATACTTGGTGGTTGATACTTTTTATATGATAGAGATATCAGCGGTTTTGGTACCGATTGGTCAGGTAATTTGCCTGGGCATGTGAAACTTTTTTCGGCACCTATATGGGTGCCGGTACATTTCTTGATCAAGACATCAATAAAAGAGGATGTTTTATTGTATTTCAGAAAAGTCTGACAGACAGTAAATTAATATGACGAGTACGTTAGAGAGGATGATGATGCCGATTTTCATCGTGTTCGAAGGTATAGACGGTGCCGGAAAGACATCCGTCATAGCGAAGACCAAGGAATTCTTGGAAGGGGCAGGTCATTGCGTAACGGTGACCAGAGAACCTACCGACGGTGACATCGGAAAATTCGTCGAGATGAATGACAGTCTCTCACCTGAAGCTGAGGCGTTGCTGTTCACAGCTGACAGAGCATGTCATACAGACATGATCAGAAAATGGATGTCGGAAGGCAGATCGGTGATCTCTGACAGGTATTACGCATCGACATTGGCATATCAATCAGCGTCCGGAATGGATATCGGTTGGCTGTCATCGATCAATTCAAAAGTGATTACTGAACCAAATATGACCATACTTCTGGATCTGGATCCGGAGATATCACTGGAACGCGTAGGAAAGAGAGGGGAGAAGAGCAGATTCGAAAAACTCGGATATCTCAGAAAGGTAAGGTCGGCATATCTTGACGTTGCAAAAGAAAAAGGATTCATTGTGATCGATGCATCAGGTACTGAAGACGAGGTCAGGAATGCAGTAATCGAAGCAATCAAAGGAAGGATGTATGATGCACCCGGCAGAAGAGATCTATTGTGAGAAGAGCAGCAAACTCAAAGGAAGAACGATCGTTCTCGGTATCACGGGAAGTGTTGCGGCATCGGAATGCTTTGCAACGATACGTGAACTGATACGTCACGGTGCAAAGGTCATTCCGGTCATGACGGAAGCGGCACAGGATTTCGTTACACCTTTATCAATGGAATATGCATCCGGTGTGAAGCCGATAACGGAACTTACAGGTCAGACTGAGCATGTGAATCTGATTGGCGGATCATCTGCTGACATCTTCATTATCTATCCGGCCACTGCTAACACGATCTCGAAGATCGCGAACGGTATTGATGATACGCCTGTGACATCCATGGCCACGGTGGCATTGGGTTCGGGCGTGCCGACGGTCATAGCACCTGCCATGCACGATGCGATGTTCAGGAATCCCGCTGTGAAGAAGAACATCGAGACATTGAAGAGATACGGCGTTACATTCGTAGGTCCGAAGGTCGTGGGGCAGAGGGCGAAAGTGGCATCGAAGGAGGAAGTGATCTCTTTCGCATTCAGATTGCTGTCGAAAGATGATCTGACAGGAAAGAGGATACTTGTAATCGGAGGACGCAGTGAGGAGCCGATAGATTCCATGAGGATCATCACCAACCGTTCCACCGGGCTCATGGCCCTCAATATCGCGGAACGCGCATTGGAACGCGGTGCAGATACGGAATTGTGGATGGGCGGATGCAGTGTGGCCATACCGGATTACATCAATACAAAAAGATTCGAATCGGTCGATGATCTGATGAAGATGGTGAAGACGATAAAGCATGACATCGTTATAGTCCCCGCTGCGCTTTCCGATTTCTCACCTGCTACCAAGAGGAAAGGGAAGATATCCAGCGATGAGGACATCGATCTTGAATTGAAGTCAGTGCCCAAAGTGTTGCCTCAGATCGCCAAGAGATGTAAATTCGTCATAGGATTCAAAGCCGAATCGGGATTGAGCGAGAAAGAACTGATATCCAGAGCGAGGAAGCGCATGGAATCCTACGGATTGTCAGCCATTGTCGCCAATGACATCGATGCTGCAGGCAAGACATCCAGTTCAGCCATTCTGGTGACGGAGAACGGTTCCGTGAACATAACCGGCACAAAGGTCGACATCGCCAATGCGATATTGGATCATTGTTCGGAGAACGCATGACAACAGCATTCTGTCCGGGTCACATAACATGTTTCTTCAGCCCGATGAGGACTGACGACATCCTGAACACAGGTTCGGTTGGTGTCGGAATAAAACTTTCAAAAGGTTCGTATGTGACATTGGAGGAACGTTCTGACAAAAAGATAGTATTCACCATGGACGGAAGAAAGGATGATTGCTGGATATCAGAGTCTGCAATAAAGGACATCTCCGACAGGGGATTCGATGTAACGATAGAAAATGAACTTCCGTCCGGTCAGGGATTGGGTATGTCGGCGGCCAGCTGTATAGCGTCCGCATTATGTGCAGCAGAGTTCGAAGGAAGGACATTGAACGATGCATTCAGAGCATCGCATATCGCAGAGATACGCGGAGGCGGAGGACTGGGAGATGTCGCAGGGATAATGTGCAATTCCCACGTCCCTGTGAGGAAGAAAGCGGGATTCCCTCCCAACGGTGTGATACTTGATTCGAAGTTGAAGTTCGACAATATCACGTTAGCCGTTTTCAGCGGTTCATTGTCAACAGGCGACATACTCTCCGATGAGGAGATAAACAGGAGGTTGATGACCAAGGGTTCGGAATGTGTGGAAAAGTTCCTTGCGGAATCTACAAGATCCAATCTCTATTCGTTATCCAGATCGTTCTCGTCATATCTCGGTCTGGAAACACATGACATGTCCAGGACGATAGATGCATTGCCGAATGCGGCCATGTGCATGCTCGGTCATACGATATTCACAGATGTATCAGAAGATGTCGTCAGTGACAATGTCCATGATGCAGAGATAATCACGTGCTCATCAACCGACATCATGCCGTTCATCTGTAAAGAGTGAACAGTCTTTCGTCACAGCCCACATCCCACAGTCCGATCCTGGCACCGCAGTCCAGCCATCCGTGTGCGTAGTTCACTGCAGCGAATGCCGTTACGAAATCACCGTTCGCACGGAATTCCTTGGCATCGTTGTAATAACAGGTGGCCATCTCCAGGAAACTGTCGGACAGATCCCGGCTGAACGAACGTTCCGGGGTCACAACTTTCAGTTTGTCCAATGCTTCCTTCGTTATCGAAAGATATCTGTCGATCTTCTCTTCTGTTATCGTATCATTCATGATGTCAATCCTCCAGTACTTTGATTCCTGAACCTCCGTGTCTGCTCTCCCTCGGTCTCACTTCCACAAGGAGCGGAGATTCTATCCCTGCGCCCACGACCATCGCCATGCCTATCGGCATGGACTGGATGTCATCCGTCATGCCGTTGGTCAATCCTTCAATGGAATTGGCTATCGCTTTGATATCATTGGGGTTGGTCACTTTAAGAATTATCTGCGTTCCGCACTGACTCAGAACATTCTTGTCTATCTTCGCAGGCCTCTGACTGATGACCATCAGTCCGAGTCCGAACTTCCTTCCTTCGGATGCTATCGTCGATAACGGCTTGGATGACATCACGGTACCCTGCTGCGGACAGTAGTTATGCGCTTCCTCGACAACGAACATCAGCGGAGGGATATCTCCTTTCTTACGCAGTTCGAAAAGGAATGTAGCGAGACGTTTCACGATCAGCTGCTGTATGTCCGGAGGGACGCCTTTGAGATTGATCACTGTCGTCTTCCCTTTTTCAACCAGTTCATTGATGTGATTTCCCCTTTTGGCGAAGATATTCATCTCTTCGATGTATTCCAATTCGGTGATCAGAAGGGCGTTCTTCGTGGAACCGTCCTCTTCGAGCAACGTTATCAGATCGCGCACGGAATACAGATCCGGCGTTTCACGCAATTGATCCAACGCTTTTTTCATAGGAGGAAGGAATGCTTTGACATCCTTCGTTCTCGTGAGATCAAGAATCTCCTTAGCTTCCAGACTCTTGAATGTGAATCTGAGCGGTCTGATGATCTGGTTATTCGGATCGGCGGACACCGAGAATTCGTTGATCTTCTCCGCATATCCTCTGGGAGTGACATCGAATTTGGAATCCCCCTGTTTTCCGACATCCCTCATCGCACCGTATTCACCGTGCGGATCTATGATCATGCAGGTGACATCGTGCTTCATCAATTCCTCGATGATGTCGCCTGACATGTAACTCTTGCCTCCTCCGGTCTTCGCCAGGATGCATGCATGCCTCTGCAACAATTCATTGATATTGAGTGCAACGGGAAGGTCATGGCCGTGAAGTACGCCTATGTATCCGTCAGTCTTCGGATTTATCTTCAGACCGAGGACGTTCCTTACTGTGTCCTGATCTGCACGTTTCACTTCGGAACCTACTTTGAACGTCGTTCTGGGTGTCAGAAGGAGCCCCCTGTTGTCTCTGAAACCGATGACATCGATGTGCGCACTGACTATGTCATCGATCTTCATGTCATCTGTGAGATTCGCACTCTTCTCCAATGAGAGATTGGTCTTCCTCATAAGGGTTCCGACCTGACATAATACGAATCCGTAATCGGGATGTTCCACCATGACATACTCTGAGCGTTCCAGATGTTCGGATGTCACGCGGCATTCGAATGATGATGTCCCCACATTTCCGTAGATCACACCGACAGTTTCGCCTTCCACGCCGTGATTGCTCTCGATCGGCTTGAATTCCTCGCGTTCTTCGACGACGTCGTCGGAGGGATCCTCATCATTGCTGTCGATCTGATTCTCGTTCTGTTCTTTTTCAACGATAGGCTCGGCATCTGTATTCTCGTTCACGATCTCCTGTTCAGGAGTCTCTGTATCTTTCGCATCATCATCCGTCTTTGTTCTTGAGACGATACGGGTGTGGATAAGCCCCATCTTTTTTTCGTTGAAAATTCCCATTGTGCATCCCGGACACTCTATCGTGACACATGACTATTTAACTTGCGGTCATCGTGCACTTACTCGGTCATAATGACAAAGGACCCGTGTCTTCTGATGATGACGTCTGAAGCAACTACGATAAACGAGACGTTGATGCCAATACCCAACAAGAGAGCGTCTCGAAATATGCTGCTGAAGATCGGATCGCATATGCAAAGAACAAAGGATCGCTGTAGTCCCTTCCGATCACAATTGGAACTTTTCTCCTAAGAGGAAATCATCGACCAGGTTGAGTTTTTTTATTCCCAGGATGTCGATATCGATGGGATCCATCGATATCAGATATTTCGGATAATTATCTTTTATATCAATCAACGGCGCTGTCTCACGTTCCATGGTCTTCTCATCAGGAATCAGATATGCGACCTGTATATAGGCTAATGAATGATTCCTTGTCACTATGAAATCTACTTCCCTGTCACGCATTTTTCCTATAAACACATCATATCCGCGGGAGATGAGTTCATTGTAGACTATGTTCTCAAGGATGTGCCCCATTTCAAAGGATTGTCTGAGCACTGGATAATGGAAATGGATCGAAGTGTCGCAAAGGTATGATTTATACAATGTTTTCAGCGCCCTTTTCCCAATAATGTCGAAACGATTGCATTTTGATGAAACATTGCTTGAGAATATCAGATCGAGATAATTGTTTATCGTGGAAGCTTTCGTATTGATCCCTTCCGATCTGAGATATTTCGTCAATGATGTCGATGAAATTGTTGACGAGGGATTCATAGCTATGAAATCCATAATCTTTGAGAGCAGCGCTCTGTTGCGCACCTTTCTTGATAACAGTATGTCCTTCGTTATCGTTTCGCCTACCGCTCCTTTGACATAAGCATTCTGTTCTTCCTCTCCTTTGAACTGAAAACGCATCGGATATCCGCCGTTGATGATATAGTCCCTGAAACTGTCCTGCGGGGAGAAATCGGATCCATTCAATATCATATAGTCACGTACTTCTGAAAAAGAGAACGGACATATTCTGAATTCCAGATACCTGCCAGTAAGTTTTGTTATCAATTCACCGCTTAAAAGATATGAATTGGATCCTGTGATGAATACGGAAATGCCGTCGTTCCTGTATGCGTTGATCAATCTCTCGAATCCTTTTACATTTTGTATCTCGTCTATGAAGAGGTACTTCTGTTCCTCTGACTCTTTGAACAGAGAATCTATTATGGATTCCAATTCTTTTACTGATCTGACATTATGGTATTTTTTCGAATCCAGATCGATGAAGACCATGTTCCCGGAACATACACCTGACTTAGACAGTTCATCCGATATCTGCTGCATCAATGTCGATTTGCCGCAGCGCCTTACACCGGTAAGGACTTTGATCAATCCCGCTTCATGATAGAACGGCCTTATCATACTCAGATATTTCTCACGTATCAGGTAGGTCATAACAAACAATCGGTTTAATGGTATAAAAAAATAATTTTTGAAAGTTTTATCCCCTTAAACAAACAAAACATGGGCCTATTGTAAAGTGTGCGGAAAAGTGACAGAATGATGTACTGACTGTACAGTTTCGAATGAATGATGGCGGAGTCAGTTTCAGGATTGTTCATCGTTCACGAACTGTGTAGTTAGAACAAATTACAATCATAGGTGCGAGAATCTTGTTACCTCTTACGATGTATTGATTTCAATAAAACAGATTCTTCATCAGAGGTCAGCATTGCATCAAATTATACCTACATCGGATTAAATACCCATATGGTAAGTACTGCTTATGATATTCGATATCGGTGTGATTGAGACTTTCACGATACCTTATCCCAGAAACAATCCAGTCAGATACTACGTGAAATACTGGGAGGAGAAGTTTTCAGACAGAATATCGGAATATTATTGGAAGAACAAAATCGATTCATCAGACAGGAGGAAAAGGATCCATGTGTTCTTCGACAAATATACGGTGCTGAAGATTACACAATGCTATGATGATAAGCTATACAACGACATCAAACAATATGTCGTGAACAGATACAAGTGGGAACTCAGAAATAACAGCAGCATCAGCAGGGATATGTACAATGTGTACGAACTTCTGAATCCGTATGTCAGAGTGTCGGAGAACGGATATATCATCATTAGTTATGAAGGATTGAACGCAGTCATTCCGAAGGAACAGTACGGTGGAATCGGGCGTATGTATGTGGATTGTTATCATACATACAGATCTACCGTCATTGAATTCGATTCAGGTGTCAGGGATATCAATGACATAATTTACAAGATTATCAAGAACAATGATGTCAAAAGGGAAGAGGAATCGGACGAATATTCCCAGCTATCATTGATGAAATGGTAATCATTTTTCGTCTGTACGTCGTATCTGTTCACATAGTTTGCTTCTTTTCATTGTATGTTCCAGTGTAAAATACGGCCTTCCGATTCGGAAAGGTAGCCTTGAGCCGACGAAACGACATATGTCAATTTGATTTCAATACATTTGAGCGAAAGCTATGTGATTACAGACGGAATTCACTAATTAAGGATGCAAACTGTCATTTTGATGAAATAAGGTGTTAATCATCATGACAACGAACATACTTTGTCGCCATTGTCCAAAATTCAAATCAACTATTTATCAAAAGAGAGTTATGAATTGAAACAGGAACGTCAATACGAAATCCCGCCATCGCGGAGTCCGAAAATCGGACGGTTTCGGCTGTGCCTTATTTGAACTTAGTATTGACAATGTAACAGAAAGCGCATCAAGTAAAAAAAAGGTTGGTACAATCATGGTGAAGAAAGAATTCGGCGATTATTATCTCGGACTTGATATTGGAACAAACTCTGTTGGTTGGGCAGTGACTGATCCAGAATATAATATATTGAAATTCAACGGGAAAGCGATGTGGGGAATACATCTTTTCAATGAGGGAAAGACAGCCGAGGAACGCAGACTTCATAGGTGTGCTCGTCGCAGACTCGATAGGAGAGATCAAAGGATAGGTCTTCTCAAAGAGCTGTTCGATGCCGAGGTCTGTTCAATCGATCAAGGATTCTTCATGAGGATGGATGAGAGCAACCTGGTTCTAAAAGATCGCAAATCAGGACAGATAAATTCCGTTTTCAATGATCCAGCTTTCAAGGACAAGGATTATCACAAGATGTTTCCGACAATCTACCATCTCAGAGACTATTTGATGAAGACTGATGAAAAACCCGATATTCGCCTTGTATATCTCGCCGCGCATCACATCATAAAATACCGCGGACACTTTCTTTTCGAAGGTCTATCTGACCAACCTATACCAGAGTTCGAACCTCTTTTTGAAGAAATGCTGTCAAAAGCCTCTTCTGAATTGGGACTTGTATTTGATATCAACGAGAACATTCCTGCAATAAAAGATGTGATAATAGATCGTAACAAAGGCGTATCTGAAAAGAAAAAGCTTCTTCTGAATCTTTTTTCTGCGACCACGGATGTTCAAAAGGCATTTGTCACCTATCTTGCCGGCGGTTCATCAAAGTTGACATCAATGTTCCCAGAACTTGACAAGACCATTGCAGATGAGGTCGGTACGATATCGTTGAAGAACACATCGATAGAGGATAATCGTTCAGCCATCGAGTCGGCCATCGGAGAAGAATGCACCGATGTTCTGGATATGATGAAGAGCATTTACGACTGGGGGATTCTTTCAGGAATGCTGAACGGACACAAGTTCCTATCGGAAGCGAAGATCGACGAGTATAATCAACACAAAGAAGATCTGAAGCTTCTGAAACAAGTGCTGAAAATAATCGCTGTTGAGAATGGAAACGATTATTCTCTGTACAATCAGATACTGAAGTCATCTGATGCTAACAATTATTGTGCATATTCAGGCATGGTCAAAGGTTCGAAAGATACAAAGGACATGAAATTCTGTACACAGGAGGATTTCTGCAAGTATCTCAAGGGAAAGCTGAAGGATTTCAATTTTGACAGATGCGAAGCAACGAAGAATATGTTGAAACGCATCGAGGATGGAACATTCATGCCTAAACAGAGGACTAAGGACAACAGTGTCCTTCCGAATGCTTTGCATAGAATGGAACTGTCATGCATCCTGGACAACATGACTAGATTCTATCCGTTTTTGTTATCTGAGGATGAGAAGGGAAGTAGCGTTAAGGAAAAAATCGAGATGCTCTGTACGTTCCGCTTACCGTATTATGTCGGTCCGTTGAACAAACAATCGAAGAATGCATGGGCGGTGCATTCATCGGAGGGCAGGGTAACTCCTTGGAATCTTGAAGAGAAGATAGATATCGAGAAGACATCGGTCGGTTTTATCAACAGATTGATCAGCCGTTGCCAGTATCTTGTGACAGAGAAGGTCATGCCAAAATCATCTCTGCTGTATCAGCGTTTCAAATTGTACAACGAAATCAATCTTATAACTGTCAACGGAACACGTCTCGATCCCAGTATGAAGAAAGATCTTGTCGAGGAACTTTTCGTTAAGAGTCAGGCATCAGTGACAAAGAAGAAGATCGCGGATTTCATCACTTCGAGAACAGGGGAAAAGGACATCAGAATTACCGGTGTGGATGATAAGATAGCATCTTCACTGAAAGTAGAGGCAAAAATGAGGAACATCCTGGGAGATTCATTCAAAGACCGCAGGTTCGTTGAGGAAATAATCAGATTGTCGACCATTTACGGCGATGATAGAAAAAGATTGAAGGCTAAATTATCTTCGGATTATGAAGGAAAATTATCGAAAGGACAGATTGAACAGATTTCGAAGATCAAATTCAAAGACTGGGGAAATCTTTCGGAGAAATTCCTTACTGGCATTGTGTGTGCATTCCCTGATGGAAGGGAAATGAACATCATCACTGCTCTGGAACAGACCAATCTTAACCTGATGGAACTCCTATCTGACAGGTTCACATATAAAGCGCAGATAGACAAAATGAACGCTGAAGTAACAGGTTCATCCGACGGAAGTATTACATACAGGATGGTCGACGAACTGTATTGTTCACCGGCGGTCAAACATTCGATTTGGCGCACTGTTTCGATAATCAAAGAGATTGTGAAAGTGACCGGTCACAATCCGAAGAAGGTATTCATCGAGACCACGCGTGAAGCAAGGGATGACGGGCGCAAGATGTCACGTAAGGATGATCTCTTGAAGAGATATGAAGAGATGCCTTTCGTTGAATCAAACAGGGAGATAATGGCATCATTGGAATCTGAGGATAATGCAAGACTCCGTAGCAAGAAACTGTATGCTTATTACTGCCAGGAAGGACGCTGTATTTACTGCGAAAATAAGATCGATCTCAATGACATTGGGAACAATCAGATCTGCGACATAGACCACATATATCCGCAATCAAAGGTTGTTGACGACGGAATCAGTAACACGGTGCTGTCATGCAGGGACTGTAATATAACAAAGACTGACAAGTTCCCAATTGCACCTGAGATACAGAAGAGCAGGTTTGGATTTTGGAAACATCTCCTTGACAGTAAACTTATGACCGAGGAGAAATTCAGGAGACTCACTCGCAGAGATGGGTTCTCTGAGGATGAATTGAACAAATTCGTGGCAAGGCAGTTAGTGGAGACGAGTCAGACAGTCAAGGCAATCGCTGATGTTCTGAAGAAAACATTCGTTAAAGATACAGATATCGTCTATGTCAAAGGCGGGAATGTCAGTCAGTTCCGTAATGAATACGTCGGACGCGGATATTACACAAAATGCCGTAATGTGAACGATTTCCATCATGCAAAGGATGCCTACCTGAACATCGTTGTTGGAAATGTCTATGATATGAAGTTCACGAAGGATCCGATGCATGTGATAAGGAGTAGAGATTACCACCTCGGAAAGATGTTCAGAAAGGACGTTTTGCGCAATGGAGAGGCTGCTTGGAAAGCAGGAGAGGAAGGGACCATTAAGATTGTCGACAAGTACATGAAACGCAACAATATTCTGTTCACGCGTGCTTCATATAAGCAATCAGGTCAATTGTTCAATGCAACAATATTGAAGAAGGGCAATAAAGAAGCCGTTATGCCGATAAAGAATTCATACGATAATGAAATGTATGGCGGTTATGGAAGTATAAAAGGTTCATTTTTCTCATTAGTTGAACATACAGTAAAAAAGAAGAGAGTGAGATCGATTGAATACATCCCTATCATGGATTCAGATATTGTTTTGAAATCAGATGACGTCAATTCGTATTTTAAGAATAAAGGGTTAGTGGATCCAGATGTGCGCATTAGGTGTATAAAGTTTGATTCCACATTTGAGATAAATGGGTTCAGATATCATCTTTCAGGCAGATCTGTCGATCGCATAATATACAAAATTGCAGAACAGCTTGTCCTGCCACATGATCTGCACAACTATTGTAAGAACATATTCAAGTTTTCAGAAGCTTTAAAAATTGACAAAAAAGGCATAATAAATGCGAGTGATTTTGAAATAACATCTGAAAACAATTGTAGGCTGTATTTGTGCATTAAGGACAAAATATGTGGGCTGTATGGTGATGTCGTAGGATTAAAATCATTTTCAGACTCGATTATTTCTGGGTATGAATTGTTTGATAAGTTGTCTTTGAATGATCAGGCAATTTGTTTGAACGGCATTTTGAACCATCTGCATTGTAATTCTGCGACAGGAAATCTATCCTATATAGGCGGTTCATCCCATATTAAGGCGATTAATTCAAGCAAAGTATTGAGTGGTGATGATGACACTCTTCTTGTCTGTCAATCTCCGACAGGATTATTCGAAAAGAAAATTGATTTGATGAAGATATGACCTGGAGAATCGTGGAGATAAGCAGCAATAGCAAATTGGAATACAAACTGAACTATCTGATTGTCAGGAATGCTGACGGGTTAAGGAAGGTCTATGTTCCTGAGATTGCGGTACTCATAATAGAGAGCACCACAGTTTCCTTAACCGCAGCGTTGCTTTGTGAATTGGCAAAAAGAAAGATTCGTGTGATATTCTGTGACGAGAAAAGACACCCTTATTCCGAATTGGAACCATATTACGGCTCTCATGATTCCGTAAAGAAACTGCGTGATCAGATAGGTTGGTCAAGGGAAATAAAAGAGGATGTTTGGACTGAGATTGTTCGTGACAAGATATCTAAACAGAGAGATGTCCTCAGTCGTAACGGCATGATCAAATCTGCAGATATGCTTAATTCATATATTTCAGAGATCCAGCATTATGACAGTACGAACAGAGAAGGACATGCAGCGAAAGTGTATTTCAACTCTCTCTTCGGTAATGAATTTTCACGCGGCAATTCCGATCCGATCAACTCTGCATTGGATTATGGGTATTCGATAATCCTGTCTGCATTCAACCGCGAAATATCTATCAGCGGATACTATACACAATTGGGGATTTTTCACGACAATGTATTCAATCACTACAACCTGTCAAGTGATTTGATGGAACCTTTTCGTCCGATTGTTGATGAATGTGTTATAAAGATGGATTTGAAAGAATTCGGAAGTAAAGAGAAAAGACGCCTTGTAGATTTGCTGAATTCAATCGTACGCATAGGTGGAAAACAGAACTATCTCAACAATGCGATACGTCTGTATGTGCAGTCTTTTGTAGATGTTATGGAGAGCAGAGATGTTGGGAGATTGATGACATATGAGGTCGAGGTTCATGAGAGTGATGGTATTCTTTGATCTTCCGACAGAGACAACTGCGCAGCGCAGAGGATATACAAAGTTCAGAAAATATCTGTTGAGTGACGGTTTCATCATGATGCAGAAATCTGTCTACTCAAAGATTGCTTTGAACGGAGCGTCTTCCGATACTGTCATACGCAATGTGAGAAAGCATACTCCGCTGGAAGGCATAGTCCAGATTTTAACGGTAACAGAAAAGCAATTTCAAAACATCGAATACTTGATCGGTGAACCGCAAAAGGAGATTGTGGATTCTCAGCAGAGGCTGGTGATTTTATGATATTGTCACATCCGACATTTGAACATATGATAGATTTTGATAACGATATGATTAACATCCTTGTTGTGGAAAACCAGAAGCAGCTTTGTACATATATTCAAGAGCTGAAGCACCAGTCGTTAGGTTATGACGGACATTTTTCGTTATATCACGGACAAGAATGCATCAGCATGAATAATATAAAGGTGATAATCGATCTTTTCAATCTGGATACAAATACAAAAGATGTTCTGACGCCAATATCCAACATCGTAATAAGAACTGCATTGGATGCAGATCATTATCAAAAAACAAATGATGCACTGGGCGACCTTTCCAGAATGATGATCGATCTATTGTCAGATGTGGATCTTATGATCGAGTCTAAAGAATTGACGATACAGGATATAGTGAAAGCATCTTCGATAAAAACGATCACATCGGGAGAAGGCATATTATCAACCATTTGTGACTACCTGGACCTATATTCAAAATATGCAAAAGTCAAGATTTTTGTATTTGTGAATTGCAGAGAATATTTGACTGATGAAGAGGTTTTGTTGTTGGAACAGCACATTCTGTACAATAAACTAAATGTGCTTTTTGTCGAATCGCACGAACATAAGGTGTTAGAAAACGAATCAGTGACTGTAATCGATGATGATCTCTGTGAAATTAGGTTGTCATAATCTTTAAATTTGAGATTTGGGGTTTGAGAGTATTGACATATCAGAGATCTCCTAAACACCAGTCAGAATCTGAACGTATCAATACCCGTTTGAGAGTATTGACATATCAGAGATCTCCTAAACCTCTCTGCATAGGATTGCGTACATTGTAGTGTTTGAGAGTATTGACATATCAGAGATCTCCTAAACAACTGGCAGAGAAAATCAATGCGTTAATGAAGTTTGAGAGTATTGACATATCAGAGATCTCCTAAACCATCATCGTCGTAAATTTTGTACTTAATGTGTTTGAGAGTATTGACATATCAGAGATCTCCTAAACCCTGCTCCGTCCTCTATTGCGGACTGGACCGTTTGAGAGTATTGACATATCAGAGATCTCCTAAACCAAAAGAACAAAAAACATAATTAATCTCTTGTTTGAGAGTATTGACATATCAGAGATCTCCTAAACGATGGCGATTTTGCTATTGCCGTCAAAGAAGTTTGAGAGTATTGACATATCAGAGATCTCCTAAACTGTGCGACCAACGAAGAACTGGCTAACAAAAGTTTGAGAGTATTGACATATCAGAGATCTCCTAAACAAAAGAATAGAAAAACGTACTTAATCTCTTGTTTGAGAGTATTGACATATCAGAGATCTCCTAAACAAGATAATTAAGTGGAAATATTGACTTAAAGTTTGAGAGTATTGACATATCAGAGATCTCCTAAACTTTCTCACTGTGCGCTCTCCTATCTGGTCGGTTTGAGAGTATTGACATATCAGAGATCTCCTAAACGAGGCGCGATGCGTCGGCTAATGGGGATGCGTTTGAGAGTATTGACATATCAGAGATCTCCTAAACTCGAACCATACCCAATTCAGATCGTCGGGAGTTTGAGAGTATTGACATATCAGAGATCTCCTAAACGCCAAATGGAGATTCCTCGAAGCTGAAGGTGTTTGAGAGTATTGACATATCAGAGATCTCCTAAACGATTTTACAGTCAAAATTTCTAATTACCAGGTTTGAGAGTATTGACATATCAGAGATCTCCTAAACCAGTTCTTCGTTGGTCGCGCATTCTTTGACGGTTTGAGAGTATTGACATATCAGAGATCTCCTAAACGTCGTCTTTGAAAGATAGTTGCCAGAATCCGTTTGAGAGTATTGACATATCAGAGATCTCCTAAACACCATAAGCAGAATTAAACGGAATCTGATAGTTTGAGAGTATTGACATATCAGAGATCTCCTAAACAAACGTCGTTGCTGAAGGTCAGTTCCCAACGGTTTGAGAGTATTGACATATCAGAGATCTCCTAAACTCCACTTAAAGAGGGTGCAAGTCCTCTCCAGTTTGAGAGTATTGACATATCAGAGATCTCCTAAACATACAGTATGAAGTCTTTGACGATGATGGCGGTTTGAGAGTATTGACATATCAGAGATCTCCTAAACAGGATGAAATCGAAAAGAGGCTTCAGGAGGTGTTTGAGAGTATTGACATATCAGAGATCTCCTAAACCCTCGTTTGCGTATTCCTTTGTAACGACGAGTTTGAGAGTATTGACATATCAGAGATCTCCTAAACACATACGGGGCGTGAAAATGATTGTATTCAGTTTGAGAGTATTGACATATCAGAGATCTCCTAAACATTTTTTCGACTTCCCGTTGGTGTTACCAAGTTTGAGAGTATTGACATATCAGAGATCTCCTAAACGACGGTTCATAAGGCTGTTGAGTTTGTTAGGTTTGAGAGTATTGACATATCAGAGATCTCCTAAACAAGGATGTGAAAAAATGGACGCAAAAACCAAAGTTTGAGAGTATTGACATATCAGAGATCTCCTAAACAAGGTCATCAGTTAAATCAAAATCATCAATGTTTGAGAGTATTGACATATCAGAGATCTCCTAAACTCCGTGGTAGGTCGAGGATTTACTCATCCGTGTTTGAGAGTATTGACATATCAGAGATCTCCTAAACGTTCAGTTTGTTTGCAAGTTCTATTTCGTCGTTTGAGAGTATTGACATATCAGAGATCTCCTAAACAAAAATTGGTACAACATATTTTGAATTAATAGGTTTGAGAGTATTGACATATCAGAGATCTCCTAAACTAGCGAAAATTCGCTTAATTCTTCATCATTGTTTGAGAGTATTGACATATCAGAGATCTCCTAAACTACAGCCTCAGTTCCCAACGAATTTCACGGGTTTGAGAGTATTGACATATCAGAGATCTCCTAAACAGGGTTCGAGGGGTGGACCCCGACACCATCAGTTTGAGAGTATTGACATATCAGAGATCTCCTAAACTTCCGTGCGTTTATGAGCCTATTAACAAAAAGTTTGAGAGTATTGACATATCAGAGATCTCCTAAACCATTCCGGCATCCTGTCAGCGGACATGACCGTTTGAGAGTATTGACATATCAGAGATCTCCTAAACGATAGGTACACAACCGGCGAAGTATGAGGTGTTTGAGAGTATTGACATATCAGAGATCTCCTAAACTCTTAATCATTGATGTTCCATCTGGATTAACGTTTGAGAGTATTGACATATCAGAGATCTCCTAAACTCTGGCATCCACCCCAGCGCGTATAAATCGGTTTGAGAGTATTGACATATCAGAGATCTCCTAAACGGCACTTGCATTCGCATTCGTTATCGCGATGTTTGAGAGTATTGACATATCAGAGATCTCCTAAACCGTATGTACGACGAACTCCGCCTGCTGATTGTTTGAGAGTATTGACATATCAGAGATCTCCTAAACAGAACATCGACAGACTTATCGAGGATGGGTAGTTTGAGAGTATTGACATATCAGAGATCTCCTAAACAGACAATAAGAGGTTCTTACTATGACTGAAGTTTGAGAGTATTGACATATCAGAGATCTCCTAAACAGACAATAAGAGGTTCTTACTATGACTGAAGTTTGAGAGTATTGACATATCAGAGATCTCCTAAACGGATAAATTCAACAAAAAACGCACCGTCTTGTTTGAGAGTATTGACATATCAGAGATCTCCTAAACTGAGGTTCGCGAGCATCTCCTCCGTCATCAGTTTGAGAGTATTGACATATCAGAGACCTCCTAAACGACGAAGGCGGGTCGTGGTGCTACTCAACTGTTTGAGAGTATTGACATATCAGAGATCTCCTAAACGAGGGACCATCTCTAATATGGGAGATTCCTGTTTGAGAAAACATGCAACTTGTGGGGCGCATTTCCTCAGAGAACTCATTGCTATACAGGAGATGGAACCGGACCATGAGTGGCCGAAAAAACTCACAAGCCTTCTTATGCGGATGAAATCCGCAAAGGAGGAGGCGATAATCAAAAATGAACAGTATCTGCCAGTGGCAGTTATCGACGAATTCCGTTCAGAATATGATTTAATTATGTCCGAGGCGGACGAAGAATGTCCGCCTCCGCCCGAACCTTTGGTCAAACACAGAGGGCGTAGGAAAAGAGGCAAAGAAAGATCCTTGATAGAACGCCTCGAGCTGCTTTTGAATTCTGTGTTCATGTTCATAGAGAATTTCCGTGTGCCATTCGATAAAACCAGGCAGAAAGGGATGTTCGCAACGTGAAAACGAAGATCAAGATATCGGGTTGCTTCCGTACTAAGGAGGGTGCTCAGAACTACCTCACTACGATGTCGTACATCAGCACAGGCAATAAACATGGAATAGATGCGTATCACGCACTAATATCTGCATTTGATGGCAGACTTGACATAGTCTTGTGAATGGGTTCTGAATAGTTACCAGATCATATCGTTTACACTCAATCCGTCGAAGAGGCTTTCTGTTGTAACTTATCTTGATAACAAAATGATATCAGATGGGCGGGACTCCTCCTGCCCATCGTTGAAAAGTTTTCAAATCAATTCTTGCCTTTATCGAAATGCTTCTTCGACGCCTTCACGGCCTCGGTCATCGCTCTCAGATTCACACCCGGCGTCATCGGCACGAACGAACAACCAGGAGCGATCATCCTGAATCCCGCATCGATGGATCTCTCCACATCTGCCTTCACGACTTCCGGCGTTCCCTGCCACAACGGCATGATGGGCCCCACATTTCCGAACATCGACACCTTGTTATCCGCGATCTTCACGATCTCATACGGATCAACAGTCTGTTCCACAGATATGCTGCTGGAACCGCATTCAATCATATGTGGCAGATTCAACGTGGTATTGCCGCAGATGTGTAGCATGGAATTGATCCCTGTTCCCCTGATGATTTTATGCTCTGCACCGCAGTACGGCAGAACAAATTCCCTGAACATGTCCGGTGAGATCATGTCCCCGGTCGCAGTAGGTTCGGCCATACAGAGTGTATCAAGTGCTTCGGCCTGACCGTTCTCCAATTCTATCTTGTATGCCTCGCAGTTGAAATCTGAGATGAATTTAGTAAGTCTCTTGACGTTATCGGGTTCGACGGCCATTCCGACCATTATCTGCTCCGCACCTACGAGATGTCCCGCACAGGTGAGCGGGCCCCAACTGTTGATACACTGGACTGCTCCGTCCGGCCCGGCGAGTTTTCTCAATTCCTTCACACCGGATATCGATGTCTGTGTCTTGTGGTAGCTGAGATATCTGTCCATATCCGGCATCTCGAATTCATCGTTAAGGGTGTAGATCGTCTTCTTCACATAGGGCTGATCCGCCGTATAGTCGACCTCCGCTCCCAGATATTCCACGTGGGACCAGATGTTGAAGATCTCGCAGACATCGAAACCGTAGGCATCGTGTCCGTACTTGGCCAGTTGCGCCAATCCTTTCCAATTGTCGAAGAGTCCGACCGGACTGACACCGGTCGCACCGAACATCTCGGCCGTGATCAGCGTCAGCGGCGTCGCCACCGGTCTTTCGATCTCTTCCATCCTGATTGCTGCGTTGTACAGTTCTCTTTCTGTCGTCATCTTAACACGATTTAAAAATCGCATTCTCCGTATATAATGATTGAATCATCATGAACAGGATTCATGATGATGTCATATATGCAGACAGAAAACCGATTGTATCCGTTATTGTCGATAGAATGACATCTTCCTTCATTCGAATGAGATGCCCAAATGATATTCTGAAATCTGCGATAACCGTCAGGACATCTGCGTTTGTTCAGAATGTCGTGTGCGGTATATTTCATTTCGTTCCTTTCTTCTTCTTTTTACCTTTCTGACCTGTGAACTCCTTGTGAAAGTCCTCGGTGTATGGACTGTCGCCACGCCCTGCCTTGCCATCGCAGTATTCGGCTATGAGTTCGTCTATACGTTCATCTGATATTGATTCATATTCTGTTGTCATTGTTCGCCTCCCTGATACAAATATATCCTGCCTCTTCCTTGCTTTCCTTCTATGTCTCGGCATTGTCCTTGTCCTGTTCTGACAGCAATGTATTGAGCATAGCGGTATGATTATTCTCTTCGGATGCTATATGTTCGTAAATTTCTTTCACTTCTTTATCCGATATAAGTTTAGTACCCTAATATTCGAGGTCCTTGTTCTCTTTCATTTCTTCTACATATTCCTCGTATTCTTCTCTGATGTCATCGGGTGTATCATCCTTCAATTTCACGAATACAGGATTCATAGGGTCGCTGTAATCCCATACTATGTAGTCAAACCAACGTGGCATAAGCATCGACATTTTATCTTCTCCTGAATATCTGATATGAAATGTATTTGATTATGCGTTTTAACATATATTCCTTCAATTTCTTTTCCATATAAGTTTTGAAATCCTCTGACTCCTTGCCGTTGTTGAAATATTTCAGACATGATATTCGATTGGACTTCGTTGGTTTATTTCGGATATAAACCTGAATTGGCGCAGAGAGGCCGCTCCAAGGACGGACATCGGATCCATACGATCGAACATCCATCATTTCGTAATCGGTTATCGATCCGATACCTTACAATATAAGTAAGCGCACGCGATACACTCAATCATGATAATCGTTGGCGGAACAACATCCAGAGACCTTGCGAAGGAAATCGCATCGATCCTGGGCTGCAAATACATCGAAGCTGCCACCGTCAGATTCCCTGACGGTGAGTGCTATACTAGGATCGACGAAGAATCTCTGAATGACGATGTCGCCATCGTCCAGAACACATATCCTGATGGAAATCTCGTTGAGATGTTCCTCATCCAGGATGCCGTAAGAAGACTGGGTGCGAAGTCCGTCACGCTCGTCATACCGTATTTCGGTTACGCCAGACAGGACCGTGTGTTCAAACCGGGAGAGCCTGAGAGCGCCAAGGTCATGTGTCAGTTGTTATCGCATGTATGCGACTACGTGATAACGATAGATCTGCATAAGGAAGCGGTCCTCGAATTCTTCGGAAAACCGTATAAAGATCTCAAGGCCGCCAACGCCATGGGCGATTACTTCAAAGGAAAGGGGATAGACATGGTCTTCTCACCGGATATCGGCGCCGCAGGCCGTGCCAAGATGGTCGGCGAGAGGATGGGTGTTCCGCACGATCACCTTGAGAAGCACAGGATATCAGGAACAGAAGTGGAGATAAAACCCGCCAATTCAGATGTCAAAGGCAAGAGGGTGCTGATCGTGGATGACATGATATCCACCGGAGGCACCATCATGACAGCGACGACACAGCTCAAAGCAGCCGGGGCGAAGAGCGTCACTGTGGCATGCACGCACGGTGTGTATGTGAACAACGCACTTGACAGATTGAAAAAGTCGGACATAGACGATCTTCTTTCATGCAACACGCTCATGAGCGAGACATCGCGTATCCCCGTCGCAGGGATGATAGCGGACGCCCTCAAGGAGAAGTGGAACTGATGGATAAGACACCCGATACCTATACAGATTGGTATCTGGACATCGTGGAGAGAGCGGGTCTTTCGGACAAGAGATATCCCATAAAGGGGATGAATGTCTGGACACCCTATGGTTGGAAGATCATGAGATTCATCGATTCCTTCCTGAGGGAGGAATTGGACGGCACAGGTCACGATGAGGTATGTTTCCCTCTTCTCATCCCTGAAACGGAATTCAAGAAGGAGAAGGATCATATCAAAGGATTCGATTCCGAGGTATATTGGGTGACACATGCCGGTCTTGATCCATTGGATGTAAGATTGGTGGTAAGGCCAACATCCGAGACCGCGATGTATCCGATGTTCTCACTATGGATAAGATCGCATCAGGATCTTCCTCTCAAGATCTATCAGATCGTCAATACATTCAGGTATGAGACGAAACAGACACGTCCGTTCATGCGCGTCAGGGAGATTCATTTCTTCGAATCGCACACATGTCATGACACCGAAGAGGATGCCCAGAGACAGATAGAGGAGGATCTCGAGATAGTGAAGAGACTGATGGGCAAGCTCTGTCTTCCGTATTTCTTGCTCAGACGTACCGATTGGGACAAGTTCCCTGGTGCGCATTACACCGTGGGTATCGATACCGTTATGCCCAACCACAAGACATTGCAGCTGGGATCCGTGCATCATTACAGAACAAACTTCTCAATTCCATACGATATACAATACGAGGATGAGAACGGTGAGCATCAGTATGTGCATCAGACCACATACGGTATGTCCGAGAGGACATTGGGCGCATTGATCTCAGTGCACGGCGATGAGAAGGGACTGTGCCTTCCGCCCGCTGTCGCTCCTTTTGAGATCGTTATAATCCCGATCCTCGGAAAGAACAACACCGTTGATGTTTCTGCTGAATCCGAGAAATTGGCGAAGCAGCTTCAGGATGCAGGTTACAGAGTAAAACTCGATGACCGTGACGCACGTCCCGGAAGCAAATATTACGATTGGGAGATCAAAGGCGTACCGCTGAGATTGGAACTCGGAGCACGCGACATCCAGAACGGTGTGGCGACGTTCGCAAGACGCGATAACGGTGAGAAAGGAACAATCGATCTTAAGACGATCGTTCCGGGGATAAAGCTGGTATTGGATGACATAACCAGATCTCTTTCCGAGAAGGCATGGAAGTTCCAGCTGGATTCCGTCACGGATCTGAAGACTGTTGATGACATACCCAAGGACAGTGAGGACGCATCCGTCAGGATCTACAGGTTCGGATGGTGCGGATGTCCTGAGTGCGGACATAAGTTCGAGGATGAGAACGACATCAAGATCCTGGGAACGCCGTATCTGCATGAGGATTACAAAGGAAAGTGCATAGTCTGCGGAAAGGAAACAGATACGCCCGCATATGCTGCGCGTACAATGTGATTTTCAGGCAGATACCGGCTTTGAGGAAACCCTCATATCGCCACCAGATTGAAACGTATCATCTGCCTGATGTTGTGCGCTACGCACTGTTGCACTTAAAGTACCGTTATAATTCTACTTTAAGTGCAAGCCCAAAAATCTCAAAAATTCAAAATAAGGGTTTCCTCAAAGCCAGTGTTTATAAGGCTTATATATCGTCATTCCGGTTCATATTTTGACCCATTGGAGGTCATTGGAGAAGAGGGGGCAACTGATTGGAGAACGAACTCATTACCAAATTTGTCGATGTCGATCTCGACGTTGGTTTTTTGAGAACACCGGGAAGTACAGGGAAGGGTAGTTTAAGAAAGACTATCCGTGCATCTGTAGAAGAAAAGGACGTACTGGCCACTTTCGCGTACACGCTTTCCAGGTTCACCGGAAGATCCGATGCAGTGTTCTGTTCCTACAGGGGCGGAAGATATTATCCACATCACATCGACTGCAAAGATACACGGATCAGTGACTTCATCTCCGCTGTCGATGATGAGTTCCAGAGCACGTACGGTCTGATCATTGATGAATTGCCCGACGATTACAAGAGCCTCAGGGAGGCGATCATTTCATCCGATGAAATACCGGATTCCGACGATACCTCTATCGCATTCCGCTATATTCTGCATAACCATTCCATAGAGGTGACGGCGGATTATTCCGAGAAATTGGGAAGGAAATTGACCGAAAGGTTCCTCAGGACATTTGAGAACATCCTCAGAGGATTCTCCGTCGACGGATCGCTGGGAGAGATAGACTACGCTATTCCCGAAGATATCGTCACCATGAATAAATTGCATGGTCTCAGGAACGGTCTCAGACATGGGTCCGTGATGGAAGCGTTCGAAGTGACGGTTAGGAATAATCCCGACAAGATATGTCTTCAACACAAGGATGCGAAATATACTTTCAGGGAGACCGATGAGATAACTGATGGCATCGCCCATGCACTTTCTACCAACGGAGTCAAAAGGAGCGACAAGGTATTGTTCATTGTTCCGAGGAGCGAGTGGTACATATTATGCATATTCGGTATCCTGAAGGTCGGTGCGGCTTTCGTTCCCTTCGATGACAAGAATCCCGACGAAAGACTGGCCTATGTGCTGTCCGATGCGGGATGCACGGCCGTGTTGGCGTCCCCTGAGACGATCGGACGCGTGAGGAACATCGGATTCAAGGGAAAGATAATTGACACATCGACGGTCAGGAAGACCAAGTTCGAGGATGTCAGGGTATCGCTTGACGATCCGGCTGCCGTGTATTACACTTCGGGCAGTTCAGGGAGACCGAAGGGCGTCCTCCTCCAGAACGTGGTCCTGGTGAATTTGGCCGAGGGTATGATGAATCTGGACATAAAGGCCACATCGACCGCAGGGTTGCTTTCGTCCATCGAATTCAGCATCAACATTTCTTATTTCCTGACTGTTGCCGTCTTGTCGAGACCGGTGGACGTCATTCCGAGGGAATGTGTCTCCGATATGAAGAAACTTGACGAATACTTCAGGAAGAACAAGATTTCGAGCGTGGCTTTCACACCACGTCTGGCCAAGGCCTATTTCGACAATTTCCCCGATTCTCCCATAGATACGATAACGCTTGGCGGGGATGCCATGTATGAAATAAGCCCGATCGAGGGCAAACGCCTGAACATCGGATACGGGATGACCGAATGCGCCGCCGGGATATCAGAGACATTGGTTCAGGACATGATCGATCCGTCGTCGGTTGGCTTGGTGGGTCAGAACACAGACATCTACATCCTCGACGCGGAGATGCGCAGGGTGCCGTTCGGCGGGATCGGGGAACTATGCATATCCGGCATGAATGTATCTGCTGGATACATCGGCGATGCCAAGATCAACAGGAATTTCGTCAAGAACCCGTATTCCAATGAGAAATATTTCAGTAATCTGTACAAGACGGGTGACATGTTCCGTTTCCTGCCGGATGGAAGTCTCGGATTCATCGGAAGGCGCGACGGTATCGTAAAGATACGTGGGAACCGCGTGGAGCTTGGTGAGGTGGAATCGATTATAATGTCCATGCCCAACGTACGTGACGTCGTGGTACTCCCCATCAAGGATCAGGTTAATGGTGCGGAACTTTGTGCGTACATCGTTTCCGACAAAGAGATAGACCGTTACGGATTGGAGGAACATATTGCGAAATCCAAACCGTCGTATATGATCCCTGCATTCGTCATCAAGGTCGACAGAATACCGCTGACTCTCAACGGCAAGATCGACAAGCATGCACTGCCTAAACCCGACGTATCAACATTGCACAAGGAATATGTCGCACCGAGGAGCGAGAACGAACGTACCGTTTGTGATGCATTCGCTAAGATATTGGGTGTGGAAAGGATAGGCATAGACGATGATTTCATCCTTCTGGGCGGGGATTCGCTCAAGGCAATCAAGGTACAGAATGTTTCAAAGATCGTCACGACTGCTAACATCCTCAAATATCGCACTCCGAGAGCGATATGCGCTTATTCGGAGGAGGAGAACATTGATCTCGAAAGATATACGCTCGAAACAGGCTGTCCGCTGTCGGAAAGTCAGCTGAACGTATTCCTTGATATCGAAGCGAACGGGAAGAACGGAAAGTACGTCATAGCGTTCATATACGATATTCCCGAAGGCGTATCGGAGAAGAAGGTCAGAGAGATCATTGAAAAGGTCATCGATGCACATCCGATTCTGAAAGGACGGATCGGCGAGAAGGACGGAATCCCGTGGATGTACTGCGATTCCGGGCCCGAATTCGTGAACGGGCCGTCTTTCTATGCGCCGATTGACGTGGAAAAATGCGTTTCACGGTTCAGGTTATCTGATGGACGCATAGAAGCGGTGATAAGTCACATGGCCTTCGACGGATTCTCCAACGGTATGTTGAAGAAGGCGTTCGACGATGCTTTCGCCGGAATATCGGTCGCCACTGATGTGGGATTCCTGAGGTCATCGTCATATGACACATCGGTGAATGGGACCGAACGTTACAGGAAAGCGGAGGAATTCTACGACAGGATGTTCTGTGATTGCGATACAGATTCGTCGATAATCGCTGATGTCGGGGGAAAGAAAGGATGCGTATCTGTGAAGATATCATCACCGAGGGACAGGATAGCATCCAAGGCAAAATCGTTGAAGGTATCAATGGGCGCTTTGCTGACATCAGCATTCGCTTACACCCTGTCTAGATTCATCGGAAGATCTGATGCGGCGTTCGCCATCGTGGAGAACGGTAGGGAACTGCCGGGCCTTGAGAATGCGGTAGGGATGTTCGTCAGGACACTTCCGGTCCATATAGACTGTTCTGATTCAAGCGTGGACGAATATATCTCCGGTTCCACGGAATCGATATACGGGACCATGTCGTCCGGCATATATCCGTTCAGACTCCTGGCAAAGAAATACTGTCTGCATTCGGACACCATATTCCAATACATGGCCGGGATACAGTCGACGGTGGACGAGGACACCATACAGGACGAACTGAAGGAGATTTCGGCATCGGTATCGGATTTCTCGGTTGCTGTCACAGACATTCCGAACGGTCTCGAAATGTCCATAACCCATTCGTCGAAATATTCGGACGCTACGGCGAAACGTTTTGCCGAAGCATACGATATGATACTGACCGGGCTTCTCGAATGTGATAGGCTGTCCGACATACAATACACATCGGCCGACGACATCGCATCAGCCGACAAGATCAACGCCACGGAGAAGAAGCTCAGATTCAACGATATAATCGAAGCATTCCGCAACAGTGTCGAGGAACACCCGAATAACATTCTTGTCACTTATCTTGACAGATCATATACCTACGAAGATTCCGACCGCATTACCGAC
>JAZRYJ010000004.1:0-3902 GCA_045600635.1 Candidatus Methanarcanum sp.
ATCCGATGCGACAAAAGCCGTTCACAGCGTTGTTTTCATAGGATACGAACATCCGATTCAACAAGAATGTTGTCAAAAGATCACGTCCAGTCATCTTGTTCAATGTAAAGTGCATCATTCTTCACAACACTGAACACACAAATAATAATACGGCGATTGCAGTAGCGAAGATTATGAAGATCTACATCCTTGGCGGGTTCCTCGGAAGCGGAAAGACAACATTCCTGATGAAGATCGCAGACCATTTTTTGGATAAAGGTCTGAAGGTCTCGCTTCTTGTCAATGAAGCAGGGACCATAGGTGTGGACGGTGCGACTCTGAAATCTGAAGGTTACACTGCGACGGAACTTCCCAACGGATGTATATGCTGTTCGATGGCGGGCAGTATGCAGGAATCGTTGATGAACATAAAGAACGATTACGATCCGGACATCCTCATTATAGAGCCCACAGGCATAGCTTTCTCCGGCAAGGTGAAGGAAGCGATCGAGATAATCAACTATCAATGTGAATTCATCAGGATCATCGGTATCTTCGACGGACCGAGATTCAGATTATTCTCCGAGAAGAAGAAGGATTTCTATCTGAAACAATTGATCGATTCGGACGTCCTTGTGATGAATAAGATGGACCTCACGCCTGATGATGTGAAAGAACAGGCGACGGAATGGATGAATGCCAACATACCGAATGTGAAGGTCATCCCTGTGACAGCAACAACAGGCGAGGGCATAGACGAAGTGTTCAGGGAGCTGAAGATATGAATTCTAAGGAAGAAGCGAACGGTGCGGCCGCAGGATTCACGGGACACATCCATAATTTCAACGCGGATGCGGAGGCCAGACTTGCAGATATGATGATGAATGTCGGTAAATGGGCCGAAAAGGAATCAGGTGTATTCCTCGGACACATAAAGATGGCCGTCACCTACGAGGGCAAAGGGATAACATTGAATCTCACCGATCTCAACGAAGGTGTGCAGCATCATAATTCACTCCTTCCCAAACAGAAGGTCGACTTCAACTTCATGGCCGCAGTGACGGATGTGGATGAGCATGAATTGGAACATATGATGCTCCATGCCATCGAGGATTCAGGAGTGGATTTCTGTCTTGATGAGCATGAATGCTCATGCGGACATCACCACCATCACGGAGAACATCACCATCATAACGAATGATGGTGCGAGGGTTGGGATTCGAACCCAAGAACCTCTACGGACAGGATCCTAAGTCCTGCGCCTTTGGCCAAGCTTGACTACCCTCGCTGATATATCCGTCATTATGACAATCTGTTATTAATATGAACTTGGTCATGTTCATTCAGTAAAGAGGAATGGTCATGGTCGACTTATTGGCAGACAGCGGAAAACAGCTTCTTCTCGGGAATGAGGCTATCGTCAGAGGGCTCATCGAGTCAGGAGTGAAATTCGCTTCGACATACCCGGGTACCCCATCGTCGGAAGTTGGGAACAATCTGGAGAAGATGGCTGACAAAGCAGGAATATATTTCGAATTCTCATCTAACGAGAAGATAGCATTGGAGGTTTCCGCAGCAGCGGCATCGGCCGGAGTGCGTTCATTCGTATTCATGAAGCACGTCGGTGTGAATGTTGCAGCGGATCCGCTGATGACACTTGCATACGCAGGTGTCGAGGGCGGGATGCTCCTGATGTCGGCGGATGATCCCTCATGTCACAGTTCACAGAACGAGCAGGATAACCGTTACTATTCCCAGCTTTCAATGCTGCCGATGATGGAACCGTCCACACCGGCTGAGGCGAAAGAGATGCTGACGGAAGCATATGAGATATCCGAGGAACTGAAACTCCCGTTGATATTCAGAACCACTACCAGGGTAAATCATGCACGCGGAATAATCGAATTCAGGAAGCCGATCGACAGACCTGCGAAAGGACATTTCAACAAGGATTTCAAGAGATTCGTGAATATCCCTGCGAATGCAAGGACGAACAGAGTGATTCTAATAGAGAAGAACAGAAAAGCACTTGAACTTTCTGAGAAATCTAAACTCAATTTCATCGACGGGAAAGGAGATTCGGAAGTCGGAATAATCACATCCGGTGTGTCATACACTTACGTCAGGGAATTCACGAAAGGCGCAGATATTCTGAAATTGGGATTCACGAATCCTCTTCCCGAAAAGAAGATCGCTGATTTCATCAAGGGAAAGAAGAAGATCATCGTTGTGGAGGAATTGGATCCGTATCTTGAGGATGCAGTCTACAGGATAATCGGACAGAACGGTCTTTCAGTGCCTGTTTACGGAAAGAGGGACGGAACACTTCCCAGAGAATGGGAGTTCTCACCCGATACAATGAGGAAACTTTCAAAGATCGTTGATGTGCAGTCTCTTCCGGAGGCCATGCCTGCGGTGAAAGTAAAACTTCCGCCGAGGCCGCCGACATTATGTGCAGGATGTCCCCACCGCGGATTGTTCGCAGCAACGAAGAAAGCGGTCGGAAAGAGGGATGTCATCTATTGTTCGGATATAGGATGTTACACATTGGGAGGTCAGCCTCCGTTCAATGAGGCCGATTTCATCATCTGCATGGGAGGAGGCGCAGGAGCCGCCGGAGGATTCTCGGAATCCACGGATCAGAAAGCTATCGCTTTCGTCGGGGACTCCACATTCTTCCACTCAGGTATTCCTTCGCTCATATCGGCGAAATTCAACAATCACAAGTACACGATGGTGATCCTGGACAACAGGACCACAGCTATGACCGGACACCAGCCCAACCCGGGTACCGGAAGGCATTTCGGCGGTGTCGATACAGATCTCGTGGATGTGGAGAAGGTCGTAAGATCCATCGGTATCGAATTCGTCGAGACTGTGGACTCATACGACGTGAAGAAAGTGGAGGAAGTGATGAAGAAAGCCGTTGATTTCGACGGAGTTTCAGTCGTCATCTCGAAATGTCCGTGTCCTCTGGAGCTCAAGAAACAGAAGAAACTTGAACCTAGATTATGTGTCGTCGACCAGTCCAAATGTATACAGTGCATGACATGCCTGAAGATGATAGCATGTCCTGCATTGATGAAGAAGGATAACACAGTGGTGGTGGATGAGACACAATGCATAGGGTGCGGAATGTGTGCGAATGTATGTCCCAAGAATGCGATAGGGGTGAAACAATGAAGTACACAGTTCAGATCGTAGGTGTTGGCGGCCAGGGAGTTCTCCTTGCTTCGATGGTATTGGGCAACGCTGCAATGAAATCGGGATACAAAGTGGCGATGTCAGAGGTGCACGGAATGGCCCAGAGAGGCGGAAGCGTCCTCTGCACACTGCGTTTCGGCGATGATGTGATATCGCCGTTGGAGGCGGCAGGTAATGCGGACCTCATAATGGGATTCGAGCCTGTGGAGACGTGCAGGAATCTTCCATTGGGCAATAAGGACTCTATTGTAGTGATGAATCTCGATCCCGTATATCCATCGATGGTAGCTGCCGGTTTGGAGGAATATCCGAAAGTGGACGATCTCATCGATGCGGCCAAGAAGGAGAACGGCAATGTGATAACATTGGAGGCAACATCCATCGCTATCAAGGCAGGAAAGGCCGTTGCTGCCAACGCTGTGATGATCGGAGCGGTCGCAGGTGTGAAAGGATTCCCGCTGAAGAAGGATGTTCTCAGGGAGACACTAGCAGAGAATGTTCCGCAGAAGTTCTTGGAACTCAATCTGAAGGCGTTCGATTTGGGATTCGAATCATCTCAATGATTTCTTTAAGGGAATAATCGAGTAGGAGGTAATCGGGGCTAACCCGATTACCGTCCTCTCACACCACCGTACGTACTCCTCGTATACGGCGGTTCAGCAGTCTTGAATGCGCTTCTTCGTACATCCTCATCATCTGGGGAAAACCGATGGATTCCA
>JAZRYJ010000005.1:0-3762 GCA_045600635.1 Candidatus Methanarcanum sp.
GCATAACATCTGTATGCATTTAGTATATAAGTAGTTTCGCAAAAAATAAATAATTGAAATTCAAGAGCAAAAAACAGAAAACCGGAAAATCAAATCGACAAGTGCCCTTTAAATATCAGTTTTTAACACTGAACGTACAAACCAAAAAAGGATACAGAAAAAGAATCATCGACGAACGCATCGCCGAGTATCTGAATTCCATAGGTGCCGTCTGCATCGAAGGGCCCAAAGGATGCGGAAAAACATGGTCGTCGCTGAATTGCTGCAAATCTGCCACGATGCTCGGGGATCCCAAAAACAATTTCAATACGCTGAAACGTGTGGAATTGAACATATCTACAGCATTCGAAGGCGAAGAACCGCACCTTATCGATGAATGGCAGACAGTACCGGAAATCTGGGATGCGGTAAAATACGAGGTAGATGCACGTGCCAGAAAAGGATCTTTCGTATTAACCGGTTCATCCACTCCAGTTTACAAAGGGATACTCCATTCCGGAACCAACAGAATCGCAAGAGTGAAAATGAGAACCATGTCTCTTTTCGAAACCGGCGATTCCGACGGTTCGGTCTCCTTGAAATCGCTATTCCGCAACTCGCCGTTGGGAAGCTCCGTCAACGATGTATCACTGAACAGTCTCGCATACTATATCGTACGCGGAGGATGGCCCACACATATCGGCCTCAGCGGAAAGATGTGCGAATTGAATATGGCATCCTTTGTGAATACCAGCGTAGAGGATGCATCAAAAATCGACGGCAGATACAGAAACAGAGACAAGCTTCTGATGACCCTCAGATCCTTGGCGAGGAACGAATCAACGATGACTTCTGTGGCCTGCATAAGAAAAGACATCGGCGAAATCTCCGAATCATCCGTGTCAGAATATATAGACGCATTCGAAAGGATATTCCTTATCGAAAACCAGGAGCCGTTCGATCCTAACGTAAGATCGGGCATAAGGATCGGCAAAACAGCAAAAAGACATCTTACGGATCCGTCAATATCCGTCGCGGCACTCGGGATGAATGAGACATCTCTAATTGAAGATCCTGAAACATTCGGTTTCATGTTCGAATCCATGTGTGAAAGGGATCTTGCCGTATATGCGGATGCGAATTACGGGAAACTTATGCATTATAGGGACTCGAGCAATCTGGAGATCGATGCCATCGTCGAGCTTTCCGGAGGGAAATACGGGGCATTCGAGATAAAACTGGGAGCAAAACAGATCGATTCCGCATGCGCCAATCTGAAAAGATTCGAGTCGAAAATGGACGGTATCGGAAGAAGACCGGAATTTCTGTGTGTGATATGCGGGATGTGCGACGGTGCGTACAGAAGAGATGACGGCATATATGTGGTGCCGATAACGCAGCTGTCACCGTAATTGCCCTGAATTCCCGTTATGTTTTGTGACTACATCCTACATAAGAACAGCAAACGGGATCTCATTCAACAGTCCATTTTTGTACGTTTCCCATATATATGATCGCTATCAACAACAGATCAATATCCTTGCGTCACAGATGGAGAAGGGCCACTAGTTAAGGAACGATTTGCATTTAGAATACAGGTCCTCTGTAGGCTGCAGATCCGCCCAACCCGGTTCTGCATCCTTGATGCTCAGATTCGTTCTTTCCGAAAGTTCCTTCAATGCCCTTTCGAATTCATCAGCATCTCCGAGCCCTGTGTCTATCCTCAGGATGTACTGATATCCTCCGAGCCTCAGCAGCCATCTCATATAACCGTCCTTCCCAGGTTCGATACCCAGCACCTCTCTTTGCTCATCAGTGATGCTCTCCTCCATCCTTATGGATTCTTCATTATCGGCACGCATAAACTCATCGTAATTCGTGGCCATCGCAGGGAATACGAACAGATATCCTGCATACTTCTTCTCAAGTTCAAGATATCTCGGACCTCCGGCGATGTTTATTCCTACACAATCGTGACACAGTTCTCCGTTCTTATCGCAGAAGGTCGCGGACGGCTTCATTCCTTTCGAAGAACACCATAACGGCATGTTCCAATCATAATTGCCGCATGAACCCAAATAGAATCCGATACCGTCGACGGCGTTCTGGAATTGCTCCGCATAGTTCTCGACTGCCTCCTTCAGTTTCTTGGGTTCTGCGTGAAGACCCAGAGGAAGCATCAGAATAATGATGTTGTATCCGTCCTTCGGACGGTATCGTCCCGCGGCCACATCGTCCCATTGTATCATCTCATATGATATCCCAGAACTGTCGAGTTTTCTTCTGACGGAACTCTCATTCCCGTTCGCAATAATCGAGATCGATTTCTCCTCCTTGTCCTTTGACAGACTGTAGATCAGATTGTCATCCGCCATAGGACAGGCGATTATTCCGAGGACACCATGTGTCATACTGTTCAGTACGATTGCATCGGTATAAATCATTTGACCATTGCCCGATCGGAATTCAAAAGGACAAGAATATGTCCTTCATCATTCACGATTCGGTCAGATGCAAATGTCTGCGGACGCCGATCTCAATAGGAATACGACTTTCCCGCATCCATCATCGCTTTGATGTTCTCGATCGATGTGTCACGCGGAACCTCGCATCCTCCGGAGAGAATGAATCTTCCGTTCTCACCAGCCTTCTCGATACATTTCAGAGATTCCGATCTTATCAGTTCCGGAGTCCCATTCCAGAGTACCTCGATCGGATGGACGTTGCCCATCAATGCGATCCTGTCCCCGACGATCTCCCTGGCCTTCGCCAGGTCTATGGCGTGATCCGCAGACAACACATCTATTCCTGTATCAGGGATCGCATTCATTATCGGTATCGTATCGCCGCATACATGATAGATCACAGGTACCTTGTAATCGTTCTTCCACCCGCTGACCAACTGCTTCGTATACGGAAGATTGAATCCCTTGAATGTGTCAAGATCTATCACCGTCCCCGATGCTGTGGGATCCGGCAGCCAGATGTAATCTCCGCCTTCGCTCCCTGCCCTCATCACTCCGTCCACCAGTTCAGAGGCCTGCTTTATCGCCTTTCTTGCAAGCTCAGGTTCCATGACGATATCCATCAGAAGAGTCTCCACACCTCTCAGGAATCCTGCGGACGTGATCACGCCCCAACTCCATCCGCTGGTCAATGCTCCTGTTGTATTGGCCTTGCGGTATTCTGTGATCTTGTTAACGATTCCCTTCCTCATCATAACGGATTCCTTCGGATCCGAAGGATCATATAATTTCTTCCTGTCCACATCCTCCGCTTCTTTCCAATACTGGCTCATGACATTGCCGTAATTGTCGTCAGGCTGTGTGACCTCCACACCGAGATCCATGAACATTGCCGGTGTCTCAAGCATGCCGAATGCGAAATCGCTGCCTGTGAGCTTGTTGAATTCATCAGTTATTTTTGCTGAAGCTTTCGCATCATATCTGACATCCTTCCATACGTACCCCATGGCCTTGGATACCGTGATACATGCAACGTCATGCACCGGGACCCTGTCCGGGAGTTCTCCTTTCACGACCGCTTCCAGTCTTTCCCTGTTCGTCATTCTGTCCATAGGAACACCGTATTGAGGACGATAGTGTGTATGTATAATGATTTTCATTTGCATGATATATGCAGCGAGTCTCATTGAAACCCTCGTGTAAACAATTTTCACTTTAGATCTGACGTACTCTGTTTTTACGTATTTTTCGAGTTTTTTTTTCTCCTGCTCTTCCTATGTTTTTTCACTGTTTTTCTTATTTTCATTTTATTTATTTT
>JAZRYJ010000006.1:0-3476 GCA_045600635.1 Candidatus Methanarcanum sp.
ATACTTAATATATATTGGATAGCTTTGCTATCCAATTATAATTAAGTATTAATTATTAAAAACAAAAGAACGACAGGATCCGAAACGTGAGAAATGAAAGAAAAATCTCAAAAATTCAAAATGAGGGTTTCCTCAAAGCCCTCCCGACAATAGATTATCCTGATATTTCCATTTATGAGTTGGTAAGAAGGGCGGCATCCAGGGTTCCGGATGTGATCGCATACGAATTTTATGGTAAGAAGACGACATACGGTGAATTCATCAAAAGAATCGATGATGTCGCTGCACGTCTTTATGAAATCGGTGTGAGAAAAGGGGATCGCGTTCTGATCTGTATGCCCAATTCACCGCAGGCATTGCATATGATATATGCAACATCCAAACTCGGCGGTATCGCAACGATAATTCATCCGCTTTCTGCGAAAAACGAAATTCTGTTCTGTCTCAATAACAGCGATGCAAAGGTCGCACTTGTTCTGGATGCTTTCGTAAATAATTTCATAGAAGTGAAGGATCGGACCAAGTTAGAAAAGATAATTGTGACGAGTATAAAGGATGAATTAAGCCTTATAGCTAAGATAGGCTACAGTCTCACGAATAAGAAGAAAGTACCAAGATATGAGATGAAAGATTACATAGTCACGTGGAAAAGTTTCCTGAAAAACAAATCGAACACGGACGTACCTGAAGTTAAAATAATAGGGTCGGATCCTGCGCTCATCCTCTACAGCGGAGGTACGACAGGATTCTCGAAAGGCGTATTGCTCTCCAATATGAATCTCAACGCTTCATCGATGGAGACATTGTGTACGACCGGCTGTTTCCCATGCAGGATCGACAGACTGATAACAGATGATGTCATCGAACACTTGAAAAGAAAAACATACTCTGTGCTCTCAATCATGCCGATATTTCACGGTTTTGGATTCGGAGTGGGGATACATTCGTTTCTGATGTTCGGAGGTACATGCATTCTTGTTCCGTATTTCACACCGGAATCGGCCGCCAAAGTGATAATGAAAAAGAAACCTTACATCATTGCGGGAGTTCCGACCTTTTTTGAAAAAGTCATTTCTCAGAAGGTGATGGATAAAGCAGACATGTCCTTCCTCGGCGGTATGTTCTGCGGAGGAGATACGCTATCGACGAATATGAGGGAAACAATCAATGATTTCCTCAGTTCGCATGGTTCGGATGTTGTGATAAAAGAAGGATACGGTCTTACTGAATGTGTCACTGTGGCATGTCTCACCCCAACCGGCCAATATCGTAAAAACAGCATAGGAATACCGTTGCCTGACGTCCTGTTCAAAATAGTGGAATACGGTACGCAGAGGACACTTGAATGCGGTGAGGAAGGAGAAATATGTATTTCCGGACCCAACACCATGATAGGTTACGTAAAAGACGAGAAAACAACTGAAATCGCTCTTCAGAGGCATTCAGACGGAAGAGTATGGCTGCACACAGGTGATGCAGGAACAATGGATGAAGACGGTTTCGTCTATTTCAGACAGAGATACAAGAGGATCATCGTCAGTTCAGGATACAACATATATCCTTCGCAGATCGAAGAGGCTGTCAATATGTTCCCCGGAGTGAAAGAATCATGCGCGATAGCTGTTCCGGATCCGGTGAGAAAACAGAGAGTCAAAGTTTATGTCACACTTGAGAAAGGCATTGTGGGCGATGAGGAACTGAAGAAAAGAATGATCGCACATTGCAGAGAATATGTCGCAGCGTATGCGGTCCCCAAACTTTTCGAATTCATCGATGAGATGCCGAGAACGAAGGTCGGAAAGATATCCTACAGGGATGTCGAAGAGCTGGACAGGAAGAAGAGAGAGAACCAACTCTGATAAATGAACGGATTAGACAATCTAATTAATTATATATCGCCAAATCTGATTGGAGAATATAGATGAAAGAGGGTACAGGCAATCGGTTGCAGTTGGTGGATTTCGCCAAAGGATTCGCCATAATCACGATCGTGTTCGTGCATATATTCGTCCTGGTTCCCACTGACGATCCGGGAACTGCTTCGTCGACGCCGGTCACGGAATTCATGTATTCCGGCCTGATGTTGTTTTTCATATTCGCCGGTTATTTCTACAAGTCCGACAGGACTCCGATGCAGAACATCAAAAGACGTGCTATACAGTTGCTGGGAACATTCATTATAGCAGGATTTGTACTGAATCTGCTGATGGCTGGCTATCTTGCTGCAAGGGGGTACAGTATCGATTTCGGTGAGGTTTTCACCGAAATTTTCAAGGGGATGTTCTGTTTGCCGTTCGCAGAAGCTGATGTTGATGCAGCAGTGTACGATGTCAACAACGGATGGTATTTCCTGCCGGTATTGTTCTTCGGCCTGGTGATATTCTATCCTATTGCAGATAAAGTATCGAACAGCTGGAAATTCGCCGCTGTTTCCGTAGCAGTACTTCTTGTCATAGCTGCGTTATTCAATTATTTCATACCCTTCAAACTTCCGTTCCGCTTTGAATTGGCACCGATGGCAGCTGTGTTCATAATTGTCGGAGTTTATGCCAAGAAATACAAAGTGTTCGACTATATCGAGAATGAATGGAGAACACCGAAATATTGGATCATACTTGTTTTGGTGTTCATCATAGGATTGTTGTGCGCAACGTTCATACCGACATTGACAGGTTTCAATGTGAGCAGATACGGAGAGTACAAAGGTTGGTCAGCGTTCACTTTCTTCTTCAGCTCGCTGTTCTATGTTTATTTCATGCTGTTTGTATGTCTGGTGCTTTCAAAGATACCGTTGATCGGACGGACTGTGATCTATATCGGAAAATTCACTTTACCGATACTGATCCTTCACACATTCTACATTAAGCTGATCGCGAGTCTGTTCTATGAGTTGCCTGAAGGATCTTATTTCCCTTCCATGCCCCCAGGAGTCACCGTTGTGGTAGGATTGGTATCTATCGCATTATCCATTATCACTGCATACGCTGTGTATAAGGTATTGAATGAAATAAAAAACCACAGACGGGACAAACAGGCTGTCAGCGATACGGCTTAATTGTTGTTCTGGTTGTGAGTGTTTTTGAATTATTTACTTCTGTTAATCAATATTGCTGTTGATCAATTATGAAAATAATATGTGCTATTCAGCCGATATCAAAAACATGAACAGAAATTTAAATGATGAGTTACCGATCACGGTTCGATTTATTATACATTTATAAACACAGACGTAACTCTTGCTAATACAGTCGGTTAATATGATACATATGGGTGCGTGCATATTGTGAAAAACTGGTCTAAGGTCGTTGTCATTCTGATCATCACTTCTGCATTTTGGCGCTCTTAGAATTTGTGGGGTTGCTTATAAATAGTTTCGGTAACTGATCTTCAAAGTATTCGCTGCGCTCACACTTTGAAATCCTCGGCCGACTGCGTCGGCCTGCGGGAGAGGATAGGCTCCGCCAACGTTCCTTTTA
>JAZRYJ010000007.1:0-10111 GCA_045600635.1 Candidatus Methanarcanum sp.
TATAATCAGATAACGTAAAAGGAGCTGTACAATGGGTATTGAAGAACCAATGGAGAGCACAGAGGAGGATGTATCACGTGTACGTCTCCCAAATATTAAGGAAGGAGAGATGTTCGGCATCGCAGATCAGTTGCTCGGAGCTTCTAAGATAAAGGTAATGTGTGAGGACGGCACATCGAGAATGGGCAGGATCCCGGGAAAAATCAAGAAGAGGATGTGGATCAGAGAAGGAGATCTTCTGATCATATCCGTATGGGACTTCCAGCCTGACAAATGCGATGTCAGATTCCGCTACACCAAGACACAGGCGGTCAACCTGAGCAAGAAAGGCAAGGTTCCGAAGAACATAGACATATTCTGAACGGTGGTGCCCGTTGCCTTCCTATGAGGAAATTTATTCTTATCTTGAGCGTCACATCGATGACCTCAAGACCAACAAGACAGGCGACGAGAAGCAGACCGATGCCGAAGTATTCGACAAACAGACCCTGATGGTCATATACGACTTCATGACTGCAGGTTATGTGGATTCAGTGCATTTCACAATATCGACAGGAAAAGAAGGTAACGTCTTCTATATCACGGACGAGGATAATGAGCCGTTCGCACTGAAAATATTCAGAACTTCCACCTCGACATTCAAAAGGGTATCCAAATACATCGAAGGGGATCCTAGATTCAAAGGCATCACAGGTAACAGAAGGAAACTCATCTATGCCTGGGCGAATAAGGAGTTCCGTAACCTCCAGAGATATGATGAGAACGGCATAAGAGTTCCCAAGCCGATAGAATTCGAAAAGAACTGCCTTCTTATGGAGTACATCGGGGACAAATACGGTCCGGCACCTCAACTTAAGGATGCTGAACTCAAAAGACCGAACATGACATACAAAGAATGTGTGAAGTTCATCGTGGATGGCTTCAGAAAAGCACATCTTGTGCATGGAGATCTGAGCGAATACAACGTACTGATCTGGAAGGACAGACCGATACTGATCGACTGCGGACAGGCGCTGACGGCCGATCATTTCAATTCAAAGGACTTCCTTGAAAGGGATATCAAGAATCTTAACAGATTTTTCAGTCGCAAGGACGTCGACATAATCGATAACGAGGAAATACTCGCAAAAGCACTCGAGAAAGAGGAAGAAGAATGAGATCGATAAGAATACCGCAGGATAGGGTAGGAACCATCATCGGTACCAAGGGAGAGACGAAGAAGATGCTCCAGTCGATATCCGGAATAGAGATGGATATCGATACAGAGGGTGAGGTCATCATCCATGACGATGCCGAATCAGCGGACCCGCTGATGTCACTTAAGCTGATTGATGTAGTGAAAGCAATAGGCAGAGGATTCGCACCTGACAGAGCGACAAGACTGTTCGATGATGATGAATATCTCGAAGTCATCGATCTTAAGGAATTCACCGGAGGAAGGAACAATCAGATTTCGAGGATAAGGGGCAGATTGATCGGTTCCGGAGGAAAGACGAGACAGATCATAGAGGATCTGACAGGATGCTACATGACCATCTACGGCAATACCGCAGCATTAATCGGAAATTCGATCAGTCTTCCTGTGGCAAGACATGCATGTGAACTGATACTCAACGGAAGCGAGCATGCCACTGTGTATCATTATCTTGAAAGCCAGAGGCCCAAACTCAGGATCGCTGAAATGGGATTCGATCTGTAAGGTGATACCATGGAGGACTGGATCCCAGATATTCTGGAGCAGGCTAAATCGGTTGCTTCCAAACATGTATGCGACCGCTGTCTCGGAAGGATGTTCGGAAAGGTAAGTACGGGCATGACAAATGATGTCCGCGGTGCGAAGATAAGAAAAGCACTCGAAGAACAGGGATTCGAATCCGAAGTGGAATCCCCATGTCCGCTGTGTGATGATATCTTCGATATGATGGATCGTTTCGCCGATGTCGTGGCTGATGCAGTCAATGAGGTCGAATCCGATAACTTCCTTGTCGGAAGCCGTGTAGATCCTGCATCATTAAAGAAGGAGAAAGAAATTGTTGAAGAGCTTCAACTTCAGAATTCAGAATCGATTAAAACTGAATTGAACAGAGAGATAGGTAAGCTGGCACTTACTATGATACACCGTCCTGTCGAATTCAAGAATCCGCAGGTGGTGGCATGCATCGATACACGTTTCGCTGATGTGGCACTTGACATTTCACCGATATTCATCTACGGCAGATATAACAAACTAAGCCGTGAGATTCCCCAGACCATATGGCCATGCAGAGTTTGTCACGGCAAAGGATGCCCCAGGTGTCACGACACAGGCAAGATGTACCAAACCTCTGTTCAAGAAGAGATCGGACGCATCGCATTAGAGATGTCCGGCGGAGCGGAACATTTCTTCCATGGTATGGGGAGGGAGGATATCGATGCATTATGCCTTGGGGAAGGAAGACCTTTCGTTCTCGAGATCAGCAGTCCACACATAAGAGACCTCAATCTCGATGAACTTGAAAAAAGAGTTAACGAGTCGAAACTGGCACAATTTCATTATCTCCGTATGGTGGACAGGGACATGGTGCAGAAAACCAAGATGGCATCCCCTACTAAGACATATAGGGTAAAAGTAATGGCAGATGACAAAGTTAATAAAGAGGATGTAATTAACATTGCCTCATCGTTCAAGAATGTCAGCTTGGACCAGAGAACGCCCCAACGTGTCGAACACAGACGTGCCGACCTAGTCAGGAACAGGACGATCTACTGGGTGAAAGCGGACAACATCGGCGAGAGAAGTTTCGAACTCACACTCGAAACGGAATCCGGAACATACGTGAAGGAATTCGTTTCCGGCGACGAGGGAAGGACTAAGCCGAACTTCTCGGACGCATTGGGGGTCCAATGCAAAGTCGAAGAATTGGACGTAATAGCGATCAACGATCAATGAGGTAATCAAAATGCAAGCATCCAGAGGATTCAGGACCAAGACCCGCACACTCCTTCAGAAAAAGCCGAGGGCACGCGGACTTTCGCCAATCACAAAAGGATTCCAGACTTTCGAAGCAGGAGAGAAGGTCAACATAATCATCGACCCGAGTGTACACAAGGGAATGCCGTTCTCAAGGTTCCACGGACTGACAGGCGTCATCATCGGACCCAGGGGAGCAGCCTACGAAGTAAGTGTCAAATCAGGCAACAAGACCAAAATGGTCGTAGCACGCCCGGAACACCTCGTTAAGTGCATAGAGTGAAAGTGATCGACATGTCTGAGGAATATGTTAGTCTGGCAGAGGTAAGAGACCTTCTCAATGCTGAAAAAGAGAGGAGAGAGGAACTCATCACAATTCAGGAAGCTGCAAGGACACATGCTGAGGACGTGTGCAAGATCCAGAAAGAAAAAGCTGACGAAATGATAGCTGAATTGAAGAAGCTCAGTTTCGTCACCGATACGACCTCATACAAGATCGCAGACATTCTTCCGAAATATCCGGAGGACGTCCGTGCCATCTTCTCCAAGGAAAGAATCAATCTTGAAGCAAGTGACATCCAGAACGTCCTTGACATTGTGAACAAATATCAGTAAACAGGTGGTAGAATGGAAGAATATGCATTCATTTTAGATTATTTGGCATTGGGAAGCAACATCAACAAGAAAGAGCCCCTCTGCTATGCAATCGGTGCGGATGAGTTCAAACTCTTCGAACTCGTCCCCAAACAGAACGCCATGATCAACCTTGACGATATGGTGTACATCGGCAAAGATGCGAATCTCCGCAAAGAGATAGACCATGTGAAGAGACGCATCTCATTTGATGAATTGACAGCCACAGCTGTAGCTGAGCTTGAATTCGTAGTGAAAGACATAGTCATTGCGAACGAAGCGAAATATGTCAAATTCTTCAACGAGGCTCAGTCAATCTCGATAAAGAAGCATCTTCTCGAGGAACTTCCGGGATTGGGAAAGAAGACGGTCACCGAGATACTCGATGCCCGCAAAGCCGGAAACTTCACCAGCTTCGAGGACATCAAAGCAAGGGTGCCGGCAGTTAAGGACCCTGTGAAATTGATCACAGACCGTATCCTTCTCGAGATCAAGGATCGTGAGAGAAGGCACTACCTCTTCATTGTAAGATGAACAGAAGTGAAACATCCCATCTCATCAACGAGACAGGCATCGTCCCGAAGAAATCCAAGGGGCAGAATTTTCTTACCGACGAGAGGGTGGCTCAGAGACACGTAGATTACGCTGAGATCGAAAGAACCGACAGAGTATTGGAAGTGGGCCCCGGTCTCGGAATTCTGACAAACATACTGATTGAGAAATCGGATAACGTCACATGTATCGAATTGGATGATATCCTCGCAGAATACATCCAGAATGAATACGGGGACAGGATAACCCTCATCAAAGGGGATGCCATGAAAATCGAATTCCCCGAATTCGACCGTTTCGTGAGCAATCTGCCGTACAGCATCTCTACGCCGGTGATCTTCAAACTTCTCGAATATGATTTCAAGAAAGCTGTCGTGATGGTACAGAAGGAATTCGCGGACCGTATGGTCGCCGATGTGGGACTTCCCGATTACTCAAGACTCACTGTGAATATGTACTACAGAGCAGAATGCAGAATATTGGAAAAAGTCCCGGCATCCAGATTCAAACCTCAACCAAAAGTGGATTCCGCTCTTGTCGAGATAGTGCCGAGACCTGCTCCGTTCAAAGTGTTGGATGAAGGAACTTTCTTCAAAGTCACAGAGATCGCATTCAACCACAGAAGAAAGAAGATCGGCACCTCACTGAAAGCCACAGGAATGATAGGAAAGGATGCTGACATCCCATATCTGGATGACCGCATAGAAACCCTGTCTCCTGAACAGATCGGTGAATTGGCCGATGCTGTATTCAGACTCAATAATTGAATAATGTGGTATCTCCGATACCACATCTTAATAGTGATAAGTTCATTACCTCAGTGATATCCATGCAAATCGGTATTGTAGGAAAACCGAACGTAGGTAAGTCCACATTCTTCGGTGCCGCAACAATGGCACCGGTCGAGATAGCCAACTATCCTTTCACGACGATCGCTGCGAACAAAGGTGTCGGCTACGTCAGAGCGAAATGTCCATGCAAGGAATTGGGTGTGAAATGCACACCGCACAACTCCGGATGCGTCGACGGAACAAGGATGATCCCCGTAGAACTACTGGATGTCGCAGGACTGGTACCTGATGCATGGCAGGGAAAAGGACTCGGAAACCAATTCCTGGATGATCTCAGACAGGCTGATGCTCTGATCAATGTGATAGATGTGTCCGGTTCCACCAACATCGAAGGTGTTCCAGGAAAACCCGGTGAGCATGATCCGAGGGAGGATATAGAATTCCTGAGGAGAGAGATCGATCTCTGGATAAGGGAGATACTGAAGGATGGATTCAATAAGATGGCAAGGGCCGCAAAGATGACAGGTGCCAAACCTGAGACCTTGATATACGACAGACTTGCAGGATTGAAAATAACAGAAGCTCAGGTGAAAAGGGCACTGTTGGATGTGAATCCGCCCGATGATCCGACGAAATGGGACGACGACATAATGCTTCAGATCGCCCAAAAAGTAAGGGAATACGGAAAACCGATGATCGTCGCCATGAATAAAGCGGATATAGCGCCTGAAGGCAATATCGAACTTGTACAATCGATCAATAAGATGAATGTCATAACAATGGCCGAGACGGAATTGGCCCTCAAGAAGGCTGAAAAAGTTGTAAATTACACACCAGGCGATGCAACATTCACAATCAAAGAGAATGTCACACTCAACGATGCCCAGAAGAAGGCATTGGATTACATGAAGGCCAACATGGAGAAGTATGGCGGAACGGGGGTTCAGACCTGTTTGGAGAAGGCAGCATTCGATATGCTGGACCTGATAACCGTGTATCCTGTGGAGGATGAGAACAAATTCACGGATCACTTCGGAAGGGTACTTCCCGATGCCTACCTGTTGCCCAGAGGGTCTACGGCAAGGGATCTCGCATACAAGGTCCACACAGACCTCGGTGATAAATTCATACGCGCTGTGAATGCCAAGACGAAACGTACCGTCGGAGCGGATTATGTGCTTCTTGACGGCGATGTGATAAGGATCGTAGCCAACAAATGAGGTGTTTCCGTGGACAGTTGGGACGTCAGGCTTCTCAGTGCTTCATATGCACAGGACGGGGATGACGTAGTTGTCGAACTCTTCGGAAAAACAAAGGAACAGAAATCCATTACCATATTGTGTTACGGTTTCCACACATATTTCTACATCATAAATCCGAAAGATAATCTTGAGGAAAATCTAAGGAAGGATGACGATGTCATATCGACAGAAAAGGACAGACTGTTCTACAGGGGAGAGGATGTGGATGTCCTCAAGGTCACGATAAAATATCCATGGCTGATGTCCGAGTTCCGCAATAAACTAAGAACATCATACCGTCTGCTGGCAGCTGACATCAATTTCGCTGACAGATTCATCTACGACAACGATATGCATTCCTGCATACGTGTCAAAGGAGAGATCGTAGAAAAAAATTATTCGACCGATCTTGTCATAAGAATGGATTCTTTCGAGAACATAGAATCCTTCGATCCCGGATTGAAGATACTGTCATTCGATATCGAGAACAGTGTCCTGCACGGTTTTCTGCTCACGATATGCTCTGTTGTGTATGAGAACGGAGAGTGGCACAACTGTGAATCCGCGACAGGTTCTGAAAAAGAGATCATATCGAAATTCTCAGAAGTGATCCAGAAGGAGGATCCGGATGTCATCACAGGATACAACATCGATAATTACGATATCGCCAAGATAACGGAAAGGGCAAAGATCGCCAAATGCGAATCCGAGATAAGATGGGGAAGGGATTACGGTGCACCCAAGAGGATATCGGAGAAGTTCTGGAGGGTCAAAGGAAGACTCATCGTCGATGCCTGGTGGGCTGTAAGAAGGGAGCTCAGACCGAAACAGGAGACTCTGAATGCTGTTTCGATGCAATTGTTCGGAGAATCCAAACTGGATGTCGATCCCAAACATATGGATGAGGAATGGAAGGAGAACAGCCCGAAGGTCATAGAATACTGCTACAAGGATGCTGAACTTGCATTGAAGATCCTCCTTTATGTCAAGACCGTAAGAAAAGGGATGGATCTCGCGGCCGTCTCCATGCTACCCGTTGAGGATGTACTCACATCGGGAACATCAACTTTAGCTGATTCATTGCTGATAAGGAAAGCGGACAGGGAGAAGATCGCTGTTCCGATGACGGGCAAGATGACAAGAACTGATCAGATCGAAGGAGGATATGTACATTCTATGACTCCCGGACTGTATCACTGGGTCTGTGTATTGGACTTCAAATCGATGTATCCTTCGCTGATCATCGCGAAGAACATCTGCTTCACCACACTCTCGGCGAAAGGAGAGATAGTTTCGCCTGACGGGACAAGATATCTCTCCAAGAATGTACGTGTCGGACTGCTGCCGAGGATATTGGAAGGTCTGATGAAACAAAGGGATGACATCAAGGCCAAGATGAAGAAGACCAAAGATGAGAAGGAGCATCAATATCTGGACGGTCTTCAGGCAGCTGTGAAGGTATTGATGAACACATTCTACGGAGTGTTCGCATCATCATTCTACAGATTCACCGATAAGAGCATCGGTGCATCCATAACTGCATTCGCAAGAGCCACCACAACAGGGATAATAAAAGAAGTGGAGAGTGAAGGGGTTCCTGTGATCTATTCCGATACCGACTCGATATTCATGCAGTCGCCTGCGAATGATCTCGACGGCTCTGTCGAATTCGGAACGAAGATGGCGGAACGCTTCACAAAAGAGGGCGGGGTGCTTGAATTCGAAAAGATCCTGGAACCGATGTTCACCCACGGTATGAAGAAAAGGTATGTGGGAAAGATAATCTGGCCCGAGAAACAGGATGATCTTCTTGTAAGGGGTTATGAGATAAGACGTTCGGATTCATTCGATCTGCAGAGCGATCTTCTGACCAAACTGTTCACCTACGTTCTGGAAGAGAGGAACGATGAAGCTGTATCATTGGTGAAGGAAACTGTCCAGAACACTCTTGCGGGAAAAGTACCGGTATCGCAGCTCGTCATATCCAAAGGATGCAAGGGATTGGATGCATATGAGAATCCAGAGAGGATGGCCAATGTGCAGACCGCCAAGAAGCTGATAGAGTTGGGGTATGACTTCATCCCTGGGATGAAGGTGTCATGGATCGTTACCGATTCCGACTCCACACCTCAGAAGGTGGAACCGTACATCAGCGGCGTGGAATTCACTGCAAAACCCGATTACAAATACTATGCGGAGAGGATTGCTCAGACGGCATCAAGGATAACAGAGGTATTCGGATGGAATGAGAAGGACATCATGACAGGATCGCAGCAGGCCACGCTTTTCGACGGTGCGTTCAGCAGACCTTCGAAGAAGACTCCTGTGAAAACAGAAGAACCGAAGAAGGAAGATAAGCCGAAATCGAGATCCACAAAGCTGTCGGATTTCTTCTGACTATGTCGTGACATTCGACAATTGCCTTCCTTGTTATATATAATAAATAACATTTTGCCAGCATGACAGAAAATACAATAACTGGGTGGTGCGGGCAATGAAAAGTGTGAAAGCTCTTTCTATATTGGTCGTTTCGCTCTTTATCTTAAGTTCAATGATGATTGCTGTAGAATATTCAGAATCTGTGTCAGATGATCCACCTGCAAGAGACATCAGCGTAGACTTCATATCGGTGAACGGTACTGTAAGCAGAACAATTCCTTACACTTTTAAAAATACCCAAACAATAACGTGCACACCAAATCTAGATGAACAAACTTTGGAGTGTTTAGGAGATAATAATAAAATTACAATAAGTACAACATCAAATTCTGACAATTATGAATTCAAAGGATGGATTTACCTAAATGAAGCTACTGTGTGTACCACTGAGAAATTTACTTTTGGCAAGGGGTTTGGAGACGACCGTTTCACTGTGTGTGCATATTATCGTATGAAAGTCGATAAAAATGATGGTAGTTTTGCTGACCTCGAAGAAGAATTGGAAAATAGTAATTCAATAAAACTTAATAAAAACTACACTAAATCAGAAGATGAAAAATCACCCATTACAATCGAAAAAGATACTGTCATAGATCTTAATGGCTTTTCGATTGATGGATCAAACCGTTATGATTCAACTCAACAATCACAATTTGAGTCTGTGTTCTATGTTTGCAAAGGAGCGACGCTTGAGATATACAACGGAATTATCACAGGAGGAAAAAATTGTCACAATGATGGCTTATCCACCTCATCTTACGCAGGCGGGATAATCGTTAGTGATAAATCTAAAGCATATCTGGACAATATCACAGTTCTCGGATGCACAGGTGTAACTGGTGGTGGCATTTCTGCAATTGGAAATTCATACTGTAAGGTATCAAATTCCAAAATATTATTCAATTATGCATGCATGAGTAATGGCCAAGGTGGCGGAATATATGTAGCCGGTGATGACCTCGACGGATCCAGAATAGAAATAAAGAATAGTATTATCTCGAACAATGTTTCTAGTCAGCGTGGAGGTGGCATTTCCTGCGATATTCTTGGTAATGTTGTAATTAATGGTGGAAAGATCACATCCAATTACGTAGAACAAAGAACATATGAAGCCACGGGAGGAGGAGGAGGCATCTGTCTCAGACGTGGAGGAGAAGTTGCATTAACTAATGTCAACATAGGCGGAAGTCCATATGAAGGAAATACTGTTGCACTTGGATCTGGTGGCGGAATATTCGTTTACCATGATACAAATTACACTGATGAAATATCCGTAAATAAAGTGACCATCAGGAATTGTAAAATTTCATACAATAACTCAACTGATGGCGCTGGCATTGCAACTTTAATTGATCAAAGCATTAATTGTACGTTCAGTGTTAAAAACTGATATTTAAAGGGCACTTGTCGATTTGATTTTCCGGTTTTCTGTTTTTTGCTCTTGAATTTCAATTATTTATTTTTTGCGAAACTACTTATATACTAAATGCATACAGATGTTATGC
>JAZRYJ010000008.1:0-10416 GCA_045600635.1 Candidatus Methanarcanum sp.
ATCCATCGGTTTTCCCCAGATGATGAGGATGTACGAAGAAGCGCATTCAAGACTGCTGAACCGCCGTATACGAGGAGTACGTACGGTGGTGTGAGAGGACGGTAATCGGGTTAGCCCCGATTACCTCCTACTCGATTTATATTACGAACATCCTTAAGAAAAGGTATGGTCCGTGGCTGAGCCACGGAAATAAGTTTCATTCCTGCATCGTGTTATTCTCTGCCGGCTGATCGAATGAATCTTTAACATCGAAGATCAACCAAGCGACGAACAATCCAATGAAGAGACCGATGATGTTCCAAACGCTTAGGACGGAAGCAACGATACAAAGTATGAATGCTATGAGCCAAAGTCTGCGTTTTGAAACAAGCACAAGTGTGACACCAGCGCAGAGACCGCTGATGAGAGCCAATACTGCTGAGGTCATGACAGCCGTCTTTATCATATCGAATGTGATGTTTTTCTCTATGATGATGGGTTGCAGTTCCGGATTTTTGAATATGGCGTTAGCCGTGGTGTCAGCATTTATGACTGCGATCAATGCGACAATTATCACAGGGATCGCATAGATGATAAGAAGGAATTTGAGCCACATGAATGTGCTCTCTCTGACCATCCTGTTTGTGTCATCGATTTGTTTTTTCTCTGTTTCAGAACCAGCTACGACGGTACCGCACTTCGGACAGAAGTTCATACCCATGCGCATCTCGGCTCCGCAATTAGAGCAAAAATACTTGTTGTCATCTGACATGACCACAGCAAAGTTGTCGACGTAAATAACTGTTACCGAAATTACAATAACAAATTATTCAGTCGCAGGGTGTGTGATACCTTATTTTATTATATGGAGAACGCAACTACTAAACCATCGGCATCATAATCGACATGATGCATTAGGAAGCAGATACTGTGGAAAAAGGAAATAAGATGATATTGGTCGCATTGGTCCTAGGTACATTTATGACAGCCTTGGATGCGACTATTGTATCAGTAGCGCTCCCCGCAATATCCAAGGATCTCTATGATGGAGTCACAACTGTGAATATATCATGGATTCTTTTGGCGTATACATTAGCACTATGTTGTTTCATTTTGCTGTGGGCTAAGCTTGGTACAAACATAGGGTACAGGAAAGTTTTCATTGCAGGAATTACAATCTTTACCATATCATCGGCTGTAATCGGATCGATAGGCCTGATGGATATGAGCAACGCTCTTGAGTTTATGATTGTAATGAGAGCTGTGCAGGGAATCGGTGCAGGTATGGCCATGGCCATGTCATTGGCTATGGTGTCAGCATACCTGCCTTTGGAGTCCAGGGGATCATCTCTGGCGGCTGTTACGTTGGCTGCAGCATTGGGTACCGCGTGCGGACCGGTGCTGGGAGGATTGCTTACAGCTATAGCATGGCCGTACATATTTTTCATAAACGTACCGATTGGAATACTCTGTCTCATACTGACGATTGTGTACATAAACAAGAATATGGATCATGTGCCGGAAGAAAAGAAAAAATTGGACGTTGTTGCTGCGATACTCGCATGTATCATGATGTTCCTGTTCATCTATTACCTGGACCAGGGAGGAAATCTGGACGGAGGATATTTGGGACACACAGGAATCGCAATTCTTATCGGAATGTTCATCTCCGGAGGATTGCTCATATGGTGGGAACAGCGTGTTGAGGATCCATTGATTTCATTGAGGATGCTGAAGACCGGTGAGATAATGAAAGCGAACATCATGAATGCTTTAATATTCATGGCGATGGCAGGGTGTTATCTTCTTATGCCGATATTTCTTCAATATGCATTCCTGAGCAATTACGATATGGATGACGGTATGAAACAGATCGTTAGCGGATTGATATTGGTCGCAAGTTCAATAGGTCTGTTGGCAGCATCTCCATTGGTAGGAAAAGTAACAGATAGGACTCATGATAACAAGATTTTCATGGTAATCGGAATGTTGATTGCAGCCGCAGGATTCCTGATGATGTTCTTTTACAAGGAACCCGATCTCGGTAAAAGCTTGGCATGGGTCATCATCTCTCTGATAGCTATGGGATTCGGTATCGGCATGGTCAATATCGCTTCCACAAATCATGCGTTCTCATTCATAAAGAGTGAGGAGAGCGGACAATTATCAGGGATGGTCAATACATTCAGACAGGCAGGATCATCTATCGGTGTTGCGGTCATGAATGCTGTATTCATGATATTTTTCACTAAATGGAATGATATAACTGGCCCCGAAAAACTGGCATATGGATTTACACATGCCATATTCGTTGCTGTGATCATTGCTATGATTGGTTTCCTTCTTGCATGCAGCATGAAGAATAAGAAGGACATGGTTGAAGAATGAAGGATTTATCCGCATCGGACTGAGTGTCCGGTGCGGATTTAAACAATTTATTGATGTTTTGTCAATTGATTGTTCGATATGAAGACACAATGTGCTAACATATTCACTGTTCTGTAATTTGTTAGAAGGAATGATAAAAGATGATGGCCCGAAGGCCATCTGATTTTAGAGTTTTGCGAGTTTCAGGAGTCTGTCCCATTTCCTGTCAATCTCTTTCTGTATCTGCGATACGAGATCTTTGTTCTTGTCAGCAAGGAGGTGTTTGTACCTTCCCTGTGCTTTGAACCAGTCTGTGACAGGTTTCTTTTCCTGGGTGCCTTCAGCGATCCTCTTGGATTCAGCTGTAAGAGTGTATTTTCCGTTCTCACATTCATAGAGAGGCCATACACACGTCTCGACAGACAGTTTTGCCATGTTGATGGTCTCATCTGATGCAAACCTCCATCCTCTCGGACATGGGGATACTGCATTGATGAATGCCGGACCTCCGCATTCGAATCCTTTCTCCGCTTTTGATATGAGATCTTTCCAATTGTGCGGGGAGACCTGTGCTGCATACGGAATATCGTGTGCTGCCATGATCATTGTGAGATCTTTCGGATACTCAGTCTTACCCTGCATGACTGAACCTGCGGGTGATGTTGTGGTGGATGCACCGAATCCGGTCGCACCGGACCTCTGGATACCGGTGTTCATGTAAGCTTCGTTGTTGAGACATACATACATGAGCTGCTGTCCGCGTTCTGCCATTCCTGACAGTGCTTGGAATCCGATATCATATGTTCCTCCGTCACCGCCGAATGCGATGAATCTCATCTCTTCCTTGATTTTACCCTGTCTCTTGAGACTCTGGTAAGCTGCCTCCAACCCTGCACCTGTGGCAGCACCGTTCGGGAATGCAGTGTGAACCCACGGGAGGTTCCATGCTGAGTACGGGAAGATTGTTGTTGAAACTTCGAAGCATCCTGTTGCATTTGCAACGATGATCGGTTTGTCGGTTCCCATGAGGATCTGTTTTGCGATTATGCTTTCGGCACAACCTGCACAGAGCCTGTGTCCTGATGTGAGTTTGACCGGCAATTCAGTGAGCTCTTTGATCGGTTTTACGGTCATTCTTTTACCCCCAGATAGTTGACTGTCTTTGCTTTTCCCTTGTCAACAAGTTCGTATACAGACATGAGTTCCGGAACTGTGACATTCTTTCCTCCGAGACCGAATATGAAGTTGTATGCTTTCGGGACCTTTTCGCACTGAAGGAGCACAGATGAGATCTCCGGATAGAGAGGTCCGTATGCTCCGACTGAAAGGTGCTTGTCCATCACGATGACAGCTTTCTTTCCGTCAAGAACTTTCTTGAGATATTCGACAGGCCACGGTCTGAAGATACGTGGCATGCAGACTCCGACCTTCATCCCCTTTTCGCGGAGTTGGTCTACAGCTTCCTTCATCGTTCCGAATGAGGAACCGAGAACGACCGCTACATAATCTGCGTCATCACACCTGTATTCTTCGACGATGTTGTACTTTCTCCCTGAAAGTTTTGCAAAATCATCAAATACTTTCTGGATGACTTTGAATGAATTCTCCATTGCCTGTACGAGCTGGTATTTGTGTTCGAAGTAGAATTCCGGTCCGTCCATGAGTCCGTGTGTGACAGGCTTCTTGTAGTCAAGGAGCGGCAGGAACGGTTTGAACTCCCCTACGAATTTCTTGACATCTTTGTCATCGAGCGGAGACATCCTTTCGATTGCGTGTGTAAGGATGAAACCGTCGAGGTTGGTCATTATCGGAAGTTGGACATCCGGGTGTTCTGCGATCCTTGGTGCCATGATTGCATTATCATATGCTTCCTGGACATTCTCTGCGAAGATCTGGATCCATCCGGCATCTCTGGCAGACATCACATCGCCGTGATCGTTCTGGATGTTGATAGGTCCGCTGATGGCTCTGTTGGCTACTGCCATCACGAGCGGAACTCTCATTGCAGATGTAATAGGCAGCATCTCCCACATGTATGCCAGTCCCTGTGAGGATGTTGCTGTGAATGTCCTTGCTCCTGCTGAACATGATGATGTGCACACAGTAAGTGCTGAGTGTTCCGACTCTACACAAACGAATTCTGTATCTACTTCACCGTTTGCGACGTAATCTGAGAATTTCTCAACGATGATAGTCTGAGGTGTAATAGGATATGCTGCGCACACATCCGGGTTGATCTGCTTCCATGCCAGTGCTACAGCGCTGTCACCGTTTATCGCTAAATCTTTGGACATCTTCAGACCTCCTTCATCGTTATTGCTTTCTTGGGGCACATCTTTGCACAGATTCCGCATCCTTTGCAGTGTGTGAGTTTGATGCCCTGAACTTTCTTGTCCTTGACAAGGATTGAGTTGTCAGGACAGTATATCCAGCATGTCATACAGTCGATACAGAGTGATTTGTCGATGACAGGTGTGAGTGATCTCCAGTCTCCTGTTTCGAATTTCTCTGCTCCGCCACCGTAGACACGTGAGCCGATTATCATATCATTATGGTCGACCATCAGATCACCTCATCCATTGCTCTCTTGAGAGCTTTGATGTTGGCTGCGATAGCTTTTTCATTGAGTTTTCCTGTGAACTTTGCGACCACATGTTTCTCCAATGCGTCGTATGACACCACAGGTTTGAATTTGATAAGTGCACCGAGCATTGCTGTGTTAGCTACCGGCCTTCCAATCTCCTCCATGGAGATCTTCGAAGCATTGACAGTGTGACATTCCGCATCTGTCTTGAGCGCTTTCTTTAATTCTTCGGGTGTTCCGTTGTAGTTCGCAAGGATCATTCCGCCCTTCTTCAGACCTTTTGCAACATCTACCTTTCCGATCAATGTTCCGTCAAGAACGACGACAAGATCGGGTTCATAGACCTGCGTGTGAAGTCTTATTGGTTTTTCAGATATCCTGGTGAACGCCTTAATGGGCGCACCCATCCTTTCAGGTCCGAATTCAGGGAAAGCTTTGACATACATATCTTCCCCGACAACGGTCTCTGCAAGGATCTCGCTGGCGGTAACAACTCCTTGTCCGCCTCTTCCATGCCAACATATTTCCATGTTCATTTGACCAGCCGAATAGGATTTGAATGTCACAATATAAATGTGCCCATGCGCGTATATAAAGGAAATTTTGCGCCCTTTTAAAGACCGCTGTCAGAGGAGTATTTCCTTGCGAGTTTGCACAATGCAACCCCGAATGCCAATCCGATGACAGCGCACAATACAGAAAGAAGAATCACTTCGGAATTCACATTGCCGTTCAGTTTGTAGATTGCTTCCATAATGACGGACACGATCGAACCGACAGTCAGACCTAATATTGCATAATATGTTGAATTCTTGTGATTCTTCATGCAGTGATTGATGATCTTTGCGAATACGATCAAACCAATAACAAGACCAAGGGCGAATGGGATCAGAAGTCTGAAGTCAAGATTGCTGAGTGCCTCGAGGAATGCTGTGTATACGCCCAGAACCAACAGTATCGTTGAACCACTTATCCCGGGAGAGAGCATCGATGCGATAACCACCAGTCCGATACAGAACATGATTATGAAATTCAATTCTGTACCCTCAGTGTTCATCGTGATCTTCATCACGAACAGCATGATCATGATGACGGCACCTGCAGCGTAAGCGACAAGGTTCCACTTTGTTATCTTCTGATTCTTGTCGATATTGTTGTTTATGTCTGGTATCTGTACAAGGATCAGCATTGCGAAGAAGAACAGCATAGGTATGTAGTAGTCTTCGACCAGAAAATTCAATGCTTTGGCACAGAACAGATATCCGAGTATGCCGCCTATTCCGAGAGGAATGATAAATCTGAGATCTTTGAAGAGTTTGTCCTTGATGTTTGCGACATCCTCTATCAATCTCTCATAAACTTTGAAAACGACAGCTATCGTAGCTCCGCTGGCTCCCGGCAATTGTGCCACTATGCCTATGAGAAGGCCGATGATAAGATCTTTGATAGGTTTGCCGTTCACAATGAGATGATATCTTGGCGGTATAATAATGCTTATAATACCGGACCAGTTGGAGAGTATCATCCGTACGTCATAGTGGGTGAAATTACATGAGGCAGCAGATCAGGAACGCAGTATCTACATTGAAAATGTACATACCGTTCATTCTGGCAACCCTTTTGATCGCAGCAGGTATCTGTGATCTTGCTGAATGTTACATCACATCGGGGATCAACGGTAACAGTCTCAAGGTCAGAATGGTGATTTTGGCCCTGACAAGGATCATCGGAGGGGCAATCATCCTGTTCGACCCCAACAAGAATGCAATGAGATCCCTTGGTTTCTATACGCTGTTCCTGGGAATAAACAGGGGATTGGGTTCGATAGAGTCATTGATATCTCCGAACGATATAGTTTTCATCTACGGACTTGTAATGGTCGTATTGAGTATCAACATGATGATTTCAGGATATTTCTATCTGTCAGGCACTTCCCGTGGAAGAAATACATTGATGATAACAATGATATTCATGATAATCGCCCAAGCATTGATGGTGATTGTCTACACATCCGCCGGGATGTACGAACACTTGCTGAGTTCAGCGTCAACACTGGTGTTATTTTTCGTCCTCATAATGATTTTGGATACACAGGAAGTAAAATCAGGTATGCAGTATGAACAGATCAATGAATCTGTTCGCGGTTCCAGGCATTCCATGACATTGGATCCCAGGATGGAGATGGACAGGAATGACGCTTTGCAGATAAGGCATGCTCTCACCGACAGGTCATCATGGAATATGATCGATGATGGATGGATTGAATCGGAGACAGTGATCAAAATACCTGAACTTGGCGGAACCGAAGGTACTGAATATATAAGGCTGCAGAAGTGGAAGAATTCTGATAAGATCTTCGGGGTTCTTTCTGATTCAGAAAATGGGACATTCATCCAAGGAAGAAGATTCTCATTTGACAGAGTTGTCGACGACGGTAAGGATGACGACAGCTTCGAATGGATGCGCCTGTTCGATGAAGGTATATTGCTGGCACAGATTTCTGTGAGCGACACATTGCGTATGAGGGATGTGTGAACATGGAGTCTGTCGACACTGTCAGGAACAAACGCATACTGTTGCTCGGCATCATCATGATACTGATGAATATCATAATGGCAGCTGTAACATTCTTTTCACTTGGAGGGCAGGTGGAATTATCACTCTTCATCGATGAGACCGTGTATATCATAACAGGGCTGATCATCGTATTCGGATGCAAAGGAAACAGCATCAGAGCATCAGGATATGCTGGGTTGGCGCTCGGTCTGGTAACGGTCTTGGGCAATCGTGCATACATTATCAATCCGGGCGAGGACATGAGCATTATCGGGTTGTTCTTCACGATAGCAGCATTGGCCGCAATAGTGCTGATATACTGCAGTATCGTATGCATACTGGAACTCACATATACTGCAGTCAGAGTTCTTGTGCTCACATCCATATGTGCATTGATGATGTTGTTGTATCTCATTTGGGCAATCCATACTGTCAGCGACATATCTGTGATTGCGGGCATAACGTTGTCACTGCTGCCGACATTTGTGATGTATGCTGTATTCATATACGTGATGACAAGAAAAGATGTGCTGCCGCCCAATCAATTCAGATGGACGAAGATGAACAGTCAATGGATGTCCACAACATCGAGAATCGACAGCGATGCATCAATGTTGAGAGAGGATCTGAAAAATGTGCTCGATCCTGAGAGAAAAGAATGGATGGAATCGAATGATCCGATCGAATGTGAGATGGCAGTGCCTCTTTACGGGACCAAGAATTTCTCAGAACTGTTATTCGTGAAGTACAATTTTGATGACAAGATCCATATGATGGTGCGTGTCAAGAATGCCCGTTCCTTCATCAATGTATTTGAAATGAGGATAGAGTCATATCGCATGGAAGGCACCATAGATGACTGTACGAAAATAAGATTCTACGGCGGAGTCGGTATGTATGCGGATGTCAAAATCACCGGATATTATGAACGCAAAGTAGGATACATAGAAACATACAAGATGCGCAAAAGTCTGAAAAAACAATCTGGCACATTGTAAATTTATTCTGATTTTTTGATTATTGTTATGATAATGACCTGAAATTATTTTCAAAATTTGATATAAAAGTTAAGCAAAATACTTTATTTTTGAACGAATAGTATTTATATGCTTTATAAACTAAACCATTTCGGGATAGTGCACTCAACGTGTTTCGAGATCGATGATTTCGAATGATGGTAAGACGTGCTTGACAGTGCGTTTGTGCACGCGAATAAGAAGGGATGCAAGATGAGGACTGTAGCTCATACGGATATTATGTGCCCATATGGATACAATCGTATCGATGGGAAACTAGTTGTGAATGAGAAAGAAGCGTCTGTCGTCAGGAATATTTTCAATCTGTACAGCAGAGGAACGGTGACCAGCGAGATCGTGGATTGTCTCAATATCAGAGAGGATCCGATGAGGAACGGTAAATGGAGAAAACATCACGTGGATAACATTGTTCATAATGCGATCTATGCAGGATTCGTCAATATCAAAAATGTACTGACGCCGGGAAATCATGAACCGATCGTAAACACAGATGTATTCTCGAAGATCAACGGACCGTTGTGTTGATTACTTTTTACGTGTGATCCATTTCCAGAAGGAGTCAACATACTTGCTGGGCATGGTACCGTCTATTACGACGGTATCAAGTCCATCGGCGATCATTTTGTTTTTTATTCTGTAGTATGACTGTACATTGATCAATGTTATGGACATTATTACCAATATCATTCCGATTATGTTGAAAGGAGTGAGATGTTCATCGAATACGACCCATCCTATGATTGCCGAGAACACAACTTCCATTAAGCACAGCATGGCTGTCGATGTGGTGCCCAGTTTTATTATAGAGACGTTGATGATGAAGAAAGGTATCAATGTCATGATGAGGCTGAGTGCCAGCATATACATCAGCGGCTCTAACTGAACAGCAAGATCTGCAACGACCAGTATGCCGTCCCATGCAATCGGAACGGTCAATATCGTACCGAACAGGAATGCATAGAACAGAGTGGTCTCAGGAGTATTTCCTCTGTCCATTACAGCTTTGCTTGTAACTGTATAGGATGCATAGAATATACCTGAGGTGAGTCCTGCGATTACGACTAGAGAGCCGATACTCTTGGTTTCGAACAGAACGCCTGTGGCGAATATGCATCCGATTACGGCCAAGGATATAGCTACTATTTTCTTTACAGTGATACTCTCTTTGAACAGGAACAGCGAGATGATGATTACGAAATACGGTTCAGTGAGCTGAAGCAAGGATGCTAATGCCAGCATTCCTCCGGTCTGAGCGATGAACAGGAACATATCTGACATAATCTTGAACAATCCGCAGATCAGAAGGATCCAGATGTCCGCTTTTTTGAATTTCAGGGATTCTCTTTTGAAAATGAGCAGTATAAGGAACAGGAACAGAGTTGAGAATCCCAATCTGACGAATGCGATGGATGGTGAATCCAATCCGAGCTCTGTCAGCTTTCTGGTGCATATTCCCATGCAGCCGAAGCAGAACATCCCAAAAATCATCAGGGCAATATATCCTGCTCTTTTCATATGGGTACATGGAGGGAACGATATATAGAAAGTTGTATGGAATTCTGGAAGAATGCTGGTGAAAAGAAATGTTCGGGTTCGGGCGCTTACACCGAACCCTATCCGCTACTTGCGCAACGGAGAAGCTTCTCCTCGCACAGTGTGTTTTTCCTTCATTGAAGGCGCATAGCCCACACGGCGCTTCGGTCTGCCTATGGTATGCTGATATTCGTATTCACATTTAAAGTTGACCGTTATCTGAGTCTCATTGAAACCCTCCGATGAACCATCTATCCAATCTCAAACGGAATAGACAATCGATGTTGTAGGCCAGACATTTCAGCAATACCTTGATCTCCCTTGAGATGTCCTTTATCTCTGCGATACATGAACCGCACA
>JAZRYJ010000009.1:0-7825 GCA_045600635.1 Candidatus Methanarcanum sp.
ATGGGAGGACAGGACAGGCTATGCGTGAAAAAGATGAGACTAAATCGAACACAATGAATCGTATCGTTACAGCATATGTATCAGAATCATATGTTTACAGACAGACCATAGGAAAAACATAGTGGCTGCTTTACATCAAACAAAACAAACTTCGTAATAACTTCATATACTGTCAATAACACATCGAGGTCTAGATTGTTGATCTGATGATTGCATATATGACGTCAAATACGGAACTGACGTGAGATTCATGTCGCATTTCCGTTATGATACGCTCTTGTTTATATACTACGACATAATAGTAGGGGCGCTATGCTAATGGGGATGTACATTGAGCGGTGCGCTTACACTGCCGTGTTAACAACTTCCAGATTAGCTAATGCTGTGACAAATCTCGCGAACGAGAGGGGATCACTTGACATATTGAGACAGAAGTTCGATTTAGTCTCGGTTTTTTTCATGCATAGCCTGTCGGTTCTCCCATGTGCACAGAGCACCCAATTAAGGGGGATTTGAGAAAATGAAAACAAACGTGAAAACAGCATTTGCGATCTTCGCAGTCGCACTCATGGTATTTGTTGCAGCAGTCCCGGCAGCTGTCTCATTCACAGGCAGTGACGGTGTGGCAACGATAAATAGTGCAAATGATCTGCCGATCAGCAACGTTGAGATAAAAATCTTTGATAAAATCACAGATGACTCAAGAGCTGAGGATTATGCTGATATGGTATATTGTATCAGCCCTAGTGACAAAAAATTACCAATATGCGTTAATCCAGCAGATTATGCTCCAGTGCAAAGTCTTTACTGGATGAATGTCAATGCAGAAAGTTCTGATTACGGCAAGTATTTGACATTCGGCGATACTGGCATGTCCATCGATGAGATTAAACAATATGCTAATCCATACCTTCCGATAGTACAATTCAAGTACACAATGACCGATAAAGCTAATATTGAATTTGAAGTCTCATACAATGGGTCTCAAACAGAAGGACAAGGATACTTCGATCATGTGGAACAAAACGATGACATAAAAATCCTAACTCAGGATTCAGAGTCAACATACTACTTCCCAACCGGTCGCCAAGTAATCCATTCAGTGCAAATCGTGCCAGATGTATTCGGAGAACGTCCATCGACCTTATCAGGAATCTACAGTTGTGCGGTGTACTGCAATGGCAACATCGCTGGTATCAATGAATTGGTATTGGGAGACGCTTCTGTAATTGTTGGCGGATATGCAAAAGATGTTGACAACACAGCCATTGTCGGCGCCTCTGTCGCATATACTGTTAACGGCAAGACCATGCCTGTAGCAATCACGACCACAGGCGGAAAATTCCAATTCGCAGTTGAACCAGGTTCAGTTGTATCCATAACAGGCGTATCTTTCGATGGTAAAGCATATACTTTCGATAACAGTACGAAGAATTACGGAACTTTAATTGAAAGCCCTGAGGATGTAACATTCAAGGCCAATGAAAAAACACAAGTCATCACCATTACGGATGACAGCAATGTGCCCATGCCCATAGTCGGTGCAACAATTTCGGCCAAATGGTACAAAACCGTGACAACTACTGTTGACCAAACTGAAGTAAAAACTATTTCAGCTGTAAGCAACGACGGAAAAGCCGTAGTTATTGGAAAAACCAACGATGCGGGAAAGGTCAGTGTTGCATACATCAATCCAAAAGAAGCAAGTAGTACAAGCTATGATCTTGTATTCCAAGCAAGTAACAGTGGTATAAAGTACACATTTGATGCCCCTGATATCATCACAGGAGTGATTGGAGAAACAAAATCAGGTAAAGAAGTAAGAGCAGTATCCGCACAGGTAAATGAACATGATGGACTTGCCACAACAGGTGATAATGTCTCTATAACTGCATTGGAAAGTTCGATTGTTATCACTGTAAAAGGCAGTTTTGTAGATGAAAATACAGATGGCAAAGCACTTGTTGAAGGCGCAAAAGTATCTGCCAAATGGTATAACGAATACAATGACGCTGATGAAAAACATCACATTGACAACATCACAAAAGGCGGTGCCAAAGCTGTAACCTTAACAGATAAGACCGATGCATTCGGTAAGATAACACTCATATATCTCATACCTAACGAATCTGGCGTCACATATAATTCACTTCAGCTTGTGGTATATGCCGAAGCAGGTACATCTGGTTACACATTTGATACAAAGACGATCAACACTACCAAACAACCAATTGAAACTATAGACGATCAGATCGGCGAACTGAGATCGATGGAGTCGATAGGATCTTCTTCAATTGATAATTTGACTCTGTACACAGGTTCTGATGTATATCAGGTAGAAGTAGATGTTACAGGTGTTACGCCTGCAGTGAAAGATGTTGCTGTTAAATACAAGATTGACAGCAAAGAAAGTACGGTGAAAACCAATGCAGATGGAAAAGCATATTTCAACATCTTTAAAGGTAAATTTGCAACGATATCATGTTCGTTTGACGGATATATCATAACATATGGGGATACAATACTGACATCATACACTACACCGAACATCAATGGTGATGTTGCTTACACATTCAAAGCAACAGCTTTACCAACTGTAACATCTATGGTGAATGTTGGGGCACAGAATGTTGGCTTTAGCGTAACATTCAGTGAGGAAACAAAGCAAATTCCAGTTTTAGTATCATATACCGTCTACGGTGTTATGTACACAAACATCATAATGACAAAAGGAGCAGCTAATGTCGGACAAGTAATGACTCTCAAGCCATATGGCTGGGAGGAGACAGAAGTTAATGGTTATTCAGTAGAAGTTGTGAGCGTTGAAGCTGACGGATATGACATTGAATACGATCCAGCTACTAAAGAGTGGGCACCTATTAAACTTACAAACGAAACACTCAGATTGACTGGAGAGTACGACAAATACTACGGTGCAGTGCCTGTTGATGAAATTGAAGTTACAATCTATTATCCTGATGGAGAACTTTGTGATGTAACTGTTACCAATGCACTTGGATTTGGTAAATTCCAATACAATGCAAGTTATGGAGGAGAAATTGAACCAGGCGATTTAACATACGTTTGTTTTGGTCACATCGCTCATATGACCAATGGTGAAGTAGATGCAACAAATGCATATCATGAGTTCATCGATGACATTCCAGACGTAACAACGAAAGTGATGGTCGAGTACAAATCCGAATCACAAACCCCGCTCCCAGGCGGTACTGAAAAAACAGTGTTGATTGGTTCAACACTCAAATTGACAGCACCTGAATACAATGACCACAAGTTCATTGGATGGTATGTTGATGGAGTATTTGTATCTGCAGAAAAAGAAATCAGCATTGTGATTGAATCTACAACATCGGTCATTACAGCTGCCTACTCTGGTGTTGCACCTGTAACGCCTTCACAAGGTATCGACACGACAACATTGATCCTCGGTATCATCGCAATCGTGATCGCCCTTATAGCGGTCGCATATGTGATCATCCAGGCTGTCAGGAAGAACTGAAAACTATTTTGAAAGGATGGGGTAAGCCCGAAAGGGCGGACCCTGTCCGATTTATTTGTGTGTCTAGCATATATATTTGAACCTTCAAGTTCAGTTTCCATATCGCCAAACGTTTTAACGGAATTTCTTGGAGATGAGAGTTCTCTGCGAGCTTCGAAAGAAGGAATCGCATATAAGGTTGGAGGGATGGATAAGTCTGCAATAAAAGATGAAGTCTTGTTCTGTCACAGAATCCCTTCAATAGATGCGGCGGACTGTAGGGCTAAAGAAGATATGTTTACTTTGGGGGGTGGGCTTGAGGCATGTCGCGATATAAAACAATCCTGCTGGCAACAACAGGCTGAACCGCAAGAAATTAGCAGATATCATAATATTCGGCAATATACCACAGTGAGACATCCGAGGAAGGGCAGAACAGCAGTACGGTTCTCTGAATGAAAAGGAAGTGGGGATGACGGAACGCCAACAGAAATACTTACACGTGAATTACGTCTTGAATGCCTAGAGAACGGTGAAGTATTACAGGATATGGAAAATGTCTGACAATCACGATGTAACCAGAGCCCTTGGTATAAGATATCTCGAATCATCGGGTTTCCAAAGATGCTGAAAATGTACAAAGAAGCACATTCAAAGCTGCTGAATCGCCGTGATATGAGAGTACGTCTAGAAGTGTGAAAGGATGGTAGAATGAGCCCATATCTATCAGCCTTCTACTCGATTTTATTAGTTTCAATGGTTCGTATCAAAAATAAATCAGGAAAGGGTCCGCCCTTTCGGGCTTACCCCATCCTTTCAAAAATGTTTTCAGTTCTTCCTGACAGTCTGGATGATCACATATGCGACTGCGATGACCGCAATCACTATTGCGATGATTCCGAGGATCAGAGTCGTTGAATCGATGCCGTTATCCTTTGCAGGTGCGACATAGTCATAGACTGCTGTGAGTGTTACTCCGTCGGCCATATCCGATTTCAACGCTGTGTATGATGCTGAATCAGCATCTGTTACGGCCTTACCGGTTGCATCGACGAATCCGACGAATTTGTAATTGTCGAAACTGAGTTTCGAGATCGTGACTGTTGTTCCTACAGCAACATTGGCTGTATTCTCTGAAAGAATCTCGGATCCGCATTTGTAAACGAACTTGACCTTGACGTAATCCACTGGAGATGGACTGGGTTCATCGTAACCGAGTAACTTTGCATCTGCATCGTAGTACAGTCCGTAGATGCTGTCGTAACACGGTGCCAAAGTGCCACCTAACAAAGCTTTACCGTCAACATATGTACCATCGTTCTTGAGGAAGATTATATTACACCTGCCCTCATCTTTGCAGAAAATTGTTCCTTGTCCTGAAGGATCATATACGGTGTTTTTATCAAATATGACAAATTTGTCGCCAACTACCGGAGGAACCGTGATGAATCCTCTTGCATCCGATTTCAAAGTCATCGGAAGGAGAATATCTTCAATATCTTCAGTATCTGCTCTGTAAAGGAATGTGATGCTCTCATTCGCAACAGGCTTTGAAACAGATTCGTCATCGACGGTACTTGTGTACATAAGCCTGAATGCCGGTGTGTATTCGTATGAGTATGCCTCTACGATCCATTCTCCGTTGAATTCGGGTATGATATATTCGTCGCTGAATGCTTCGACCTCTACTTCGCTTCCGAAAGGTGCGGTCAGTGTCAGTTTTGCTACCGTCATACCTTTGAATATGCCTCCAGTTTCCCCAACAGCCTTGACCTCTCTATATCCTTCTACATCGTTGATGGTGTAGTAGAATTCTACGACTTTACCTTCTGTAGCATAAGATGGCAATACGACACAGTATGTGACAGATACGTCATTTATGTCGACGGGATCATAGAAGTTAACATTTGTTATGTTGGCCGTGAGTGCAGGGTAGCTGATGCTCGCTGCATTGTTGAGTGTACATACAAGTGGAACACCGTTCAGAGTGGCACTGACAGTTGTAACGCTGTCCTTTTTGTACAGGAGTTCGTATGTACAGGTCTTTGTACTCTTGTTATACGTGACGAGTGCTGTATCTGCAGCATCAGTTCCTGTGACAACAGGAAGTGCAGTCGGGTCATCACCGAAATCTGCCGTAATGGAACCTGTGATCTTGAATACATCATCATCTACTTTAAGTGTAGTTCCGCTAGATAATGAAGATGTACTCACGAATTTCTGACATGGGTTCAATGATGTCTGAGCATTGACGCTTTTATCTGGTTCAGGAGTTTTCACTTCGAATGTGTAATAGGAAGGCGTATCTAATTTAACGTACAGATACGGAGTTACGGTAACTGTGGGGTCATTGCTTGAAGCCGATGCTTTCGGCAACGTGTACAGCCAAACACCGTTTGTCTTATCGATTATAGTTCCGTCAGTCCATGCCGGAGAGGTTGGAACTGTAGATGAAAGGCTCCATGTTGTCGATGATTCATTGACAGTCTTTACCTCATACCACCAGTCTGCTATAGATGACAAACGGACGTCAACATTGTTCTTGGACTGTGTCTTGACGACGAATGTCTTATCCAGTGATTTCAATGTCACTGCACTGCTGCTGAGGCTGTCTGTTTTGATGATCTTGTATGCATTGTTTCCTGCAATTTTCGCCACGTTATCATTAAGTGATTTATCAGTTGCGATTGCATTTGTATTGGTTGTACATGTTGTTTGATCCGGAACGATCGAAATGTACATTGCAGGAGTTATTGTACTTGCAGCTTTTGCTTCAGCAGACCTGGCATCGTTAGGCAACGAGTAGATGAATTTCACAACGCCGTCTACGTTAGTTGAGGTGACAGCATATGATGCAATGCCGTTGATTTTACCGTTTGTATAACCTTCAACACTGAGGGACGCTTCAGTAGTTGTATAATCATATGGTGCAGACGATCCTGTTCTTGTTTCATAAATCCATTCTGCTTTCACCTGAGTGACGTTAAGAATGGTCTTACCGTCATCTGATGTTGCTTTGATTATCAGCGTTCCTTCTTCTGCATTGAAGTTCTGTGTCTTATTAGCGAGTAAGCTTCCGAAGTCCATGAGGGCTACAGGATTATCGTCATCATCCACAGGTGCAAGTGAACTGTAACCTGTGCCGATAGATGTGAAGATCACATGGGTGTTCTTTGCGAATGTGATGCTGTATTTACCGTCCTTGTCAGTGGTTCCGAATTGAATAGGATCTGCATTAACTTCTTCTTCGGGAATTTCGTCAAGGAATCCTTTGATCTCAGCTTCTGCGATGACTGTTCCTTTGAGGTCCTTCACCGTACCTGAGATGGTGACACCAGCATCTATCGTTGAGACGGTCTTCTCGAATGTCATTACATCGAGTCCCTGTGTCGCTATGAGAGATACATCGAAACTGCCTACTGCCTGACATGGGAGAAGATCCATGTGGTCACTGAAATGGTATCCATCACCAAGATTCGCAATATTGACACTGTGTGCACCTTCTGTCCTTATTTTTGTTACTGTTTCACTATCAACGGTATAACTAACTAAAGAAGTGTCACGGTATTCTTCTTTGAAATGTGCTGTTCCTGAGTAATCCAATTCTACTTCATTGCTGTAAACAAGCCCGTTATGTTCCACTGAGATTGTAACATCAAGTCTGTTAACATCAACATCCGCAAACGGATATGATATCTGTATCTGCGGAAGACCGTAGAAGTCGGTAAGTTGAGCATCTGTGTAGAATGAAAGATACCCTGGGATCTGACCGCATCTTAACATTGTACCGTCATTTATGTTCATATAGTATCCATTTCCGAGTGAAATGAAATCGCTGTTGGTGTAAACATCTGTTTCTCCCGGTCCGACTTTTACATTCAATGATGTACCTTTATCTTTTGGATGTCCGCCATTTTCTTCATAGTAAATGAGGTTCGACAGGTCGGAACCAATTTCGAATAACTCAACATTCGCTCCGGCGAACTCTTTGTTCGCTCCTGCATTAGCTGCAACATCCTCAGCTGTAAATACAGTGACCATAGGTACTGTCGCAGCGAATACCATGAGAGCGACCGCGAATATTGCGAACGTTGTTTTCATGTATGTTTTCATTTTTCTCAAATCCCCCTTGATTGGGTGCTCTGTGCACATGGGAGAACCGACAGGCTATGCATGAAAAAAACCGAGACTAAATCGAACATCACTATGTCAAAGTTAGAATTCAACGTATTGTTTTATGAAATATTAGGGCTACTAAATATGCCATAAAAAACACACCTAATGCACCCTCAGCACAAACTAGAATTCTCATAGGCATTGTTATCG
>JAZRYJ010000010.1:0-24474 GCA_045600635.1 Candidatus Methanarcanum sp.
CGATAACAATGCCTATGAGAATTCTAGTTTGTGCTGAGGGTGCATTAGGTGTGTTTTTTATGGCATATTTAGTAGCCCTAATATTTCATAAAACAATACGTTGAATTCTAACTTTGACATAGTGATGTTCGATTTAGTCTCATCTTTTTCACGCATAGCCTGTCCTGTCCTCCCATATGCACAGAGCACCCGATAAAGGGGGATTGAAGAAAAATGAAAACATACATGAAAACAGCGTTCGCCATTGTTGCTGTCGCTCTTATGATACTCGTTGCCGTTACACCGGCAGCAGGTGCACTTTCTGAGTTCGTTGCAGCCAGTGATAGCAATAGTGTGAAGGTTGTTGATGATTATAATGTGAAGGTCTTCAAACAAGGCGATGATCTTTCAGATATGGTATTTTACGGAAACGAAACAACACTTGAAAGCTATGGTGTTGCAACAAAACTCCTTACGCCGTCCAGTAGCACTGCAGGTGCAGAATGTTACTGGCGCTACACTACAGGTGAACTTCTCAGATGTGGTGATGTACCGGGTTATGTTCCAGTTGTGGCAAATTATGGACTTCCAGCGATTGAGATGACATTTTCATATCCTGTCACTAATAATGATGGCATAACTGTAAGTGTTGAAATTGCAAAGGATGACATCGTACTCACGAAATCAGGAACAGATCCGGGTCCAGTAAATATAGGTACATTCACAAACAACGAATTTCCCGACAGGGAAAGTGTTGTGAATTTCAAATTAGGATCAGGAGATCCAGATCAAAAGTTTAATTTGGGAATGCCTGCATGGCAGAGGTGTGGAATATTTGACATCAGTGTTGTTGCTACTCAGAGTGGAAGTGTTCAAAAGATTAATGCAACAGCTGATGCAGGTAATGCAGTCACAGTTTCAGGTGAAGTAAAGGATGCATCATCAAATGCCATCAAGTCGTATTATGGTAATGATGGTGCGCGCATTATGGGTCTGAATGTGAAATTCGCTATCAACGGAGATACACAAAATCTTGTGGTTGTACCAGTGGACAAAGACGGAAAATATTCTCTCAGTGTTGTTGCTGGAACATCAGTAAAGGTAGTAGGTTTTGCCTATGTTGCACCAGGTACAACATATGCTAGAGAGCCATATACATTTAATGATATCAAAGATGGAGTATACTATGATTTTGGTACAGTATTCACATCTGCGACTAAGATGTTCACAGCCAAAGAGAAAACAGGTGTTGTTGCTGTGAAAGATGCAGATAATACATCTGTTCCTGGAAAGACATTCGGAAACACTGCCGATTTGAAATGGTACTATGAGTACAAAAATGATGCTGCATCAGACTATACAGTCGTTGATTCATCATCGGTACCAGCTGGTGTAACTGACGGTAAAGCTGTCGTTATTTTGAGTGATACTGATGCTTCTGGAAATCTATACTTCACATATATTGCTCCTGTTGGAACTGCAACTGGCAAGATAAATTACAACAACTATCTGATAGTTAAACCCACAGTAGAATCCGGTGACAACATAATGTATACATTTGATGTCATTACACCTACAAGTGGCCAAAAGAATGTTGCAGGTCAGATTTCTACCCACAAAGGAATGGCAGATGTAAAGAGTGGAAAAGGTACTTTGCATGCAAAAGAAACTACAGTTACCGTAACTGTAAAAGATGCAAACGGAAAAGCGATTCCGGGTCTTTCAGTACCTGCTCCAACTTGGTACTCGCAAACGAAAAATGATGAAGATAAATATATATTCGAATCATGGGATGGAACAGCAAAAACAGGATATGTATACAAAAAAGCACTTCCTGCAACAAATGAAACAGATGTAAGCGGAAAAACGTATTTCAGCATGATTGCTCCTACAAAAACTTCGGCATCCAATGACAATGACCCTGTATTTTCATTGATATTGACTGCTAGTACTAGTGTGATGGGGTTCGACACAATTACTATTCCAACAACACTCAGCGAAAAATCATTAGCCGATATAATCAAGAATCACAATGGTATGGCAGACATTAAAACAAGTGGTAAGAGCATTTCATCAACTGAAAAAATATTCAAGGTTTCCGGAAGTGTCGTAGAACCTAACGTTGCTGTTACTATAGAGCATAGTGATTTATCTGACGGAACGATTTATTCAGATGCAAAAGGTAACTATTCGTTCTACGCAAAAGCTAATTCATCACCGACTATTACTCCAATAGGAGGATATACAGTACCTTCAGTGACAGTATCGACTCTTGAAAAGGACGTTACAGTGAATTTCGAGCTCAAAAAACCTGTAGCTAAAGATATTGTGTATAACATTTATGGATTTGATAAAACTACTAATGCAGCAACAAAAGTAACATTCTATTGGTCTATAAACGGTGTAAGTAATTACGCTCAGGTCGATTCGGATACAACAACAGGCATAGCATCATTCACATTGAACTATGCATCCACCGATGATGTTGAAGTGTACGCAACAGCTGATGGATACTTCATCCTTCCATTTGTTGGATATGAAACAACTGCGATCAAACTTGCAGAAAAAACATTCAGGTTCATGTATGAGGGAACGCCGGTAGAAACAGAATTCAGCTGTCTATACAGGCTTACAATCGATGATGAATTCGAAGAAATATCAATAGAGACTACTATGGGATATGCTACCGTAACTGGCATAGACATGGGTAATGGCCTTAAGATATTCGGAGATGGAGCAACAACATTGGAAGAGTCAACATTTGCATTCATGAATGATGCCGGTGTACTGCTCAAATTGGATGAGATAAAAGTTCAACCATCTGCGAATGATATCATTGACATCGATGCCTCAAAGCTCGGATATGTTGAACCAAAGGATCCTGAGTCAAAGGATATTACTGTAGGATATTGTGCACCAAGCGGAAATATTCACACAGGCGAATCATTCAAGATGTACGAAGGAGACAGCATCAGTCTTTCAGCACCGTCTATTGATGGATACAAATTCGTTTGCTGGATGGTCAATGATGTGAAAGTCAGTGACTCTGCTGATTATAAATTCACATTGCCGATCTCAAATGATGATAAAGTTACAATAACCGCACTCTATGAGGATGTTCCAGTACCGGTTCCAGAGAAGGACAACAGCATCAGCCCGACCGTTCTGATCCTCGGAATCATCGCAATCGTGATCGCATTGATCGCTGTTGCATATGTCGTGGTTCAGGCCGTAAGGAAGAACTGAAAACTATTTTGAAAAGGTGAGGTAGGCCCGAAAGGGCAGACCTCATCTAATTTTTATTGTATCACTTACAATCCTGATGTAAAGAAATGATCATACGCCATATACAAATTATATCATACAACAGCAGAGGATTCTGATGCAATCAAATGATAAATAAATTGAATGAGGTCTGCCCTTTCGGGCCTACCTCATCGTTTTAAAGTTTAGTTCTTCCTGACAGTCTGGATGATCACATACGCGACTGCGATGACCGCGATCACTATTGCGATGATTCCGAGGATCAATGTGGTAGAGTCGATGCCATTTTCAGGAGTCGGTGTCGGAACTATCTCGTAGAGTGCGGTAAGTGTTACTCCGTCTCCCAAAGCATCCTCTGCAGTCGCTTTGTATGTGATAGAATCGACATCAGAAACGACTTTACCGTCAGCACCAATGAACCCAACGAATTTGTATCCGTCAAAGTTGATCTTGCTCATTGTCACATCTTTGCCGACATTGACTTTCACACTTGTCTTCTGGATTTCTTGATTGATACCTATAGTCGTTTTGTACACCATGTTGACAGTGACCGACAACACAACTGGTCCAGGTGGTGCAGGCATGTAATTATACAGGTTACCTGCTGCAACACCGGACACGTCGGTTATGTCGATCTTGAAAGCACCATAATAGAACGCAAAGTCGTCTACACTCTGGGTATCATCTATATTAAGATATATTGCGCCATTGTCATCTGTGACAAATGTACCGAAGTATCTTTCTTCACTATCATAAACTATGATGGTTTCTCCAGAACCTACAAGGTTATCATATGTGACATTACCATCTTTATCATAGAAGAATAATACAGGAAGTATTTTTCCGCCAGTTACTTTTGCCTCTAATTCGCCGGTCGTATTAAGAACAAATTCACCGACATTGTATCCCGGGATCTCTGCTGTAATAATCTCCAGATCCTGTAATTCTGATGAGCCAGGAATCAAACGTGGCCAATAGTTAGAATCAGCATTAGAAGAAGGGTCTGCATATGGCTGTTTTGCTGGGAAGTATATGGTGTATGACTTAAAATCAACAACGTATGTTACACAGATAATTGCGCCTTCTTCTGCAAGGGCTGTACGCGTCTCTGTAGGGAATGTTATTTTCGCAAGTCCATCAGCATCATACGGAATAGTAGGCGTTGACACCGGTTCCGGTGTCGGATTAGCAGTTCCTGTGAAATTTACTGTTGTATTTTCAGTGATGGATGTTGGACATACCCATTCATTAAATGTATATCCTGTTAACGATACTGTTACGACAGGTGCACTTCCGGATTTTACTGGGAACGCATAAGTGGCAGTGACAGTAGCTTCAGAATTAGTTTTTTGGATGACCGCTGTTGTTTTACTGCCTACTCCGTCTGTATAGTTGATTGTCAGTTCCTTGCCGATAAGTGATTTTACGTCATCTCCGGTTATTGTTACTGTGCCGCTTACACAGAATTCACTACTTGTAGACCAAAGTGAAGTACGTCCTTCTGTTGAAGTTTCACCGCCTGTTACAGCAATTGTAGCTCCACCATGTTGTGTTGTTACCTGCTGTTCGATACTAGTAGTGGATTTTGTACTCGGTGTAATTTTATCAATTTCGAAAGTAAATGACGAATCGCCTGCTGATGCATAAAGATAAAATGCCCAGATTTTTGTTGGGTGTTCTTCATCAATTGTTTCAATCGGAAGTTCGTATATTATTGTATTCTTTTCGACAATTTTTGCACGTCCAGCTGTAACATAATTAGGCGCATTTGTAGAGATAGTGTAAGTATTATCATCGTTTGTTGTTTGATAATACCAGTTAGCCAATTTTATTGTGGCATCAGATATTGAAGCACCTTCTGCAGAACCTGCTGTTATTGGCAATGTTGCGCTATACTCTTTGGCTACAAGGACAGTAGGACCGTCACTACTCATGAATGCACATCCTTTTTCAAGCTTTGTTGGCCAATCTGTCAGACCTTTGATTTCAGTTTTAGCAAATGTGTAATTATTTCCGTCATTGGCCTTGACAAATAATTTAAATGTTGAAGCATCGTTTGACAGGGATTTTGTAGTCGGTTCCACATACGCAATTATTGCATTTCCATCTGCGTCTGTTTTAGAAATAACAGTACATTTTCCTGCATTAGTGTCAGCGGGAACAGAAGTTTCAATCTTGCCGCCATCTGCCAGATAGTACCATGCTGCAGATATTTCAATTTCAGAAATATTCATGACAGATGTGTTGGCATTCTTGACGCTTACAGTTGCAACTTTTTCAACAGATTTGTATACCTTGGATATTACCGAGTCTTCGCTGACAACTCCAATCTTGTATGTCACATCATTGAATGTGAATCCTTTGAGTGCAACATTAGTTATTTCGAGTCTTGAACCGTATGGTGCAACGATATTGTAAGTTCCGTCATCGGCTGTGATTGCGGTTCCTGTAATACTTTCTCCGTCAACTGTGATCTTGTATGATACGCTGACGTTCGGCAGATATATCGGTGAAGAACTTGTAGAATTAGCACTTGTTATTGCCGGACCGGCAAGAGTCTTTCCCTCTCCGACGACGAAGTTCTTCTCTACTGTCTCTCCGTTGATCTTCACGGTGACTCTGTAGTTACCAGCATTCCATTTGTCTGCAGCATAATCGAAGATACCGCATTCAGGTCTATCGAAAAGAACCGATGCAGGTTCGAATCTCCACATGTTCCATTCTGCACCCCATGTATAATTAGTGTATTCACCATCATCACCAGGCACACCGTCAATCTGTTCGAATGTGTACTGATCTGTTGTTTCAGCGATCTTCTCAGTCTGGAAGAATGTCACCTGTACGAACGGGAACGTAATCACATCACCTTCTGTTTCTGTGATCTGCATCTCTTCTACTTCCCAGTCCTGAAGGCCAGTCTGTCCGACCCTGAGATATGTTCCGTAGTATTCTGATTCAGCATTGATGTTGTACCAATTATATGTGGTGTTAGGATATCCAGATGGACACCTCATCCATTCAGCTGGGTCGAGTCCGACCGGCAAGTTCTCACCGAAATAGACCATGTCAGAATAGTCATCGCCTTTGTTGAAAACCTGAATCTTGAGGTCCTCAACACCGTCAATTACTTTTGAGTCAGCATCCGCACCTGCAACGTTATTAGTGAATGCAGTCGCCATAGGGACTGCGGCTACCATAACCATGAGTGCGACTGCAACCAAAGCGAACGCTGTTTTCATGTATGTTTTCATTTTTCTTCAATCCCCCTTAATTGGGTGCTCTGTGCACATGGGAGGACAGGACAGGCTATGCGTGAAAAAGATGAGACTAAATCGAACTTTTCTACGATATGATATCCAGCAACATGCCGTCAATAAAACATCCTTCTGCGAATTACATCGATTTAACACTATCAATTTTCGAAATATTGTAAAATCAGCATAAAATTTTATTATTTCAATCAATTATTATACGAATATCGTAAAATTCAATATAAAATTCGTATTTCCGACAGCACTATATTTATATTACATCACAATAACAAAGAATGCTTCAGAGGAATGATTCTGAATGACGGATAAATTGGACAAGGACATAATGGAGTTCCTCAGAACGGATGCAAGAACACCGTTCGTAGAGATCGCACAGAAACTGAACGTATCCGAAGGTACGATCAGGAGCAGAGTACGCAGACTCACTGAAGATGGGACAATAAGAGGATTCACCATAAAGACCAGTTCGAAGAATGTCAAAGCCTTAGTGGAAGTAAGGATAAACGTCGATACCGACACCGGCGATTTCGCAAAACAGCTGTCCCAGATATACGGGGTAACGGAAGTGTTCGAGGTCACCGGGGATCAGGATATCATAGCGATAATCGATGTGGAATCCTCACAGACACTGAACGACATAGTCGAGAAGGTGAGACACAACGATTCCGTCAGTTCTACACGCACTCACGTCATCCTCAAGGAGCATTACGGGGCGATATGATGTTTGCAGGTACAGCCACAGCACTGATCACACCATTCAAGGATGACGGATCGGTGGACGAAGAAGCATTGAGAAGATTAGTGGATTTCCAGGAAGAGAACGGGGCCAACGTTCTCGTTCCCTGCGGTTCCACAGGTGAATCGGCCACGCTGAGTCACGATGAACACATTCGTGTCATCAGCATCGTGAGGGATCAGGCTAAGAAGTCAAGGATCCTTGCAGGTGCGGGAAGCAACTGCACGGCAGAGGCGATATACCTTTCAAAGGCGTCAGCGGATCTGGGATGCGATGGAATACTGTCAATATCTCCGTACTACAACAAACCGACACAGGAAGGCATATACCAGCACTTCAAAGCCATCAGCGAAGCGATAGACATCCCTCTCGTGATATACAACGTACCGGGAAGGACAGGAAGCAACATAACAGCTGAAACAACACTCAGGTTAGCGGAACTTCCCAACATCAAAGCTGTCAAAGAGGCAAGCGGTAACGTGACTCAGATTCAGGAAATATTGGCAAAAAGACCGAAAGGATTCGAAGTACTCTCAGGAGATGACGGATTGACGTTCTCCATCATGAGCATGGGCTGCGACGGTGTCATATCCGTTGCAGCGAACTGCTGTCCTAAGACAATGAGTCAGATAGTGAACAACTGTCAGCAGGACAAATTCAAAGAAGCACGTGAACTGCACTTCAGAATGATCCCTCTGTTCAGGGACCTGTTCATCGAAGCCAATCCCATCCCGATTAAGTATGTGATGATGAGGATGGGCTTCGGGAGCGGAAAACTAAGATTGCCGCTGACGGAACTGTCAGCTAAGAACCGTCCGATACTCGACGCGGACATGAAGAAACTGGGTCTGATCTGATGATCAATCTCGTCGTCGGCGGTGCCACCGGAAAGCTGGGTCGTCTGGTATGCGATCTTGCGATGCAGTCGGAAGATATAGAATTGGTAGGTGCCGTCGTATCCAAATCAGGAGGCAACATAGGGAAACAGCTGTATGAGGGTGTCATCGCATCATCCCCTGATGATCTCAGCAGATTACTGGATGATGCCGACGTATACGTCGATCTCACAACACCTACCGCAGCATCCAAGATCATATCATCAATCCCAAGCACAGGCACTAACGTCATCGTCGGAACGACAGCGGTCGATCCGAAAGCTTTGGAAACTTTAGCTTCCGAAGTGAAGAAGAACAATACATCGGGGATAGTGTCAGCCAACTTCGCCAGAGGTGTGAATGTCTTCTGGAAGATGTGTGAGGTAATGGCAGCATATCTGAAAGATTATGATATAGAAGTCACAGAGACACACCATCATTTCAAGAAGGATGCTCCGTCAGGTACCGCGATGGAGGCCGTCAGAAGGATGCAGAATGTCACAGGCATACAGGATCTCACATACGGAAGAGAAGGGGTCACAGGTGCCAGAGGCAAGGAGATATGCATACATTCCATAAGATGCGGAGATGTTCCCGGCGATCACGCCGTCATGTTCGGAGGCAGCATGGAAGTGTTAGAGTTAAAACATAGGTCGGTATCACGTGAAGTATTCGCAAAAGGATGCATCGATACCGTCAGATGGATCTCGGACAAGAGGGACGGCAAGATGCACACAATGAATGAGGTGTTCAACCTATGATCACAGTACTGAAGTTCGGAGGCACAAGCGTCGGTTCCGCCGACGCCATAAGAAGATCCGCTGACATCATCATCAACGAGAAAGGCGGTAAGGTTGTTGTCGTATCTGCAATGTCAGGAATAACAAACTTCCTCGTCAAGACATTGGCGGACAAGAACTGCAACGTGAAATCCGTTCTCAAGGAATTCAAGGACAAACATATCACAACAGCGAAAGAACTCTTCGCTGACGACAAAGAAGTATACGATTCATTCGAGAAGGAATTCGACATCCGTTACAAGGCATTCGGAGATCTCCTCACGAATGCATCAAAGAAAAAGGATCCTTTCTTCGAGGACAACATAACATCCCAGGGAGAGAGATTCTCATCTCTCATACTGGCACATTACATCCGTTCATTGGGATTCAAGTCAGAAGCATTGACATCCGAGATGGCGGGAGTGAGAGCATTCGGCAATCCGTTGTCAGGATCATGTGACCTCGGAAAGACCTCGGCTCTCATGAATATGAACGTCAAACCGCTGTTGGAAAAGGACGTCATCCCTGTGATTACAGGATTCTACGGCATAAATGAGGATGACAAACCGCTGACATTCGGACGCGGAGGTTCCGATTATGCCGCTGCGGCCATCGGGAACGCATTGGATGCCGACAGGATAGAAATCTGGACCGATGTGGACGGATTCATGAGCGCCGATCCCAGGATAGTGCCTGACGCTATAACGATAGATGAGATGAACTTCATAGAAGCTGCTGAGCTTGCACACTTCGGTGCCAAGGTCCTCCATCCGAGAACGATAGAGCCGGCCAAGATGAAGCACATCGAACTGTGGGTGAAGAACTCATACCATCCCGATCATGCAGGAACATTGATCCACCACATCAGAAAACAGAGGGACACTCCGTTGAGATGTGTAGCGATGAAGATGGATCTTTCAAGGATAACATTGACATCAGGGGAGATCTCATACAAACAGGAGGTCGTCGCAAGGATAATGGAGAGGTTTGCAAAGGCCGGTGTAGTCATTTATGCCATCTCAACCTCTCTATCCACGATCGCATTCCTGGTGCACAGTCTGGATGTCACAAAATCATTGAAGTACCTGAACGATCTGGAAGGCGATGACATCGAGAGGATCGATGTCAGGAGCAACTTCTCGCTGATCTGCGCCGTCGGAGACGGTCTGCTCCACAGAGTAGGATTCTGCGGCGACATCTTCACCGCAGTGAAGGAAGTGGGCGCGAGCGTCGAGATGATCTCACAAGGTGCTTCAGAAGTATCACTGAACTTCGTCGTCCCCACCGATTACGCAACGGATGTCATCAAGACGCTGCACAGCAACTACATCTCCAGAGGCCAGTGAATATGATGAGGGATTTCGAGGGCCGTGACGGCATAATGCAATTCGGCGATATGTCAGCTGTTGACATTGCAAAGGAATTCGGTACTCCTGTCTACGTCACGGACGAACAGATACTGAGGAACAACTACCGCAAGGTGTACAACGCATTCTCCAGGTTCATGGAGACGGAGATACATTATGCCTGCAAGGCGAACACCAATCTCGCCATCCTGAGGATATTGGAACAGGAGGGCAGCCATATCGATGCCGTCTCCATCGGAGAGGTGAGATCATGTCTGAAGGCAGGATTCACACCAGACAGGATAATGTACACCGGGGTCAACGTCTCGGATGATGAACTGAAGGAGATCGTCGAATCGAAAGTGAAGATAAACATCGATTCCGAGAGCGAATTGGAGAGATTGTCGAAGATCCTCGGAGACAGAAGGAAAGGATTCCCGTTATCCTTCCGTATCACGCCGGGCGTGGCATCAGGCCACGGGACCAAAGTGATGACCGGCGGAAAAGGCGCCAAGTTCGGTATCCCTTACGATAAGGTCATGCAGACATATGCCAGAGCGAAAGAACTGGGATTCGATATCAAAGGCATTCATGCCCACACAGGCTCCGGAGGCAACACGACAGATCCGTTCGTCGACGTTACGGAAGTATTGATAGACTTCGCCAACAGACTCAGGGATGAATTGGATATCAATCTAGAATTCATCGACTTCGGCGGCGGTCTCGGAGTGCCGTACAAACCTCAGGAGGAGGAATGCGATGTCGATGAACTCGGAGCAACAATCACAGATATGATTCTTGAAGATTCAGATGTGAAGAAGGTCTGCTTAGAGCCAGGGAGATACATCGTATGCGATTCCACCATCCTGCTGTCTACAGTTGTGGATGTGAAGGATGCGGGTTCCAAGAAATATGTCGGAACGGACATAGGATTCAACACACTCATCAGACCCGCATTCTACGATTCATATCACTATGTGGCGCTTGCCAATAAATTCAACAAAGCATGCACCGCAAAATACGATGTCGTCGGACCGATATGTGAATCGGGAGATTACATAGCTCACGACAGAATCCTTCCTGATCCAAAAGAAGGGGACATTCTTGCGGTATACAATGCAGGTGCATACGGATTCTCCATGTCATCACAATACAACTCAAGACCCAGATGCAGAGAAGTCCTTGTCAACGAAGGAAGAGCGGAGCTCATCCGCGACAATGAAACAATGGAAGACATCTGGAGACATCAGATCATACCGGAGAGACTCCAATGAGATTCTGGAAATATGAAGGCATAGGCAACGATTTCGTGGTCATCGACGGCATCGGCAATGATGTCGAGATAAATCCAGCATTATGCAAAAGGATGTGCGACCGCAATTTCGGCATAGGTGCCGACGGTGTGCTGTATGTACTTCCCGGAAGGGACGGTTCGGACATCACGATGAGGATAATCAATGCCGACGGAACGGAAGCGGAGATGTGCGGCAACGGCATCAGATGCGTTGCAAAATTCGCATATGACTTCGGCAAAGTGAAAAAGAAGGAATTCACGATCAACACACTCAGAGGGAATCTCGGTGCCGACGTTTCCGTCAAAGACGGAAAAGTAGACACTGTGAAGATAGACATGGGTGCACCGATATTGGAAGTGCCAGGCAAACAGGTCGATAAGTTAGAAACAACTGTTGTGAAAACAGACATCAAGGATGTCAAAGGCAACTGCGTCTCCATGGGCAACCCTCATTTCGTCACATTCGACGACCTCACTGATGACGAGATCGACAGATTAGGCCCGATACTGGAATCACATCCGATATTCCCGAAGAAATCCAATATAGAATTCATAAAGATCAGAGACGGAAAGATCTACATCCGCGTTTATGAAAGAGGTGCGGCATGGACCCTCGCATGCGGTACAGGCGCATGTGCCAGTACTACTGCCGCAGCATTGAACGGATTCGTGGATTTCGATACACCCATCGATGTCCACCTTCCCGGCGGATGGTTGAAGATAACCGTCGACAAACAGCTCAGATACGTTCACATGGAAGGTCCCGCGACCTTCGTATTCGAAGGAGAATATCCACTATGAAATACACATTCTCAGAAAGACTGCAGAAACTTCCACCTTACCTGTTCGTAAGATTAGAAGAAATGACCGCCAAGAAAAGAGCCGAAGGCATGGACATCATCGATTTCGGCATCGGGGACCCGGATCTTCCGACTCCGTCATCGATCGTTGATGAGATGTACAAAGCAGCGAAAGTGACAGAGAATCAGAAGTATTCATCGTCATCCGGTGAGAAGGATCTCAGGGTCGCAGTCGCAAAATGGTACAAGAAGAGATACAATCTGGACATCGATTCCGATACACAGGTATGTGTGACGATCGGTTCCAAAGAGGCCATATTCAACATAGCCCAATCATTCGTAAACCCCGGTGACACGATAATCGCACCAAGTCCCGGATATCCTGTGTATTCAGGAGCATCCACGTTATTCAACGAGGCGAAATGCGTCAAGATCCCGTTGAGAGCAGAGAAGGAGTGGCTTCTCGATGTGGATGAATGCCCCAAAGGTGCGAAGATGCTGTATCTCAACTATCCGAACAACCCCACAGGTGCCACATGCGACACGAAATATCTGAAAAAAGTGTACGACTGGTGCATGTCCAACAACACTATACTGTGCTATGACAATGCATACTGCGAAATGGTCTACGATGGATACCAGGCACCTTCGATACTTCAGGTGGGGGAGAACGCCATAGAGTTCGGTTCATTCTCCAAGACATTCAACATGACAGGATTCAGATTGGGTTACGCTGTAGGTCATCCCGATCTCATTGCAGGCCTTAAGAAATGCAAAGGCCAGATTGACTCCGGAGCACCGATATTCATCCAGAAAGCTGCCATCAAGGCACTTGAAATGTACGGTGATGACGGGAGCGTTCCGAAAGAGATCGCTGAGAACATGAAGGAATACGCCGTAAGAAGGAAGACCCTCGTCGACGGTCTCAACGAACTCGGATTCGACGTGAAGATGCCGAAAGGTACATTCTACATATGGTTCGACTCCAAATGCAAGACATCCATTGAGTTCACCGAGAAGATGCTCAATCTCGGAATAGTCGTGACACCGGGTTCGGGATTCGGTGAGTCCGCGGAAGGCTATGTCAGAATGACCGTAACGCAGCCTGTTCCCAGGATCAAAGAAGCTCTCGAAAGGATGAGAAAAGGTAAACTTTGATTCGGAGTTCATCTCCGAATCTTTTTTTATGTGCCAGTGCACATATTGTTATAATTATTCATAGGGGTTTTATGTTGATTTTACATAAAATACAGCGAATAAAAAAAAATCAGTCGCCTATATAAATTACACAGGCGACAATAAATTTCATTTTTTCAAAAATGTCATCACTAATTTGAGTGCAATAGCAGATCCCAATATTGATGCAACGACGATGATTATTATCGTCTCAACACTGATCTGTTCTGCAGATTCCATCTTCTCCTTCCATTCCGCCTGAACGATCATATCATCCGATACATTTCCGTCAAACTCCGTGATCTCTCCGTCAACATATACGATCCATCTGACGAATTCCATTCCGTCGATATCCGAAGGAACTGGTGCATCCACGTACCCATTTCTGACAATTATGGTATCATACGGTTCGGTATCACTCTCATTGAGATAGAATTTTACGATGTACTCCTGTGCGTCTTCTGTATCCTCCGCTGGTTCGTCACTTTGAGGTTCCTTCTGCGGCACTACTGGTTCATCCTTTGGTTGTTCCGGCACGGTCCTGTGGTCGCTCACAGGCTCTGACCTGTTCTGTGATTGCGGTTCCGATGATCCGCTGCTCTGTGTTCCATTACCAGATTCAGATCCTGTTCCTTCAGATTCACTGACTTGTGATTCTGATGGACCGCCGGTATCGTCATCGTCTGATACGATGATTTCCCAATCTGCTGTCAATGTTACATCATCATTGAGTCCGTTGAATGATTTCACAGACATGTTATTCTCGTCGACCCATCTGATGAATGTGTAGCCATCCCTCTGCGGTGTCGGAAGTGTTATGTCCCCGGATTCTACATTGAAGCTTCTCTGGTATTTGTTAGATTCAATCATTACGATCCAATCCTCTCCGAGTGTTCCGCCTTTTGTGAGAAGTGTCATATCATACATCACAGGCGTAACTTCGATCTCGAATTCCGGTTTTGAGGCAAGAGAATCCGTTGTTATCACGATCCCATCATTGGATACAACCTCCGCATTCCAATCTGAAGAAAGGAGATTGAACGATGTTATCTCATAATGATCGATCGGTTTCATGTCAACGGATGCATGTCCGCCTTTGATGCCGTCAACAGTCACATCGCAATCCTCGATGTCGAAATGATCCATCTTCCACACTGCTTTGAATGTGTAGTCTGTACCTTCCTCAATCTGGATCTTGGTACCTGGTGAATATTGTTCATTGTTCATTGTCCAATACATGAATGTGAATCCGTCATTGGTCGGCATTATATCCGGTATTGTGTAATCATTCCAGCAATATGCCATACTGTTACTGACACTGCCGTTACCGCCGCATAGATCATAATTCACTATTACAGCATTGACATCTTTCGGATACAGAGGGATTCCCCATTTTCCGTCATTCTGAATTACAGAATCCAACATTATCTCGGATGCATTGTTGATTCCCGGGATCACATCGATTCCGCTGCCGTCGGGTTCGGTATTCCAGATTCCATTATGCTCATCGATTGTGGATCTGTAATCCAATGTGAAGTCGTTTCCGATTGTGATTTCGGATTTTTTGACAGAGAATGATTCGTTTTCATAACAAAACAATTCAAACGACCTCTCTTTAGCTGTAATTACAATTGTATCTCCAAAATTATCCAAAGCATATTTGTCGGTAATAGCTGGATAATTATCAGTTACAATCACTCCATTAATCAGAATAAAATACTGATTAGAACATGGATATGCATAGAACACAGCATCTGGGTATCCAGTACAACTCATGCTATCGCATGAATTCATATCTGTTTCTATTGTCTTTCCATATTTCGTTGTACATTCAACTACAACACAAATTTTTTCTGTATCGTATCTGAAGCATATGTCATCAACCATTGTGGTCTTCATATCCTCCGAACCATCTACATCTTCCCCACTGATTAACATGAGGGTGGGTAGTATTAACAGTAATACTGCTAACAATCCAATTTTATTCATAACGTATGCCATAGGTAAACAATATATATAACTTACCAAAATCCATCAAACATCGATTAGATATGCTGGCACATATCTAATTTATCGATTATAATTAAATACGAAATTCGTAGAACAGCATGGTGGACCCGGCCGGGATTGAACCGGCGACCTCCACCTTGTAAGGGTGGCGTCATAACCACTAGACCACGAGTCCGATATCTGACTGATTATACAGCCAGTATATAAGTGATTTTGCTTGCAGATCTTTACAGTGAAAATATAAATACGTCATTCCGACACCCGTTTCTATAATTAATATTAAAAATGCGATGCACATAGGCATAGAAGTTGATACGATGCTGGAGATCGATTGCTCAAGAGGCGAAGGGGGAGGACAGAGCGTCCGTACATCAGTCGCTATGAGCACCGTCACCAACAAAGAGGTCCATCTTACAAGGATCAGGGAGAACCGTCCGACGAACGGATTGTCCAAACAGCATTGTACGGCCGTCCAGGCTGTTGTCGATATAACGGGTTCACAGGTAGTGGGCAACACCTTGGGATCGAGAGAGTTGGTCATCACACCCGGTACCGACAGGATGTACAATATGAAGACGGACATCGGTACCGCCGGAAGCGTCAGCTTGGTACTGCAGGCCATCCAGCTTGCCACGGTCCCCTTCGATCAGAGAACAACGATAGACATCTCCGGTGGGACCAATGTCATGTGGGCCCCGCCTGTGGATTATTATCAACAGGTACTGTATCCTTTGATGTCCAAGATGGGCATTGATGCATCCATCGAGATACTGGAGAGAGGATTCTACCCTGAAGGGGGAGGAAGGGTGAAGACCGCATTCAACCCCATAAAAAAGATCGAACCCCTGAAACTGCTGGATATCGGGGATCTCAAGAAAGTTGAAGGAACATGCTACATCCAGCGTCTCCCCAGATGGATCGCTGAACAGATGATCGAAGGATGCCACTGCATCCTGGATGAATATTGCGATGTGAACATTGAGATACAGAAAGGGAACGGTGACTCCAGAGGCGCAGGTATGTCCCTGGTCGCACAATACGAGAACAGTCTGATGGGCAGCAGCACTCTGACACTGAGAGGCCAATCGCCCACTCAGGCGGGAATGGATGTTGCCAACGATCTGGTGCAGATCATGAAATCCGGTTCCACATTGGATGTGCACACCGCGGATCAATTGTTGCCGTACATGGCGATGGCCGAAGGTGAGAGCGCATTCTCAGTATCAAGAATAAGCAGACACCTCCTCAGTCAGATGGATACTCTGGAAACATTCCTTGATGTGAAATTCGGTGTTGAAAGGAAGGATGATCTCTATCACTTCACTGTCAACCCCGGAGGAAAATCATGAGGCCGTTCATCCACATCAACTGTGCCATGTCCGCTGACGGCAAGATCGCCGGCCCGGAAAGGAGACAGATCAGGATCTCATCCGAAGAGGATATTCTCAGAGTGAAGAATCTCAGAAAACAATATGATGCGATACTTGTGGGTGTCGGCACCGTCATCGCTGACAATCCGCACCTTACGATCAAGGGGGCTTCCTTCGAAGAGAATCCTGTGAGGATAGTCATAGACCCTCATGGTAAGATTCCTGATGATGCACTCGTACTGAACGATGCCGCTCCGACCGTGATCATAACGACCGACTCCAATGAAAGGGAATACAACTGCAACGTAATTTCCACCGGAGATGAGGTCTCTTTGTCGAAAGCGATGGAGGAATTGGCTGAGATCGGGATAGAGAATGTCCTTGTGGAAGGCGGCGGGGAGACCATCGCATCATTCTTCAGAGAGAGACTTGTCGACAGGTACACAGTATTCGTATCCGGCAGGATAATAGGCGGAAGGACATCCCCGACACCTGTCGGCGGTGACGGATGGGTGATCCCGAACGGTATCGAGATGGAACTGAAGAATTCTGAGATATTGGGAAACGGTGTGTTACTGACATTTGCACCGAGATCGTGATTATTCCCTGATGCGATTGCAGCAGGTATACTTTCCATGAGTTAACAATCAGTCCTTTGAAATTGCTTGTACGTGTATTTTTCAGTGTTTTGAAATTGCTTGTACGTGTATTTTTTGCTGTTTTGAAATTGATTATTTCGTAATCCAGATGTTTAAATATCACAATAGTGATAAATCATCAATGAAAGAACCGATATTCAAAAGAAAGATCTATGATGAACTTCTTGAATGGAAGAATACACGCAAGGGAAAGACCGCATTACTTGTAGAAGGTGCAAGACGCGTGGGAAAAAGCACCATAGTGGAACATTTTGCCAAAAATGAATATAAGTCCTATCTGATCATTGACTTCTCGAATGCAGGAAATGACATCATTGAACTTTTTGATAACGGATTCTGCGGGGACAAATTCTTTTTCAAACTCTATTCAATCACCAGTAAAAAACTCCATGAACATGACAGTGTCATCATATTCGATGAGGTTCAATCATTTCCGAAAGCACGTCAGATGATCAAGCATCTGGTAGCTGATGGAAGATACGACTACATAGAAACCGGATCTTTGATCTCATTGAAGAAGAATGTCGACAATATATTGATCCCGTCTGAAGAACAAACTATTGTGATGCACCCTATGGACTTTGAAGAATTCCGTTGGGCCATGGGTGATGATCTTACGATACCGTATGCCAAAGATATGTTCGAAAAGAGAATTCCTCTTCCAGATGTCATTCACAGAAAGATTATGGAGAATTACAGAGAATATATGGTCGTAGGCGGAATGCCGCAGGTCGTAGCCGAATACATATCATCGAAAGACCTGGCTGAAATGGACAGGACCAAGCGGGACATCATAAAATTATATTCCAATGATGTGAATAAGATACATTCAGGTTCTACCAATACGGAACATGTGTTCAATAACATACCATCCGGACTGAACAAAAAGAAAAAGACATTCTCCCCAGGTGACATAAAAAAGGATACCAGAACAAGAGATTATCTTGATTGCATCGAATGGTTGGAAAAATCAAGAGTTGTCAACATCTGCAGATCTACTGTCGATCCGGACATAACATTCCTCATGTATGTAGATGAATTATCGTTCAAATGCTACATGGCGGATACCGGGCTGCTGATCTCAATGTCAACATCCGGCAATTCTGACAACAGTATATACAGATCCCTGATGTTCGGAAAACTATCCGTGAATGAAGGCATGTTCTTCGAGAATATGGTGGCGCAGGAATTGACGGCAAAAGGATATGAGCTGATATTCTCTTCATTCAAGACCAAAAAAGATGATGTCAACAAGAAAGAAATCGATTTCATGATACCGAACGGGAATAAGATCCGCCCTATCGAGGTCAAATCATCATATTCGAAGGCACATGTGTCGCTGGATGACTTCATCAAGAAATACAGATCCAAAGTGAAAGATCCTGTCGTGATACACACAAAGAATCTGTCTGTAGAGGACGGCATACTGTACATCCCGATCTACATGACCATGTTCCTTTGAGATCATTACTGATAGAGGAACACAAAATATGAACATCCTCTGCATGAGTTTCCGTCAGAGAGGATGTTATGTTCACAATTCCTTCTTGAGAAGGAATTCTTCCAACGTTACACATTGCACACCGTCGACATCCGCATTCAACGGACTTCTTTCCGACACAACGACATATTTGGAATATCCGTCATCGATCCCGATCATGCTGCCGTATTCTCTTTCCACCACGGATTCATCCGATAGTCTCGTTGTTACTTGGATATAGGCTTTCTTACCGTTCTTTTCCGCGATAAAATCGATCTCTCTGCCGGCATTGTCCCCGATCCGCACATCATAGCCTCTGCTTCTTAGTTCAAGATATACGATATTCTCCAGATATCCTCCGATGTCTCCGGGGCGGAAGCCGTAAAGGGCATTCTTTATGCCTATGTCCGCGACATAGTATTTGTATCCGGTCTTGAGGATCGTTTTTCCTTTCAGATCATACGATTCGCATTTGTATATCAGACATGCGGATTCAAGATAATTGATGAATGAATACACCGTATCGACACCGAGATTCGCGTTCTCAGAATGCAGAATCTTAAAGATGTTGTTCACCGACAGTCTGCTACCTATGCTGTCGCATATGAACCTAATTATGCGTTCAAGAACATCGATCTTCTTGATCTGGTGGCGTGAGACGATATCCCGCATCATGATCGCCTGCACGATGTCCCTTATCTCTGAAAGAGCATCCGATTCGGAATAGCCCAATCTCCATACGGATGGGAAACCTCCGATGTGCAGGAATCTCTCCATGATGCAGTCGGATGATCTGTTGTACTGTTCATTGAATCTCATGCATTCCGAATACGTGAGTGTGAACATATTGAGTGTATTCAGCCTTCCGCTGAGATATGTGGAATATTCGCCTGACAGAAGTTTGGAATTGGAACCTGTTATGTACACATCGCATATCCTCTCGGCGATTATCGATCTGATGACCTCTTCCCATCTGTCGATGTCCTGTACTTCGTCTATGACAAGTATGTTCTCTTTCTTTCCGTTGACGGCCTTCTTTACGTATGAATACAATCTGTCGGGATCTCTCAGATCCCTATTCTCCCACAATTCCATGTTGATGCAGATTATGTTTCTGTTCTTTCCGATCTTGGAACAGAGATCATAAAGGAATGTGGATTTGCCGGATCTTCTGATGCCGGTTATCACCTTGGCATTCCCGTTGCCTGCAAAGGGTGCAAGTCTGTTCTCGTACAGAACACGTTCCACATTCTTCATGGAGATGGACACTTGTTTTGAGTATATAAACTTGTCATTTTTTCGGTTCACAATCGAAAAACGTATTAAAAATTAGCAATGTTTCGTTTTACAACCGAAATAATTTTGTCACAGCGATTCATAATAAATGTGCCTTTTCGACGAATCGAATAGAAATGATATAATCAGAGAGTTTCAATGAGACTCTTTCAGATTGATTTCGGTCCATCTTTGGAATTTGATATTCCTGCAAAATATCATTTTCGTCGTTATTGATTCATTTCATACGAATGTCTGTATCGGCATCACCAGGCTCAGGTAGCCATTAAGCACATCTTTGACTGAAATTCAGTACATTGTGTTAAAAATAAGACCATCCACTATGATTATAATGTCGTAACAGATTCCTGTATCATGGCTTTCAATTACGGTGCGGTGAACACAGCTGTCAACAACATAGTGGAGAAGCTGTCACCGAAAGCGATAATACTTTTCGGTTCCGCTTCGAACGGTACAGCAGATGATGACAGCGACATCGATCTCATCATAGTGATGGATACTGATCTCAACAGAAGTGACAGATTCGTTCTTGCAAGAGGTGCCGTGGGACGCATAGGGGTAGGAGTAGATATCATCGTATATACGCCGGAAGAGTTCGCATCGGAATCACAAAGGAGCGGATCCTTCGTCAGAGAAGCCATCGACACAGGAAGGTTAGTGTATGGAGAAGCCTGAGAGCTCGGTTTTAAAAAAAAGAGCTGAGGGAGATCTTCTTGTTGCTAAGGTGATGTGCGATACCGATGAAGAACTTACAGGAATCATATGTTATCACATCCAGCAATATGTAGAAAAGATGCTCAAAGCCAAACTGACGGATCTGGGCATAGTGAATAAAAGAACCCACGACATCGGATTATTGATGGAATCATTTCCTGATGAGAGATTATCCAAAGGTTTCATATCTGAAGCTGACAGACTCACAGGATATTGTGTCAATACAAGATACGATGATTACGATCCGCCGATTGAAGAGATGTATGAGGCATTCAAGATAGCAAACAAGATAGTGTCCATCTCGGAATCAATATGATATTATCAGAAGGTTCTTTCATCACATTCCCGCATCGATGTGGATCTCGCTCATTGTGCCTTCGCCACAAAGTCTAACGTCGGTGACCCTCCGAGGTTCTTCCAATCTTAAAATCCATGAAAACAGTTCTCTGCTGTCTTTTCCCATGGCACGTAAATCGCTTCACAGATTTATCAATTCCACAGACTTGGAACTAGAACCCATTAATCGCAATGGATTTTAACATCTGATACGATATACATAACGACCCGTCAGAAGTGTATTATCATGAAAGCGAATATCAACGGAAAAATCACGGACATCCGTGCGGTCTGGTTCGAGAAGGATAAGGTCGTGATGATCGACCAGAGGGAACTCCCTGAGAAGATTGTGCTTGTTTCATTCGACAACTACAGGGACGTAGCAACATCGATAAAGAACATGACCACAAGGGGTGCACCGTCCATAGGTGCGACCGCTGCATACGGAATGTGTCTGGCAGCATTGAACAATGATGATCTCGACAAAGCTGCAAAGGACATCAAAGCTGCAAGACCCACGGCTAACGATCTGTTCTACGCCGTGGATTACATGACTGAAAGACTGAAGAAAGGCGATGATCCGATAGAAACCGCAGACGGATATGCACAATCCATGGTGGATAAGTGCACGAAGATCGGAGAATACGGCGGTGCACTGATCAAGGACGGATTCAAGATAATGACACATTGCAATGCAGGCGCCCTGGCTACTGTGGATGTCGGTACCGCATTGGCACCCATGAGGAACGCACATGATGATGGAAAGAAATTCTTCGTTTATGTTTCAGAGACAAGACCCAGACTGCAGGGCATGCAGCTTACTGCCTGGGAACTGTTACAGGAGGGGATAGATCATGCGATCATCCCCGACGGTTCATCCGGGCACTTCATAAGGAAGGGTGTCGACATGATCATAACCGGTGCGGACAGGATCGCCGCCAACGGTGATTTCGCCAACAAGATCGGCACATTTGAAAAAGCTGTCCTTGCAAAAGAATTCAACGTTCCGTTCTACGTCGCTGCGCCCATATCGACGTTCGATTTCAATACTAAGACCGGTGAGGATATCGTCATCGAGGACCGTTCCGAAGAAGAGGTGACGATGGTAAAGGGCGTACGCATAGCACCGGTCGGATGCAGAGCGTTCAACCCGTCATTCGATATGACCCCTGCGAGATATGTCACAGGATTCATCACGGAAAAGGGAATACTGAAGCCGAATGAGATATCGAGGGTGAAGGAATGAACGAGGATTATGCCAGATCTATACTTGTGGATGTCTGCAAGAGACTGTACGACAGGAATCTCACCGTCTCCGCAGGAGGCAACATGAGCATGAGGGTAGATGATTTCGTCCTCATAACACCCTCGGGAAGGAACAAGGGTCTCCTGGATGTAGATGATATCGTAAAGATGTCGATGAACGGGGATGTCCTCTCGGGAGGAAAACCCTCCATAGAACACAAGTTCCATCTGGCACTTTACAGAAAAAGGGAAGATGTGAACGCCATAGTACACTGCCACCCGTTGTACTGCACGGCACTGGCGGTGAAAGGAAAGAAGATCAACACCAACATCACACCCGAAGGCGTTCTTCTTCTCGGAGATGTCCCGATAGTAGAATATTTCACACCAGGGTCGGATGAATTGGTAGATGCCGTGGCGAAGTACAGCGACTATAATGTCATGCTGATGTCAAAACACGGTGCACTCACTCAGGGGAGAACGATCGAAGAAGCATACAACCGCATGGAGGAATTGGAATTCCAGGCACATCTTCAGATACTGACGAGGCATGCGAAGGATCTCCCGAGATCGGAGATCGATAAGATAAGGGGTATGTGATCATGATATTGGTCACCAAATGGTTCGGTTCATTCCTTTGCGAAGAGAATAAAATCCTCGACAAAAGGCTCTTTCCGAAAGATGCGTCCGTCATCTCTGAGAAGCTGGCTCTTATGCAGAGAGGCGGGACATTGCCTGAAGAACAGGAGCTTGTGAAAGGTAAGAACAAGATGTTCGTTGCGGACAGACGTCAGGCCCTGCTCGGAAAACCCATGCTTTTTGATTCGTCATTCATAAAAGCGGATATGTTCGGTTACGATTCAGAATTAATGCACGAAGCCATGCTCGGATTGGGAAAACTGAGAACGTCCGAACCGATACCCAGGGACAGGAGCCTGGTCCAGGCCATAAGGAATCTGGATGATTTCATAGAGACCTCCAATCTTCTTAACGAAAGGCTTCATGAATGGTACGGGCTCCACTTCCCGGAATTGGCCGACTACGCCAAAGACAAAAGATATGCCGATCTGATAGCGAAATACGGTAACAGGGACGGCATCATCGAAGAATTGGACATCGATATAGAATCGATCGGTGCGGAATTGGACGACGAGGACATGCGTGCGATCCAGGATCTTGCTGATACGTTATGCAGGATCTACGATGACAAGGAAAGGACAGAGGAATACATCTCTGGTATCGTGAAGGAATCCTGTCCGAATCTCTGTGCGATCGCAGGCGGACCGTTATCGGCAAGATTGATCTCCTTGGCAGGCGGATTGGAGAGATTGGCCTCACTGCCGTCATCCACTGTGCAGCTGTTAGGTGCGGAAAAGGCGATGTTCAGACATCTCAAATCAGGAAAAAGACCGCCGAAGCACGGAGTGATATACCAGCATCCTGAGATCCACAGAGCACCGAAATGGCAGAGAGGTAACATAGCCAGAGCGTTAGCGGGAAAGATCTCCATAGCCGCAAAGATCGATCAATACGGCGGAGAGTTCAAAGGCGACATCCTGAACAATGAATTCAAAGCGAAGATAGAGGACATCAGACGCAGATATCCTGATCCGCCGAAAAGACCGCAGAATCAGAACAAAAAATTCAAGAAAAAGAGGAAATGAACCTCTTTCTCCGCTGCATATCTGACTCCAGCATTCGCAGTCTCATTGAAACCCTCGTGTAAACAATTTTCACTTTAGATCTGACGTACTCTGTTTTTACGTATTTTTCGAGTTTTTTTTTCTCCTGCTCTTCCTATGTTTTTTCACTGTTTTTCTTATTTTCATTTTATTTATTTTTT
>JAZRYJ010000011.1:0-85229 GCA_045600635.1 Candidatus Methanarcanum sp.
GCATAACATCTGTATGCATTTAGTATATAAGTAGTTTCGCAAAAAATAAATAATTGAAATTCAAGAGCAAAAAACAGAAAACCGGAAAATCAAATCGACAAGTGCCCTTTAAATATCAGTTTTTAACACTGAACGTACAAATATATATCGTTATAATCAATACAACATCTATGACATCTGGAAAAAGAGACAGAGTGATAATCTCATGCGTAACGTTCGAAGTATCGAAGATTGTTGATCCTGCTGTATATTATGAAGCAACAAAGATACATCTGATACATTACGGAATGAAGGATGTCTATAATGAGTTCTATAACGAAGTATGCCGTCGCTTAAGAGAAGAATTACCCAAAGCAGAGATTATAGAACATATTGCTGAAGTATTCGACTTCAAGAAGATGATGAATGTCGTCCTAATAATAATGAAACAGGAACAAAAGGACAGTAACGGCATGGCAGATGTATATGTGAATGTGTCAGCTGGCACATCTGAATATTCTGCCGCTGCCCTTATGGCATCAATGATGGTCAACGACATCATACCATTCAATGTAACCGCCAATGAATATCAGGTGTCCCCTGACAAAGTAAAAGATGTGTACTATGAGAACGGCAGACCTGTTGGCATGACCAAGAAATGTAAAGAGCCAGTTGTCATATCCACATACTCTATCGATAAGCCGGATGAGAAACGTGTACTCGGACTTTCAATATTGAAGAAACACATTGATGAAAGACTGCCAACATCTGCAGCTTCGATCATTCCGGAACTTGCAGAGAACGGCCTTATTACCTGCACATTTGTTAAAGGAAGTAAAAAACCGGATCAAAAAACGATAATGAACTATCAACGCAATTTCGTGGATCACTGGCTCAATGATGGTTGGATTGAAAAGAAATCAAAAAGATCTGTAGCGATCACGGAAGACGGCCTGATGGTGATAGAAGTGTTCAAGGACGCATACAGCATCGGTCATTGAGTCACATTGTCACGCGGACATTCGACACATTTCTTAAGATTTTCAGTGGAGCCCTGTTTTACATAAATCTCGTCAAGCATCCCTACCTTCTTAACAAAATTGCAAATGTAACACAATTCATTGAAGATATCAGAACCCTGAGCTATCCTTTTTGCTGATTCGGCCACATTCTCATAGAATATCTTACAATAGATGCTGTTGTCAATATACGGATTTCCGCCTCTCAGACCTTTGATGTATTGTGAAACTGCCGCACTTGTAACACCGAAAATCTTGGCCACTTTGGCTTGTGTATATCCGTGATTCTTGACCAATTCCTTTGCTAATTCCCCTCTTGCTGTAGGGAGTATTTCGGATACGACGAGTTCACATGGTAATTTCATAATCAGCACCTTATCCCGATTTTAGTAAATAAACTCTTTTTAACAGTGCTTTATATCAGGCACGCCAGGGTTCATCCCATTCCCATGGCTGCATCAATCCTGTATAAATCGAAATGCCGACAACAGCTCCGATGGCTCCGGCATTACTCAATATCTCCGCATCTTTCTTGGATGTCACTCCACCGGATGCTATAACAGGATGAGGTGCTTTTCTGATGAAATCAGTAGCAAAACCGACATCGATCCCTTTTCCCTGACCTTCAACATCTACATTAGTATTGAGGATACCTGCTAACTGCAATTCCTTGATCCTTGCGAACATGTCCTCTATCGAAACAGGTGATGTTTCCTGCCATCCTTTTAATGTTATCTTGCCGCATTTGGTATCTAATGACAGCATTATCTTGTTGGGATATTTCTTTGATATCGATTCCAGCCATTCAGGTTCCCTGATAGCTTTAGTCCCGACGATAACTCTGTCGACTCCGGAATCTATCAATTCGCTTACGGTAGATTCGTTTCTTATTCCACCGCCCACTTCGACAGGGACATCGAATTCATTGATTATCCTCTTGATGACGGGCATATTATTCTCTTTTCCGAATGCACCGTCCAGATCCACAAGATGCAGATACTCTGCACCTTTGGATATCCACGATTCTGCTACTTTCAACGGATCGGGGATTATCACTTTCTGACTTCCTGGTACACCTCCGACAAGCTGTACCACCTTGTGATCGAGCATATCTATCGCAGGTATGATCATCATTGCGATCCCTCCGCATACTTTACGAAATTCTTCAAGAACATTAATCCGGACCTGCTGCTCTTTTCAGGATGGAATTGTGTTCCGACAACATTCTTCTTCCTGAAATAGACCGGAAATTCTATTCCTTCATATTCAGTAGTGCCTCTTATAGTATTTTTTTCTGATGGGTTGCCGTAATAAGAATGTGTGAAATAAAAGAATCTCTTATCAATATTCTCAAAAAGATCGTCATCTGTGGTCACTTCATTCCACCCCATATGAGGTATCTGTCTTGCTTTAACTTTCGAAACATCACCTTTAATGAATCCTAGACCGGGAGATTCACCTTCTTCACTCTTATCCATCATTATCTGCATTCCGATGCATATGCCTATACAGGGAACACCTGAGTCCATTCTGGATCTTATTTCATCCCTATACGGAAGCAACTTGGACATCGTCCTGTCGAATGCCCCTACACCCGGAAAAGCGATACAATCTGCATCCTGAAGTTCCTTCATATCTGATACCAATCTGACTTCGGCACCGCACAATTCCAGTGCTTTTTTAAGTGAATGCAGATTTCCGACACCGTAATCAGCAAGTGAAACACTCAGCATTCCTCAATCACCTCTGCCATCTTTTCCAGAAGCAGATCATTGAGTTCTTTGGTGCCGACAGTCATCCTGACGCAGTTCTCAGTTCTCCTTTTCGAACCGAAATCTCTGATAAGAATACCTTTCTTCTTCAGCCCCTCGATCATCTTTGTATGATCGATCGGACATTTCGCTAAAATGAAATTTGAGTCAGATGGATATGGCTGGAATCCGAGTTTCTTCAACCCTTCCGTAAGATAAGGCCTCTGTTCAGCGACCATCTTCACGCTCCTGTGTATGAAATCCTGATCCTTAACGGCGGCGACAGCGGCCAATTCACTCAACTTGTTCAATGAATACGGGATCTTGACACAATTCATCATACCTGCAACATTGAGATTCGATACAGCATATCCTACTCTCAATGCAGCCATCGCATATGCTTTGGAGAATGTCCTTAGAACAATGAGATTGTCGAACTCATTCACTCTTCTTACCATCGATTCCTTGGCATATTCAGCATACGCTTCGTCAACTACGACGATACCTTTGGAATTCGTGATTATCTCCTCGAGATCCCTGATCCTGAATGAATTCCCTGTCGGATTGTTCGGAGAAGGGATGAGTGTTATCTTCGCATCCGTTCTCAGCATCGCATCAACGTCCAATTGGAAATCATCTGTCAGATCGACGAATTGGGTCTTTCCCCCATTCATGGTGATGAAATAATCATACAATGTGTATGACGGAACAGGGATGGCTGACAGATCTCCCCAGTCAGTGAATGTCTTGAATGTCAAATCCAGCATCTCGTCCGATCCTGAACCTGCAACAAAATTCTCCGTTTCCAAAGAATACAGTTCGGCAAGTGCACTCCTCAGATTGTCTGAATATGTATTCGGATATCCGTCGAGATCGTCGATCCCTTTTTTCAAGAATTCAGCTGCTGCGGGATTGCTTCCGAGAACATTGGTGTTGGTATCGAGCCTTACTGCATCTCCGACCTTTGGGTTGTAATATTTCTCGAATCCTCTCGTTGTGCTTCTCATCACATCCCTGGTCAGCATCTTACTGCACCAGCCTGTCGATCGGCAATGTAAGGATTCCTTTTGCTCCCATCTTCTTCAGAATATTGACTGCGTCAAAAACATCTTTCTTCTCTATGACCACATGGATGGCCACCATATCCGTTCTTCCGTTGATGTTCATAACAGTAGGTCCAGCCATTCCTGGGAAGAGCTTGTTGACATCATCCAATTTGGAAGTGGGGATGTCGGCCATGAGGTATTTCTTGGATTCTGCATCAATGACACTTTTGATCGAATTGACGATATCCAGGATACCATCCCTGTTCTTAGAGAGTTGTTTCTTGTTGGATACGACAACAGCCTGTGATTCAAGAATTGTTTCAACTTCCAACAACCTGTTTGTCTTCAAGGTTGTTCCGCTGGATACCAGATCCACGATTATATCTGAGACTCCGATGTACGGCATGATCTCCGCTGCACCGCCTACGTCTATTATCTCGACTTTCTTCTTCTTCGAATCAAAAAATCTCTTTGTGATGTTCGGAAACGATGTGGCCACACATGTTCCAGATTCAATATCGTCAACAGACCTTATATTGGACGCTTCAGGCACGGCTATCGAGAGGCGGCAATGACCGAATTCGAGTTCCAATAATTCCTCAAGATCGCATCCTGATTCAGCAATCTGATCCTGTCCTGTTATTCCCAAATCAACAGAACCGGTGTCGATGAAACCCGGTATGTCCTGAGCGCGGACGAATAGAACTTCAATGTCCTGATTCTCAGCTGTCACATACAGCTTTCTTCCCCAGTCTTCTCCAAGATCGATGTCTGCTTTCATCAGAAGTTCGATCGTTCTGTCGTGGAGCCTCCCTTTATTCGGTACGGCCAATCTTATGGTCATAGTATTGCCTCTGTTTCGTCTATATCGCTGGTTTATTTATAATAATGCGTACGCATGAGTGCGTATGCACGCGACTGGAGGAGCAATACAAATATAGTCCGCAGTATCTCTTGCATCTGTGATTGAAACACTATCCAAGATGCTATCTAAAAACGGAAAGATCGTTCTGGCAGTATGGTTAGTGTTACTTCTGATAGTTTTTCCAGCATCATTGGCGTCATTCGATGTAATGTCCACTTCCTTATCAGAGATCGATAATGATTCCACCGAAGGAGAAAGAATCATCAGCAAATATTTCGATAAACCGGATTATGATGTCTCAAATATTCAGTTCCTTGTTGTCAGCTATAACGATTCGAAAGGATATGAACAACTGCAGAGCCATCCTGAGATCAAAACCAGTGATTATGTGGGTTATGTGATAAACCATTTTGAAAAAAATAACGAATGGTCCAATAAATTGGATAGCATCAGGATGAATCACTCTGGTGATGAAAATTCTGGCGTATATCTGATTCACTTCAATTACAAAAGCAACTACACTGATGAGATGATTGAAAATGATACTGAAAAACTACGTAAAGAGATTAAAATCGTCACTAACGACTATATGTATGATATCTATGAACATGCCAGACATTTCAGTACAAACCTTACTGGCGAGAATGCCATAGCATATGACATCGATGATAAAGCAACAACTTTCGCTCTGATATCCTTACCGATCATACTGATAATCGGCATGGCAATGATGGGTTTGATTTTCGGTTCAGCAATGACATCCATAATCCCTGTCGTGAATGCAGCAGCGACGACGATCGCTACTCTCGCTGCAATTTATTACTTCGCTCCTTTCTTCAAAGTTCCTATCGCCATAGGGATAGCTATAACAACTATAGCCATCATCATAAGTTTTGTTTATTCGATCCTGATCATATCTAACTACAAGACAGAACTTGATTCAATGGATGAAAGCGATGCGATTATTTCATCAATGACAAAATCCAGCAACGTCATGATTCTTACATCTTTCTTTGTTCTCATTGTTGGAGTACTGTTGCAGTTCTCCACATCACCGGTAATACGAACGATCGGCGTATTCCTGGTCATAGGCATAATCACAACCATGATAGTTTCAATGACGATGCCTGCCTCATTGATTACTCTTACTAAAAATGAATTGTTTTGGCGCCGTTTACCAGATAAAAAATACAGACACATGTATGTTAGAAAAATATATGGATTCTTCAAATACATCAATGATAAAATCAATTCTGCTACAACGAATCTTTGCACAAAACACCATATGGTCACAATAATCCTAGTAGCGGTACTTGTGGTTTCGTCCATTGTGAGCATATATATCTCCAATCCATTCGATGATGTTGAAAATGATTATTCTAAAGCCACATCCACCGGCGAATCGGCCGAAGGGCTGATAGCACTTGAAAAGAATGGGATGGGGGGCATATTCCAACCGTACTCCATTGTTCTTGAATATGATCATCCAGTCGGATATGTACACAGAGAATTCGATCTATTGGACAGACCTGTCTATTCAATGGAATGGGTCTCTGAGGATATGATGTATAGTATCGACAAAATATCTCAGACAATCAAGTCTTCCGATGAAGAGAACCTGACATACACATCCTCTATCTTATGCTGGGATTCGCTGGTCGATGAAGCCAAAGCATCCGGTCTCACAGATCCTGATGAGATAATCAATTTCGTTCAGTATAATATCGGTGAAAAAGATTGGGTCGCATCCAATGAACTATACTATGTGCTCGATCAACTCAGTACAAAATATCCATCTGAATTCATCGTAGAAATGTGCGGCCCGTATATCGATTATTCAGTCAACAATTCACTCGGATTGATCGGATATGAGATGCTAAGTAGCGGAGATGTCATCATCAACCACATCAAGATAGTGGCGTATACAAAATGTCCGTCTACTTCGTTAAGAACGACTGAAACGAGCAAAAATGTCTCGATCATCTTAGGGATAATTGCAAGTGAAAAATACGACGGCATTGAGAATGTCCATATAGTGGGTGTCCCGATCGCATATCACAATCTGTATGTGTCGTTATCCGACATCAACATTCTGTTAGTGATAATCATCATATTTGCAACATTACTTGTCATATCTATATCAGGATTCGATCCCAAGTTCATTATTATGAGAACGATGCTGATAATATCCGGATTTTCCATATCCATGGCAGCATGCATATTGATATTAAATACAAGTTTCTACAACCAGAAATCAACAACCATACTTTTGCTGATGCCTCTGATATATCTTACGATATCAATATTCTTCGGAAATATGCAAATAAGAATGCTGAAAGACAGCAAAGATGTCGCCGATATGAAATCAAAATTCGTACCGACTGCATTGATTTGTTCCGTCATTCTGATGACAATATCGGTGATATACATGTTCGCTGAGATCGGAACTATCAGCCAGTTAGGAATTGCCCTGTCGGTATCATTGCTGGTTGATGTGTTCATAATCCATTTCCTGTTCTCGCCTTCGTTGCTGACACTGATGAAATATAAAAACGAAGAATGAGTCATTCTTTAAATTCAGGTGTATCCAAATCCTCTTTGGTAATGAAAAAGTAAGCTACGACCGTGGCGCAGAGAACAGCGACAGCACCGATGATGCAACACATTCTGATTGAGTCTTGGAACACTACGATTATTTGGTCCAAATATGCAAAAATATGGTTGATTAACCAATTTATTATGTCCGGCGGTATCTTTCCTTCAACATCATAAATAAAATCTTTCAATAATGTCCTGACAAGACCGCCGTATACCGCCATCCCCATAATGATCCCGATAAAACGTGTGGACACCAGCATCCCTGTATGTGCACCAGCAACTCTAATTTGAGCAGTAGCCTGAAGGCTGAGAACCATCTCAGTTATCATGCATCCGAATCCCATGCCAAGGATGACAAGCGTCACTGCCACACCGAACGGGCCTCTCACCATTAAAAAATAACCAGCCACCAAACCGATCATGACAACAATTGGACCGAGAATAGACAGCGGTCTGATTCCGACCTTATAGATCATTTTCATACCGATCAGTGATGTTATGGCCCCGCCCAGTATCAGGCACAACATCATACACGTCGTTTGATAAATAGTGAAATGATATGTTACTACAAGGAACAGGGCGATGAATTGCAACATCCCCAATCCACAGAATCCGACAATGAACATTCCTGCCAACAACCCTAAATTATGCTTGTTGAGACCATGTGGGATCAGCGGATCTTTTCTTCTCTTTTCTACATAGAACAAAAGAACAAGGGAGAGTATGCATGCTTCGAAGAAAGCAAGACTCTCAAAACTTATCAGATCGAATGATCTGCCAAGCATCTGCGTATATGTCATTAACAATGCAATAGACGTAATGCTGAGTATCAGCCCGGGAGCATCACGGACATGTTCTCTTGTGACATTCGGTATAGTGACATATGCCAAGAATCCGAATATTATCACAACGATTCCGGCTATCACAAAGAAATATCTCCATTCACCGACAGTCAATGTGAAGTAATATCCCACTGACGTTCCGAATATTGAACCCAGACTGAATCCCAATATCAATTTCTTATGTGAATTCAACCTGTCCGATTTTCCGAATAACTTAGGGACAGCGGCAAGACCCACAGTGAACAGGAAACCTGCTCCGCCACCTTGGATAATACGGTATATGACCATCAGTTCAATACTGTCAGTGATACATACTCCGAAAGATCCTCCTGAGAACAATGCCAATCCCAACAATGTTACATTCTTAGCACCCAGCTTATCTGTCATGACTCCCGCTGTGATCACAACAGATACTTCTGCAATGATATATGCATACAGCAACCATGGTGTCAATTCCGAATTGACATTAAATATCTTCTCATAATACTCCGGGATACGCATATACATCCATGAGAAACTGGTCATCAATGTACATATGGCAAGGGAGGTGATGGCGATATTGCTATTCTCTTTCATCATCCCACATCCGACGATCATTCAGGTGCGATATTCTCTGTCGTATGTTCAAAAGCGTCTGGCAGTCTTAGATCCCCATTATATTTCAAAAACGGCTGATTGTGAATCGTATTGTACATATAGGTAATATTTTCATCCAACTTACCAATGGATTGTGTTGGTATATCGAAGACCACGGTGTACATCCACACTTTTCCTTTCTCCAACGTAACGCTCCAATAATCAGGGTGTAACGGCGTATTGATGACATCCAGGTTGTATGTTACTCTATCCAATGTCAATTTCCATACCAATACAGCGACTTGAGTGCTTATCCCTTCGCTGAAATTGTTATTCTGGATAATGATGTTGGCTATTGCAAATGAATGTCCTTCTTCAGCAAATATCTCCAACCCGTGTCTCGATGTGTATGATTCACTGTACGTGATCTCATAGTTATAATAGCCATCTGGCTCTCTGTTAACGAATGAATCGCTTACAATGAAACCTACCGCTACAGCCAAGAGAGAAATCATTATGATTATCACAGCGATCTTCTTCGCATCCATGTTACCACATACATAAAAATAATTTATAATCTTGTTGCAACCAGACCGTGCTGCACCGACAGCACGGTCAAAGGTCGTTCAGTATCTCACTGTAAGTTTCGTCTCGTACAACGCTTTCATAGCAAGATAGAGCATATACATATCCGCTTTAGCTGTTATCTCGAACGGAGCATGCATGGACAGTACCGGAACACCGATATCGATGGCATCCACATTGTACTTTGCAATATATCTGGATACAGTTCCGCCGCCTCCGTTGTCGATCTTTCCGAGTTCTCCGGTCTGCCAGATTATATTGTTGTCATCAAGGACCTTGCGAACAAAATGCATCACTTCAGCAGATGCATCTATCGTCCCGTACTTGCCCCATGCTCCGCCGTATTTGTGAACGGCAATACCGTGATTCAGGAAACAGGCATTATTCTTCTCGAAATTCTCTCCGAATGCAGGATCGAATGCAGAAGTAACATCTGCCGATATACAGAATGATTTTGCAAGCACGGATCTCAATTCGAATCCATATGGTTCAACAAGATCGTTGATGAAGTCCATCAGGAATGTTGACGCGAATCCAGTGGGTCCGTCAGATCCTGTCTCTTCTTTGTCACCCAATGCAGTAACCGTAGTGTATTCGGGGGATTTGCATTCAATCTCCGCCATCAATGTGGCATAAGCACATGAACTGTCATCCTGACCGTAAGCACCGATCATCGATCTGTCGATCCCTACATCCACTGGTTTGTAGGCAGGTACAACACACAGTTCCGCAGTAATGAAGTCCTCTTCGGTTATTCCGTATTTATCATTAAGAAGCTTCAATGTGTTCAGCTTTACTCTTGCTGACACATCCTTGTCCTTAAAAGGCCAGCTTCCGATGAGAACATTGAGCTGTTCTCCTGTTATCACATCATTTGCAGATTTCTTCATCTGTTCTCTTGCAAGATGAACGAGCAGATCGCTGACGCAGAATACGGGGTCACCTTCCTCCTCGCCGATCGTGACCTTTACCTTCTTACCGTCCTTAAGGACCACTTCGCCGTGGATGGATAGCGGTATCGTCGCCCATTGATAATTCTTGATACCGCCGTAATAGTGTGTCTTGAAGAATGACATATCGTCCGATTCGAATAACGGATTGGGTTTGAAATCTAATCTTGGACTGTCGATGTGACTGACAGCTATCCTCATTCCTTCGGAAAGACTCTTCTTTCCAATGGTGACCATGATTATATCCTTACCACGGAGATTCAGATACAGTTTCGTTCCTGCTTTGTATTTCTTTCCCGCTTCGAATTCTTTGTATCCTTTCTTTTTGATCATCGGAACTACATAGTCGACAACTTCACGTTCTGTTTTGTAATTAAGGAAATCCTTGTATCCTTCACAGAATTTCGATGCTTTGTCAAGTATATCGTTCTGCTCATCACCGATGTTGCGTGATTTGGTGAAGAGCTTCTCTTTCAATTTATCTCCGACGGATTTGTCCTTCGTTGCCATTCTATCGAACGGTTATCCTGATGTATGTATAAACCGATTTCCGTTATCTGGAATCATATATCGGAAGGATTGGTTCCGGAAAGGACGCCGTCCCTGGCATATTTAATGAACTGGAATATCGCCCATACGACACCGCATGATATTCCGATCATCTCTGCAGCTCCGGCAGGAAATGCCAACCACCCTATCATCGCCATAATGCCTATCAGAATTCCGGATGCCAATATCAGGATGTCCTTCTTCATTATATCGGCAACTGTGGCGAATACTATTCCGATGATGAAACAGGCTGCAAAAACTGCGGCAGCTATATCATGAACGTTCTTATTCAGATTGATATTGAAAATACCGACGACTATCATCGCAATAGACCCGATGATCAAAGCCAGACCTGAGATCTTATTCAATTTTTCATTCTCAAAAAGTATCTTTCCGATACCTAAAAATGAAATAAGAAAACCGCAAAGGATACATGAACCGTTGAATCCGAATGCAAGTACAGGGTTGCTGCTTATGCCGAAATCTGACAAACAATCAACACCGAATCTCCAATTATCATCTGCAATGATAATGAGAACAATGCCGACAACAGCATATATCAGAACACCGACCATACTGATGATAACATATGGCTTCATCCCATACCTTCTGAGATCCATATTACTTAATAAAACAGAGATTATAAAAAGATGGTTGATGAACAGGCTCAAAGGCCTGTTCATTTCTGCTCTATTATCTGAATGATGTGGTATCCGAATTCAGTCTTAACTGGACCTACAATATCTCCTGTCTTTCCGTTGAAACATGCATCCTCAAATTCCTTCACCATATCTCCTTTTCCGAACCAACCCAGCTTTCCTCCTTTTGATTTGGATGGACATTTCGAGAATCTTTTTGCGAGTGCAGCGAAATCTTCGCCTTTCTGAATACGTGCCATGATGCTCTGAGCATCTTTTTCCGAACCCACAAGGATGTGGGCTGCATTTACCATTTTGACCATGGTAGTATATCGAATAATTAATAAATAAAAGTAAAAGGGAAAAAGTTTAGTGATGGGGTCGGAACCCCATCATGCATTATTCTTCTTGTAGATTGCGAATCCTGCGACTGCAACAATCAAGACTGCGATGACGACAACAAGTACGATCATTAATGTATTGTCACTGCTGCCACCCGATGGTGTGTATGGTTCGAAGAATGAAATACCGTAATCTGCACAGAGATCATCTGTATATATGGTTACCATCCACGATCCGTCATTAGTGAGTCCTGGTGTAATCTCGTAGTCTTCACAAGGTGCGCCTCTGCCATACTGGTCAATGATGACAGGTACACAACGGGTCATATCCTCATTGCCCTCAGGGATATATGTGAACTGGATTGCTGCACGGTCATATTCAGACATTGTTGACGGAATTACTGCAATCTCCCTGTCTGGGAAGTCAGCGTATGTTCTTACTGAAACGATGTTCTTGTATCCGTTGTTGTAAGCGGCTTTCAAGTAATCTACTTTCTCGGCTTTTTCCTTTGAAATACGATCAGCGAATACTGAGACTCCGAGGATTTCGCCTGTGCCTTCTTCACTCTCATCAGTGACTGTTTCCTTGTTGAGTTTTATCCATACAGATCCCTTATCACCGGTACTGAGTGCTATCTCAACAAATTCAGCTCCGCTGTTGAAGTATTCCTGCATAGATTCAGCAGAAATAGATGTCGCATTCAGTTTTGAACTGAATCCCTGTTGGGTTTCATCTGCTATGTCGCCGTATACAGGGTATGCTACAACATTCATCGCCGGCTGGAAGAATATCTCCTCCTCGTTGAAGAACACTCCGTCGATAAACCATCCGAATGCGAATTCATCCTGTAACGCAGGAAGTCTCTTGAGTTCGAATGATGCACCGAATTTATGTTTCTCAGGCGTTCCGCCATCATATGTGAATGTGTACTCCTTGCCGTTGACCTTCGGGAAGAACTGTCCCACTTTGTCTGTAAAGACTCCGTTACCGTTCTCATCAACAGTATAGTTGATCCATGTACCTCCTTCACGTGCTTCCATGTTTGTAGCAAACGCCTGAACAGGAGTCAATTTTGCCGGACTACCGTCAAATGACAATACAAGGTAGCATGAGTCGAGGTATTCGGCAGCTGCACCCATATTATCGTTATAGAAACTGTAATCGAACGTGTTAGATGCTATATTCGACACAACAGTTGTGTATGGGTTAGCAAGCACTTTAAGTGTTCCAGTAGCATTCACTCCGTTCTCGAATTCGACATGTGTCCAGTTGACATCGTCACCGAAATATCCGAATACGAATGCATTTCTGAAGTTGACTTTTGTACCGCTCTTGAACGTTACATCAGTACCGAGACTGTCATCTACAGCAATGTTATTGAATGTATATTCACCGCTGTTGACAAATACTCTGCCGAGATCTTCATCATCCTCAGGAAGTATGAATGACAGATTGGCTTTCTTCATCTCAACACTTCCACTGTTGTCTTTGACAAAGTTGAGTTTTGCGCTTACATTGTCCGCCTCGAATTTTTCTTCTCCGTCACGCACTGCAGTTATTGTGTAGTTGTTTGCATCGAACACAATTGATTCATATGCAGTGATGTAAGGTTTGGCTTCAACATGAACGCTGTTACTCTGATCGTCGATCTTGCCGACGATTGCTTTGTAATTCTCCAGATCGATTGTGATCTTGAAGTTCTTCATAGTTACGTTGAGTTCCTTGAGTTTGGAGGTTGATATCTTAATATCCAATGAATCGAACTTGACGATCGGCTTTGTTCCATCATACATCTTGACAACACAGCTGTAGATATTTTCGATATCATCTGACTGAATTGCAATAGCCAAAGCCATTAAATCTTCAACTGTCAGATCTCTGGTTCCTATTGTAAATTCAAAGCCTTTCATGTCTGTGTATGCGTGGTAGAAGTCACGTGCTCCGTCTATCATGAATGAGTCTGCCCCAATCATGAATGAAGCTGCATATACTGTTCCGTTCGCATTGGCTTCCGAATCGATCTCTGTTGTTATGTAGAAATTCTTTATTTCACCCTTGCCGTAAACGTATCCTTCAGGGTTCTTATAGAGTGCATTTCCATTGATGGTAAATTTGTCTATAATCTTCATTGTCGGAACGTCGCCACCGGAAATAACGAATGTAAGAAGGTCGTCTGCATTAGCAGTGAATTTCATCTCATCTTTGAGAGTGAGATCGAAATCCGCAGTACATTTATCGCCGTCCAAGTGTGTGAACTTACCGACGAATCCTGTATTCATTTCCGGATTGAAGGTGAGCACATTCTCTCCTGTCTTTTCATCCTTGGCGATTGAACCTTTATGACATATTAAGAAGTCTTTCACCTCAAATGAAGCATCTACGCTCTTATTTTTGAATGCGATCTTCATACTGTCGAATCCAATATCTCCATCAAATGACATAGCCGGAAGTTTTGTTGGGTTGCTGATATACTCTTTGACTTCTTTGGCATTAATTGATGCTACGAAAGTCGTATAGATGTTGTTGGCTGTGTACTTAGCTGCAATCTTTTCATCCTTATCGTCAACATTTACTTCGACAGACAATGATTTCAATGACAGAGAATCTTTGAGAAGAATGTTGTCCGATTCCTGTTTAAGCGAGAAATCATTCACTAATCCATTGATTCCAAAGACGTGTTTGCCACCAATGCTGCAATCAAGTGAATCGAAAGTTGTGTTTGCAGTGATTTCGAGACTCTTGAAATCTCCACTGACTATCTCGATGAAATTCGCTTTTGCCACCGCATTAGAGGAGATTTTCCCTATTGATACAGAATTGCCCTCACCTTTGATGGTCATACCATCGAATGTGGATCTTGAATATGCATCCAAGACCAAACTTTCGTTCAAGGAACATTCGGTTTTTGCTTCATATTTGCCTACTTTCACATCACCTACTTCAAATGCGTCGAGTTTGCTTTCAGCTTTAAGTGACAAAATGGGTGCTTTCCCACTAGTTACGATGGTTGCATCCAAATTGGATGTGAATTTTGTTTGTGATTTTCCATCAATAAAAATTGTTGAGGAAGCATCTCCTTTCATTGTATGCTTCTCGTCTTCCATTGTGAAATTAAACTTCAATGATGAATCTTTCAATGTGAAGTTATCATCCTTATGTTCGACAGAAGAGAACATGAGATTGAAATCTACAGTAAGTTTTCCACCATCTGCAAGGAAATTGTCCATACTGCTCTCAGCATTCGCAAAGAGGTCATAAAGTGAAGATATAACTCCGCCTGTAACATTAACAGTAAGAGTGAGTTCAGGTATTGTACTGCCAGATATGACTGTGTTGTCATCAACAATGAGTGTGCCGAGAAGATCGAGTGAATAATCAAGTAAGACACCTTCCTCACCGACTGCTAACATTGAGGTCAAAACAGGAGCATCTGCAACTTCTGAATCTGACTTAAAGCAATAGGTCACACCTGTAGGTATAATCATCTTGATCGCTTCTCCGCCTTCTGTATATCCGAATACTACAGAAGTTCCTTCTTTGAGAACAATTGTGCAAGTGGTGTTTGCCTTAATGACGAAGTTGCCTGTGAGAATGAATTCAGATCCTGCTTCGAATGTGAGTTTTCCGTCTTTAGCAAACGACACTTCATCAATAAATGTGAATTTCTCTCCGTTTTTTATCACTTTGTTGGTGATTTCTTCATTATAGGCTTCACAATCAGAAAGTGTTACGATAGAAACATTCCTGGAGAAATCTTTCAATTCTGCAAACAAACTTATCATGCTGATTACAAACTCAGTGTTTGCACCAGCAATTCCTGTAATGTATTCAATGATCTCAGCGTCTTTCAGAACACTGGCAATTTCACCAAGTTCAGGCGTATACCAATCAAATGCTTCCGCCACAGCTTTCTCGATTTCTGTAAGTTCGCCGTTAGGCAGAACAGTTGAATCGGAATTGATAGGCGTACTGTCAGTCTCCCCGTTTGACAGAGTGACCGCGAAAGGTACTGTGAGCATCATTAATACCGCAATAATTGCGACTAATGTTGTCATTTTTGTTTTCATGCTTATCTCCAACCCATATGGTCAGTAATGTTAGTGAGGCGCGCTTATATTATAAAGATTACCTATTATTGAGTAGCGCGCGCGTAACGTAGGTGCTTTGTGTTCGTTATTTATAGACAGAATCATTTCTACGCCACATGGATTTGCCTGACAGCTTCCTGATCAAATCAAATACTGGTATCTTTCAGATGATGCTGATAAAAAAGACACTGCTCAGCAAACAATATGAAGGGGTGGCAAACGGTTTCGTGTGTACGATGTCCATTAGCAATAACGGCAGATACAGATCTGAAGTCAGTATCAACAGAAATAGTTGGACACAAGGCCCTATCAAATTAAAAGGAATGTCTGGCACATTAAAGAATGTCATTGATTCCGTATCTGATTGGATCGACGACAACATATGGGATTTTCTATCTGAGAATACGGAGGATGATGTAAGATACCTCGACACATCGAACGGTAAAATAGCGTACTATGTATTCAACGAACACCTTGATAGTACGCCTGTGATGTTCATTCACGGCGGACCGGGTGACGGAGCAGGGTTGACAAGACTCAGAAAATTACATCTGGCACATCCGGTTATAACATATGATCAACTGGGTTGTGGCAGATCTGATCCAATTAAAGATCCGTCAAAATGGAATCATGAAAATTATTTCAAAGAATTGAATGAGATCATCAACATACTCGGATTCAGAAAAGTCATCATCATCGGGGGATCCTGGGGTGCCGGTCTTGCTGCAGGATATGCCGTAAGATTCGGATGTTCCAGAATAGAACTTATGATTCTGCCTTCACCGTTCTTCTCATCAAAAAAATGGGAAGAAGATCAGATGAAGAATCTTTCTGATATGGGCGCCTTATATCAAAATGAGATGAAAGATTACATCAACGGAAAAGGAACAAGAGACAATTATAAACATGTCATGTCCGAATACTATGCAAGATATCTCTTCGCGACCGAACGCAACCGTGAAATTGCCGTTTCTGCAGGAATGACAGAACAGAATGATGTATTCAAATCCATGTGGGGTCCGAATGATTTCATATGTACCGGGACTATGAGGGATTTCAATATTGTGAATGAATTGGAAGATATCGATGTGCCTGTATTGCTGGTATGCGGTGACAGCGATGAAGTGAGATTGGAAACGATGTATGAATACAACAATCTCATCAAGAACTCAAGACTGTCGATAATCCCATTCGCAGGACATGTCATAGGCCATGATCAGCCTGAACTGTATGATGAAACAATAAGGAGCTTCCTCAGAGAATACGAATCATGATTTATTCACTAGTTCACAGATCCTGTCGATTTCTTTATCAATCACTTTACTGTCATATTGGATCGATATCGCATCGAAACTGCAACCGTCAGCACAACGTCCGCAGCCTCTGCATTGTTTCTCATTTATCACAGATTTCCCATCAATGATGTCGATCGCTCTCGTGAAACAGTTCTCTTTACAGACTCCGCACCCGACACACTTCTCCGTATCCACTTTGACTGTTACTGAATCCATCTTCTTGTATACACTTCCGATGTCATCGGAGATGTCCCTTGCCACATTCCACAGACAACAGCATGGGCAGCAATTGCATATCGTCAAAAGATCCTTCTTGTTCCCTGTATTGAGCCAGATGCTGTCAAGTTTATTACGTCCGATTATGTGTACAAGGCCGAGGTCGCTGCATTCGTCGATGTAACTCTTTGCTTCATCCTTCGTCACACGTCTTCCGAAATCATCCGGTATCCTGCGCGTACCTTTCCCGATGAATATACAACCGCGGTCGACAGGATAATCCTTGCATTTGCTCGACTTCCTGCAAAGACAGAAATTCATTATGAATATCTCATCCGATCTTTCTATGACGCCTTTTAGAATCTCATCGGGCACCAATGTCCTGTCGCCGGCATCGTCAATGTTGATATCAACAGAAATGTCCTTGACAACATTCTTCTTTGGAATGACGATCATATCATCCTCTGAGAACATGATCTTTTTGACAATGCTTTTGAACAATCTGTGATTCTTGGTCCATGTCGCAAGACGATATCTTTTATCGAACACCTTCGGAAGGAACCAGACACTTATTCTTGGAATGATTGCCATCTGTCACCTCTGATAAAACTCACCTTACATCCGTTATCCTCAGAACATCGCCTGAGACAACGAACGATACATCATGACCGCAAAAATCCATCTTGTATTCTCTGCCGTCATCCTGATATTGCGGCCTAGGGTCCTGTTCAAGACAGCTTATCAGTTCTTTCATCCTGGTGTCATCGAAACAACCCATCATCGATGCATCATAATCCACTTTCAATCTGTAAGCACAGACATCATCAGCATATCCCGACACTGCATCAGGATGGGAATCAGTGAATCTCAGATACGGTTTGATGTCGTAGATCGGTGTGCCGTCCAAAAGATCGGCGCCTTCTACAACCAATGTATCGCCCTCATCAGTATGCTCCAAAGAAACCAATCTAACAGATGACAGCCCTATAGAATTCGGTCTGAACGGCGATCTCGATGCGAACACTCCCACTTTCCTGTTTCCGCCCAATCTGGGAGGCCTTACTGTCGGTGACCAATCACCTGTGTGGGATTCAGAAAAATCGAACAGTAGCCAAATGTGTGAGAACCCATCTATGCATCTTAATGACTCATGGTCGCGGTACTTCGGAACGAACACTATCCTGCCGATGCATCCGTCGGCAAGACAGCTCTGTCTGGGAATCCCGAATTTCTCCTTGAAATCAGTATGGATGTGAGCGATCGGTTCTATTGTCGCCATATGAAATCAGTACTTTATCAATGAAATGATATCATAATCAGAGAATTTGTTCCTCGGATGGAATTCCGATTCGAGTTCAACGACAAAAGCCAATTTGACAACCTCACCGCCGAGCCTCTCCACCAATTTAATCGCGGCCTCCATCGTTCCGCCTGTTGCGATCAGATCATCTACGATGACGACCTTCTGACCTTTTTTGATCGAATCAGTATGCATCTCGATGGTTGCTTCACCATATTCCAGAGCATATGATTCGGAGATCACTTCCCTCGGAAGCTTTCCTTTCTTTCTTGCAGGAACAAATTCCTTGTTGAAATTATATGCGATGGGCGCACCGAATATGAATCCGCGCGATTCCAATCCTACAACAACGTCGAAATCCACATCCTTCAATCCATCTGACAGCATATCGATAGCAAGCTTGAACCCATCTTTGTCATTCAACACTGATGTTATATCACGGAAAATGACGCCTTTCTTCGGAAAATCCGGAATGGCTGTCATATAGTCATCCAATTGTTTCATGATGGTGAGATAGTATTGTTAAATAAAATATCTACCGCGACATAACATTTCATTCCAGAGGAATGAATATTCCCGAAAATCCGTTTATAATAAGTAATGCATACTGTAGAGTATGAAATCAATTGTTATATGCTGCACACAGTCGTCCGCTGAATTGTATATGACGGACGTCATCGACATGGGGTACAACCCTATACTAGTCAACCCGCCCATGACGGAGGAGATGGAGGGATGCTCGGAATCTTTCTTCGAAAAATTCGGAAAGAACTATACGATGTTCGAAACAACTCCTGAAGATGCGCATAAGATAGTTGATGAACTGAAGAAATTCGATATCACCGCAGTTGTTGCAGGTTCTGAACTGGGCGTACGTATAGCGGACATACTGGCCGCTGAATTGGGTGTCAAAGGAAACGATCCGAGTACCACGCATCTGCGTTGCACGAAGATGGGTATGCATGATGCATTGGAGAAAGCAGGGATCAGGAAGATCGAATCGATGCAGGTCAAGTCAGAAGATGACATCAGAACATTCTGGAAGAAGTATGACATCGAAAAGGCCTTCATGAAATTCTCAGAAGGTGCCGGTACTGTGGGCAGTAAGATGTGCAATACGATAGATGAAGCTATTGCCCATTACAGCGAAATGAAAGAAGGGAACAATCCTTTCAACGTTTCAGGTGAAGACGACATCATCCTGATACAGGAATACATCGGCGGCGATGAATATATAGTGAATACGGTCAGCTGCAACGGCGAACATATGATCACAGATGTATGGAAGTACAGCAAGATAATCACAAAGAACAACAACGTAGTATATGATTACGCCAAGCTGCTCACATCCAGCGAACCGGGTATACAGGATCTTGTAAGATACGCTTACAAGGTATTGGATGCAACAGGTTTCAAATACGGTCCGTGTCACGGAGAGTACAAGGTCGATTCCAAAGGGCCTGTTCTGATTGAGACCAATGCAAGGCCTATGGGCGCGTCGTTGAGTGCATTATATCTTGATGAATGTCTGGGTCACCATATCACAGATATCGCATTGGAATCCTATCTTAATCCGTCCCATTTCATCACAATGAGGGACAGACCGTACAGGCCTCTCAAAATGGCTGCACTTTTCCTTCCTATCGTCCCGTATGATATGGATGCTGACATCGCTCCTCTGTTCGAATTGATGAAACACCTCAAGACTTTCAGATACAGCACACCGACGTTGTCCCCGGGTAAGAGACATTATCCTGAAACTATCGATCTGGAAACATCGCCGATACAGATCAAACTCTGCGGAGAGAAGAAAGATGTAATGGATGATATAGACTTCCTGCATATCCTTGAATTCAACTACGTCGATCTGCTGTTCACTGTGGGAAAGAAGATTCCGAAATGCGAACCCATTATCGACCTGGATGAGGCACTCACCTATCTTGAAAATACAATGAGGGCATTGGTAGTATGTGATGACGGCAATTATGTCTATCAATTCGGAAAGAAGGAAAAACTCTCCGATGGTGCAATGGATATCTATGATGCATGTATATTTGCAAAATCGACCGAATGCTCATTGGAAGAGAAATATCATGATATGCTGATATCGATCGCACAGGTGCACAACGGAGGATTCGTCGCTTTCATGCCGAAAGTCTACATGAACCTGCCGTTCAAATCTGTGATCATCGAATTGATCGCAAAACTCACAGGCATTCAGCTCTATTTCCCGCATCAGATGAGTATGGGCATAATCTACGGAAAAAAACAGTGATCTCACAATTATTAAAAGATGAATGACATGAACGCAAAAATGCATTACGGATGGTATATCGTTATCGTCTGTATGCTGATGGTGTTCGGTGCATCATTGGTATCCACCGGAATGACAGTGTATATCACTGAACTTAAGAACCAAGGTGTCTCTCCCACAGAAACCTCATTTATCATCACAATCAGCAGCATAACTGCATTCATCGCCACATATATAGCTGACAGATACTTCAGAAGATTCGGACTGAAGAACGGGATGCTTATCGCCGTAATATCCGGGATGGTGGCATTCATAATATATTCGGTTGCAGGAACAACTATCTGGCTGTATTATACTGGTGCGGTGTTTGGAGGTGTCACTTATGGATTGGGATTCATGATGTCATCCTCGATGCTCATAAGAAGATGGTTCAATAGAAACAGAGGCCTGGCACTGTCAATTTGTTCAGCAGGGTCCGGCATCTCGATTGCTGTAGGCACTCCGATATTGCAGACTTTGATCACGGAATTCGGACTCCAGGCATCATTCATATCAGAAGCGGCATTCATGGCCGTTGTGGTCATTCTGATACTTCTCTTCGTCAGGAATGATCCGTCCGAAATGAACCTGGAACCTGTAGGAGGGATGATTGCAGAGGTTGAAAGCGAAAAACAAAGATTCAAACTCTCCAGACCTGTGTTGATTATGCTGATCGTAGCTGCTATCCTGTGCGGCACAGCAGGATTTCCGGCCACATCCAATCTTCATTCGAATTTCACTGACTGCTGTATAGATCCGATGTTGGTCGCATTCGGAATATCCGTATTCGGGATCATACTGCTGATCTCAAAATTGATCTTCGGCAGAGTAGTGGACAAAAAAGGTGCATTGTTTAGCACGATACTGTTCGGCATCTTCATCGCTGTCGGTCTTATAGGGTGCTATCTGATACAATTCTTTCCCGATGAAGCCTTCATGTTCGCCACATTCATATTATTGGGTATCGGATATCCGATAACCACATTGGGATTCCCGAATTGGACTGCAGAATTCACAACGAGAGATGAATACCCTGATATCCTGAAATATCTCCAGATCGGATTCCAATTCGGTATCGTCATAGGATCGCCCATTCCTGGTCCGATGACAGAACTCACAGGCAGTCTGAGCAATGCCTATCTGATCTTCGCAATATTCATCTTCCTTTCATTATTGCTTGTTTCTTCCGCATACGGCATTGCAAAGAGGTCATAAATATGGATCTTAAAGCCGTATATCATCTGAAAAATACAAGAGAAGGAGCCCATAACACCATCATTTTCACAATCGATGGCGGGACCGCAATGATGAGAAAATTTTGTGATTCTGATATCATTGATGAATTCACGGAACCGCCAGTGGAAACTGAATCTGAATTCAATACAGATTCATTTGAATTCCTGAAAAAGAAAATGAAGAGAACGGACGGAGATGATTATGAGATCACCGTAGGAAAAAATACAGTCAAAGGAAATTATGATGATCTGCCCGATTATCTTATGGAGTTTCAGAAGATGTGTGGAATCACCCCGATTATTTACGCTGATTGTGTAAACCAATGCAGATTCTCCAAATCTGGATTGAAGAATGCTTTCGACAAAAAGATAATTTCTTCTGAATGTTACAAAGAACATGTCAGAATTATTAATGAGAGTGAAAACAGAATGAAAGATGCGGAGTCAATGCTTAATGACAGGTCGTATCCGTTCAAAAGAACGCCCGGAGATATGATCTCCGATCTGAATGACGGCATGATAACTGATGATCAGTTCAATACATTCGTCAGATTCAGAAGATACGGCGGCATTTCCGATCCAAAGATCACTCGTGTCAAACTCAAACTCAGTCTTTGGGGACAAAGGCTGATGGGCAGATATGATACATGCGAGTATATCCTGGATGACGCCGAATTATCTGAAAGACGCTACAGTGTTCACGGAACTTTGTTCGAAGGATGTGGTAACTACAAAGCACCGGAATCCGCGATCATTACCGAGTTAGAACCTCTACTCATCAAAAACATATTCTCTTTCATACAATTCCTTTCTGAAAAAGGCACCCTGGAGAAGGATTATTGTGTTCCGGGAATCGATTGCAGTTTCTTCGACCTCTATGTCAGATTCAATGACGGACATTCCATCCATACCAAAGGAACCACTGAATACCCATGGTTCATCAAATTCATCATGTATATGATCGGTGCAAAAGATCTTCTGTAAAAGATAAAACCGGCACCCTGAGGTACCGGAATAAGTTTTACCAGTTCGAAGCTTTGACTTCGAAATATGATTGCGGGTGTTTGCAAACCGGACAGACTTCCGGTGCGGACTCTCCCACATGTGTGTATCCGCAGTTCCTGCATTTCCAGATTGCGACTTTGTCCTTCTTGAATACAAGGCCGTTCTCAATGTTCTTGAGAAGTGCAAGATATCTCTCCTCATGTGTCTTTTCAATCGCTCCGACACCTTCGAATGCTGCTGCGATCTCGTCAAATCCCTCTTCTCTCGCAGTCTTTGCGAACTCAGCGTACATCTTGGTCCACTCAAAGTTCTCTCCGCCGGCTGCATCCTTGAGATTCTCGACGGTTGAAGGGACTTTTCCTCCATTCAACTGTTTGAACCATAACTTTGCATGCTCCTTCTCGTTATCTGCCGTCTCTGTGAAAATTGCAGCGATCTGCTCATATCCTTCTTTCTTAGCCTGTGAAGCATAGTATGTATACTTGTTTCTGGCCTGACTCTCTCCGGAAAATGCCTGGAGAAGATTTGCTTCTGTTTTTGTTCCTTTAAGTGATGGCATATTCTTCCTCTGTTTCTGTATATGTTGAATTGTTATCTAAAATTTAAGTGAAATACAAGGGGTTTAGACCCCTTGTTTTAATCAGTTGAAATATCTCTTGAGAAGTCCTTCAAAGGCCTGACCGTGTCTCGCCTCATCCCTTGCCATCTCATGAACCGCATCATGGATTGCATCGAGATTGAGTTCTTTTGCCTTCTTTGCGAGATCTGTCTTTCCTTTTGTCGCACCGTTCTCTGCTGCAACTCTCATCTCAAGGTTTTTCTTTGTACTCGATGTTACAACTTCACCGAGCATCTCTGCAAACCTTGATGCATGATCTGCCTCTTCAAATGCTGCCTGTCTCCAGTACATTCCGATCTCTGGGTATCCCTCACGGAATGCCACCCTTGACATTGCGAGGTACATCCCTACTTCTGTACATTCTCCATTAAAGTTCGCTCTGAGTCCGTCGACGATTTCTTCCGGAACGCCGTCGATAATACCGACTTTGTGCTCTGATGCCCATACCCACTGGTCATCTTTGACTTCTTCGAACTTCTCAGCCGGTGCACCGCAAACCGGGCACTTTGCCGGAGGGACATCTCCTTTGACGATCTCGCCACAGACTGTACATCTCCATGTCTTCATTTCAATCACCTAAGCTGTTGAGTGAATGATGTCGGAATCCATATAAATAAACGCTGTTAACATCACTAATTAACGGCCCTTATTTCTTTTTCTTGAGGAATGAGAAATATCCTTCTTTCGGAAGTTCATTCTTGTACTTCTTCCTCATCAACTTATCCAACGCATCCTTTGCTCTGGTATTGGACGGATCCAATCTTATGGATTCTTCCAACTCCGCTCTTCCTTCATCATATTTCTTCAGATCATTGATAAGAAGAATGGCATAATTCATATGGTATTTTGAATTCTTAGGATCGATAGATATCGCTTTGAGATAATATTCCTCAGACATCTTATTGTTCAAGAGCTGCATCCTGCAGAAAATCGCATATGAATTGTTAAGATCTGGATCATCAGGGTATTTTTCAAGAAGGAATCTGAACTGCTCTTCTGCTTCTCTTATGGTCTTCTTGTTATTTTTGTAGATTGTTACAAGTGCCTTCCTGGCATCTATATAATCAGGATCAAGGTCGAGGACTATTTTCAGTTGCATTATCGCATAATTATCCATCTGCGCTTTGTACGCTATCTGTGCAAGATACATTCTGACCTCCACATTATGAGGATCTGTCTCTAGGTAAGCTTCTAATGTGTCGATCGCACCGCTGTTGTTGTTGCTGTCACTCTGATTGTGTGCTTTCTTCATTGCGTCTTCAGCACTGCAGTTCATACACACCGGAACGTCACGTTGATATTATAATGTGGTGCAACGATTACGACAAAGAGTTGTGAAGAATATGGGTCTGTTTTCAAAACTGTCAGGCAAGGATAAGAAACCTACAAATGAGGTTAAAGTAACCGGTGCCCCAAAAACAAAGAAGAAAGAGAATTCCGACGATACAGCGAGCAGAAAGAAAAGACAACTTGTATCACCCCATCCTGACGGCGGTTGGCAGGTGAAAATCGAAGGCGGAGAAAGAGCCACAAAAAGATTCAATACGAAGGCTGAAGCAGAAGAATATGCAAAAAAGGTCGCCAAGAATCAGAACACATCCGTTACAAGAAGAAAGAAGGACGGTACGTTCCAAAAGAAATGACGTCTTTCTGAACAAGTAGTCAAGCTTATTAAGTACCGCGCGTAATACCGTCGTACTTTTATCTTAAAGATTAGGAGCAACAAACGATGGAAGAAGAAAACGGGAAAACGCCGACCACGACTGTAGATGAGTGGATAGAGAAGCAGTCTTTCCGTACGACAGAGGAGATCGAGATCCCTGAAATGAAGGCCGATCAGGTCATCGGACAGGAGGAAGCGGTCGAGATCATCAAAAAGGCAGCGACACAAAAAAGACATGTCATGCTCATTGGTGAACCCGGTACAGGAAAATCAATGCTTGCGAACGCAATGACAGAGTATCTTCCGAAAGGAGAGTTGCAGGATGTTGTATCATATCACAATCCTGAGGACTTCAACGAACCGAGGATACGTATTCTGCCTGCAGGCAGAGGAAAGCCTATTGTCGATGAACAGAAGGCACAGGCTGCTGCCCAAAGGGCACAGAAGAACAATATGTCCCTTTACCTCATACTCGGAATAGTTGCTATAGGTATCATCTACTTCATCATGACTGGCAGAGCCGAACTGCTTTGGATATCGATTCTCGCATCATTCCTAATCTGGATGATATTCAAAGCACCCGGTCAGAAACAAGAGACAATGATTGTGCCTAAACTTCTTGTTGGGCATAAATCAGATGATATGCCGCCATTCGTGGATGCCACAGGAACGCATGCAGGTGCATTGCTCGGGGATGTCAGACACGATCCTTTCCAGTCAGGAGGATTGGAGACACCTTCGCACGACAGACTTGAAGCAGGTGCTATCCACAAAGCCAACAAAGGAGTACTCTTCATCGATGAGATAAACACTCTCAGGATGGAATCCCAACAGGCACTTCTCACTGCGATGCAGGAGAAAAAGGCAAGCATCACAGGTCAGTCAGAGAGATCGTCGGGTGCACTCGTGAAAAGTGAACCTGTTCCGACTGATTTCGTCCTTGTGTGTGCAGGAAACCTCGATGCACTCGAAGGCATGCACCCTGCACTCAGATCAAGGATCAGAGGATACGGTTACGAAGTATACATGAAGAACACCATGCCGGATACTGATGAAAACCGCAACAATATCGTCAGATTCGTTGCACAGGAAATCAAAAAGGACGGTAAGATCCCGAAATTCGACAAATACGCTGTAGGAGAAGTCATCAGAGAAGCACAGCGCCGTTCCGGAAGAAAAGGAGAACTTACACTCAGGTTCAGAGAACTCGGAGGTCTTGTACGTATCTCAGGTGATGTAGCGATAAGGAAGAAGGAAGATACCGTCTCACTCGAGGATGTCATCGAGGCAAAAATGACCGCACGCAGTCTGGAGAAACAGATCGCAGACCGTGTAGCGGATGCTCACAAGAAATACTCACTCTTCAAGATCGAGGGTGAAGAGGTCGGAATGGTCAACGGATTGGCGGTTCTCAACGGAGGTTCTTCACTAGCAGAGTATGCGGGTAATGTTCTCCCGATAGTTGCGGAGGTAACGCCTGCGTTGGACAAGAAGAACGGTCGCATCATAGCCACAGGTAAACTCGGTGAGATAGCGAAAGAAGCAGTCGAAAACATATCTGCTGTCGTCAAGAAATATGCTATATCAGATCTTTCAGAAAAAGACATACACCTTCAGTTCGTCGGAACATACGAGGGTGTCGAAGGGGACAGCGCTTCCATAACGATCACTACAGCGATTATATCAGCACTTGAGAACATACCGATACACCAAAATCTTGCAATGACAGGAAGCCTGAATGTAAGAGGTAAAGTTCTTCCGATTGGCGGTGTCACTGCCAAACTGGAGGCGGCATCAGATGCGGGCATCACAAGGGCTCTCATCCCCTACGAGAATGCCAAAGATGTCCTCATAGAATCAAGATACTACGACAGAATCGAGATCATCACCGTCGAAACATTCCGCGATGTCATCGAATATGCATTCGTGGACTGTGCGAAGAAACAGGAACTTCTTGACAAGTTGCTCCCGTTGAATGAAACTGGTGAATCAACAGCCAAGAAGCTCGAACCACCAGTCCGCAATGAGAAACCTGAGGTCATCGAAACTGTTGTCACAGAAACTGTTGTTGAGGCCCCCGAGGTCACAGAAACACCACAGAGTACACCTCTGTGATCTTCAAACCATTTCCCTTTCACATTTATCTACGGAGCTTAAGGTCATGCACGTCATAAAAGGACACGAAAATGATGCATTGATCATCGGCAGATTCCAGCCATTTCATAAAGGACATCTCGAGGTTATCAGAAAAGTCGCTTCAGAATGCGATCATACCATCATCGGTATCGGAAGTGCACAATATTCCCACACGATGGATAACCCGTTCACAGCAGGTGAAAGACATTTGATGATCTCTGAGACGCTCAAGTCTGAAAGGATCGATAACATCTCCATAATACCTGTTGAGGACATCAACAGATATTCCGCATGGGTCGCTCATGTGGAATCCATATGTCCTCCGTTCACATTCGTGTATTCCAACAACAGCCTTACTAAACGTCTGTTCAATGAAGCAGGATATGTAGTACGTGAATCCCCGATATACAACAGGGACGAATACTCCGGAACCGAGGTCAGAAGGAGGATGCTGGAGAACAAGGATTGGAAAAAACTTGTGCCTTTCGAAGTCGCTAAAATCATCAGTGATATTGACGGCGTTACAAGGATAAAGATGATCTCAGGAGATTATGATGGCTGCAACGATTGCTGATCTTGCTGATTTACTGTTGAAGAATGACATGAAGCTGTCCCTCGCAGAATCGTGCACGGGCGGCCTCATCAGTAACATGATTGTATCTGTACCAGGTTCGTCAGCATATTTTTCAGGTTCCGCTGTCACATATTCGAATGAGTCCAAAGAATCAATACTGTCAGTGAAACATGATACGTTGATCAGATACGGAGCTGTGAGCAGAGAAACTGCAGTTGAAATGGCACTTGGATCCATTAAAATATATGATTCCGATGTCGCAGGTTCCGTGACGGGCATCGCAGGACCTGACGGCGGTACAGACAACAAACCTGTAGGCGCCGTCTGGATGACTGTGACTGATGGTCTGAGAACGATATCATTCGAAAATCATTTCAAAGGCAACAGAGATGAGATCAGAAGACAGGCTGCAGAAACTCTCATAGACAATATCTGCGACTTCATAAGAGGTGTACTGTGAGATACGAAAGACAACTGAAAATATTCGGTGCTGAGGGTCAGAAGAAGATAGAGTGTGCACATGTCGCCGTAGCAGGATGCGGTGGGCTCGGATGCAATGTGATCACAGAACTGGCATTGGCAGGTGTCGGAAAGATGACTGTTATAGACTCAGATTACATCTCTGAAACCAATCTCAACAGACAATTCATCCATTGCGGACACGGAGGATCCAAAACAGATTCTGTGAAGGAATGGCTGATGAAGATATCCAATTGCGATGTGAAAGCCATAAATGCCGAACTTACTGCTGAAAATGTCCTTGATTTCATATCTGATGCGGATATAGTTGTGGATTGTCTTGACAACAACAGATCAAGAATCATACTCAATGATGGGATAATCAAAAAGAATGTCCCGTTGGTCCATGGAGGAGTGAACTCCACATTCGGACAGGTCACATTCATCATCCCCGGAAAAACACCATGCCTCTCATGTATCCTGGGAAAGGATTCCGATGATCACAGTTCCGTTTCACCTGCAGTTGCAACTATTGCGTCGATACAGGCAATGGAAGTTCTGAAGTATATCACAGGGAAAGGGGAACTCCTGACCGGCAAATTGCTGACGATGGATCTCAACACAGATAGATTTGAAACGATTGAGATAAAGAAGAATGTTTCATGCGATTCATGTTCTGAATTGTAATCAGATATGTTCATTTACGAAACCTATCTTCTTCTCGTCCTCTTCTCTCACAATCTCGGAAAGCAATTCTCTTGCATATTTTTCTGCTTTCACTCTGTCATTGAAGAAAAAGAACATCACCGAACCTGCAGGATATACAGTGACACATACATCCTTCCAGTCGAATTTCACAAATTGAGAATTCTTTGTGTATCTTGATTTCATCTCGGAATGCACTCTGTCGATATCGACAGGTATCTTATGATCCGGTGTTAGAAGAAGATCCTGTCCCCCACACAGCCTGGTCACAGTGAATCTCAATCCAGAGAAATCTGCCATAACACAATATCAGTCAGGACAATATTAATAGAAACGCTCCCATCAGGTAATCATGCAACATATCAGAACCGGTAAGGTAAAGGAAGTTTACGCAGTCGATGACAACACATTGGAATTCGTTTTCACTGACAACATCAGTGTTTTCGACAAGATCATACCGTCACAGATCCCCCATAAAGGTGAGACACTCTGCAGGACTGCAAAATACTGGTTCACACTTCTTGAATCCAAAGGGATCAAGAACCACTTTGTAGAATACCTGCCCCCTAACAGGATGAGAGTGAAAAGATTCCAGATAATCGAGGATTACGACAAGATTCACGAAGATACGAACAATTACCTCATTCCGCTGGAAGTCATCTGCAGACACTATGCGGCCGGTTCGCTGATGGATCGTATCAAAAACGGGAAGATCAAGGCTGAACAGCTCGGATTTCCGAAAGGACATGTAGTAAAATACGGTGAGAAATTGCCGTGCCCGTTCCTCGAGACCACAACGAAGCTCGAAGCTCATGACCGTGAACTTGATGAAACTGAGGCCAAGGACATCGCAGGACTTACAGACGCAGATTATAAAGAGATTCTTGACACCATTATCAAAGTTGACAGGATCATAGAAGAAGAGGCTGCAAAAAGAAAGCTCATCCACTGCGACGGAAAGAAAGAATTCGGTTATGATAAAGACAGAAATCTCATGTTGATCGACACATTCGGAACACTTGATGAGGACAGATGGTGGGATTCAGATGAATACGCCAAAGGCAACGTCGTAGAACTTTCGAAGGAATTCGTCAGACAGTACTACCGTGAGATAGGATATCATGCAAAACTAATGGAAGCACGTGAGAAAGGTCTTCCTGAACCCGATATACCTGCGCTCCCTCAGGACATAATCGACCGTGTGAGCAAACTCTACACAGATATGTATGAGAGGATCACGGGAGAAAAGTTCTGATCAGACATAATGAATGATCACTACAATAAGCAGTGCTACGAACAGAACTGCCAGAATGAGGCATCCGACCAGATACACTTTCGCTCTGGACGCATGCGCCTCATTCACGACAGGATGTGAATCCCTTCTCTGGAAATATGATTTCAATGTTATCCCGTTGACATAGAATGTCATCAGAACATTACCGCGATCATTGAAACCTCTGCTTCTGACGTCATACCCCATATATGCCACATAAGATAATATCGCAAGAACAAGAACAATCATCAAAGATGCTATGTAGACAGGCAGGAAATCCATAATATCACATCAGTTTAGAAAGGATCAGATCATCGCCGTACGGGCAATCTATCTCTCCGAGGTCCTTTTCGATCTTCAGCTTATCGCCGGACTTGATGCCTATAGGATGGCATTCACCGTAATGTTCACAGCTCATTCTTTCACAATCGACACCTTCGTATGTTATTAAGCTGCCTTCTATGGCCGTTTTCTTGGGTATGGTTGCTATGGTCGGGATCTTCATTATCTCCACGACCCTTACACCGCCTTCATGAAAATCACAATCATGATGCGTGTCTCTCACACTGGTGATCTCATATTGATGTCCTGCTTCAAGATTGAAGCAGACTGTTCTGAGTTTGCATTCCCTGCATTCCAGTTGCGGACCCATGTAGTAGAACCTGTTCCCGACACGGGCCTGTGTCTCACCTACCAATGTGATCATCACCATCAGATCACTCCGGTGGTCTTCGCAATAACTTCGGCAGTGCTCTTATTGATGCCTCTGTCCCCGAGTATGGTAAATCTGTCCTTTCTTATGTTGTGTGCTTCCAATAATGCATCGATAACATCAGAATCGCTTATACCGAGTTCTTTAGCTGTCGTCGGGGCACCGATGTTCTTCAGAGCACATTTTATCTTCTTCCAATCTCCGCCGTGAAGGTACATCATCATTATGGTCCCTACGCCGCATTGTTCTCCGTGCAATGCATTACTCGGATGGAGAATATCCAACGCATGTGAGAACATATGTTCCGCACCGCTCGTCGGCCTTGAACTTCCTGCTACGGCCATCGAGATTCCTGAGATTATTATTGGTCTGATTGCAAGCCATATGCTCTCTTCCAATCCCGGTTTGATGAATTGAGAACCATCGATGATTGTATTGGCGGCCATCTCAGCCAATGCATACGCAGATGAGCTGAATGCTTCGTTCTTGATCCTTCTGGCGAAATCCCAGTCCTTCAATGCGGTTTTGTTGGATATGACATCCGCACAACCGGCAGCCAAGAATCTGTACGGTGAATTTAGAATTACACCTGAATCTGCAAGTATACCAAGAGGAGATACGGCATCTACAGATTTCGGACCTATGTCCTCTTTCAACGATGCCCTTCCTGATGCGATTCCGTCGTGAGCGACAGAAGTTGGAATACTGATGAACGGGACCTTACATTCAAATGCGACAAGTTTCGCTACATCGATCTTACTGCCGCCACCGACAGCAAGAATGAATTGCGATTTCGTTTCCTTGCAGAAATCAACTCCGCTGTCAACATTGGCCTTGGTAGCATTCGTAGTCTTGAATACAGAAACATCGTATTTCCCGTCACTCATATATTCCTCTACCAATTTTCCGGCAACTGAATATGTTGTGTCCCCTGTGACGATCATTCCATTCTTGGAGAAATAGAATTCATCGCACATTCCGGCGATCTGATGGAGTGTGTCATGTCCTACAAGGATCTTCCTCGGGAACACCATCTCCTTTGATTTTGAGAAGTTCTCGTCCGTCTGATTCCTCCCCTTTTCCCCCTCTATGCTCTTAACTAATATAACTTAATGGTCAACTTTAATACTGTTCAGGACTATTAAGATGCAATGAAGGTCGTTATTGTTGTCGGAAGCGCTGATTTACACGGCAACACTGAATTACAGTGTCAATCACTTGAAGATTCGTTGAAAGAATCAGGTTTCGATGTAGAGAAGATAAGATTGGCAGATCTTTCCATATGTCATTGCAACGGATGCAATAAATGCATAGACACAAACAGATGCTGTATCGATGACGATATGAAGGTCGTTTACAACGCATTCGATGAATCGGATGTCTTCATATTGTCTACACCTGTGTATTTCTCAGGACCGTCATCGATACTCAAACAAATGATCGACAGATTCCAATGCAGATGGGTATCCAAAAATGAATCGCCTTCAGGAAAAAAGATCGCTTTGCTGTGTAACGGAGGTTCTGATGATCCCAGATTCGAGAATGTGATCTCCATATGCAGAGCATTCACATTCTCCACTCGCAGCGAGTGGATCGGAGAATCGCTTGTGAGCGGCACTGATAAAGAGGATACTTCCGAACTCTCCAGGTCCGCATACAAATTCGGAAAGCTTCTGACGGACAAGCTCACTGAAGATCTGTGAATGTCAACAACATCCCCATGTCCTCGAAGATGCTCTCATGAAATATCTTAGAATAAGGCATGGTGTATCCGTAACTGATCACTTCTTTCCAATCATCGTATGAGAGCGAACTGTCAGTGTCGAATACCGCTATTCCCGGGAATCCGGCATCATGTATCGCATCGAACACATCTTTGACCGATCCCCCGCCGATAGGTTTTCCGTTTTGAATGAAGACTGCAGGGATGACAGAGTCAGACACCGACATTATATCATCAAGATCGATCGACGAACCCAATGTGTGGTATGGAAAGATCACCATGTCCGCATCTGTATTGAAAGCATCGAAAACGTCTTCGGCACATTCGATGTGTGTGATGAACCAGACCTTGCTCCCACGATTCTTCAGATGCTTCAGCACAGTATCGTCTATCGTCCTGTTCTGAAGGCCGCTTACATCCATTATGAGCACGGGACATCTCCTGTTCGCTGACTGATATGGTTTCATGTATCTCGTCAATTGTCCGTTTATCTTCGGCACTCCTTTATCAAAATCTAATGTGCCAGTGTAGAGATTCTTATCTTTATCTGAGATCAAGGGCACTACCGGTATCTGCATATTCACATCTCAAGTTGAAATTCCAAAGCCTCAATGTAGTCTTTCACTGATTTTGAATCTCCGACCTGTTCAGGAGAAACACCGCACACAATTGAGCCGGAAAAGTCCAATACGCCCATGGATTTGACTGTATTTGTCAATCTTGCAAGTACCCCTCCGTACTTCATATTGCCGTCAGGTGCACCACAAGTGAGCAATATCGATGCTTTCTTAACATTTCCTATGTTGGCTGACATCTTTCCGTCTTTTATGGAGATCATTGCATACAACCTGTCAATAAATGTCTTCATCTGAGCACATTCTGCACCGAAATAGATCGGAGCTGCAAGGATCAATGCATCCGAATTTCTTATCTTGTCATACAGCTGGCACATATCATCGATCTGAGCACATCCGCCTGTTTTCTTACAGGACATACATGCTTTACAGGCGTTGATATTCAGAAATGCTACATTGACAATCTCTGTTTCATAATTGATATTCTTATCATCGGCAATCATCTTTGAAATGGCTGCATCCACACCGTCCCTTCTTGGACTGCCGTTGATGATCAATAGCTTGCTCATATTCTCCGTATCGTTAACATATATAATAATGAAAACCTATCACAAACACGATGCTGGAACTTGAATTAAAAGCAGATTATGGTGATGAAAGAACAGCTAAATCCGTTCTATTGGCACTTGAACCCGACAATAAAGGATATGTCGAATCCAGATTAGACGGCAGAACGATTGTGTTCAAAATCAAAGCGGATGATGCAGGCAGTATGAAGAATACAGCAGATGATCTACTGGCCTGTATAAAGATCGCTGAGAGTGCTTCAGGACTCGTCGTCCCCACTTCTCACCTTGATGGCGATTCCCTTCTTGAATGATTTTATCTCATCGAATGTCAGGATTGCACGTCCGGTCGCCAGGAAATTGTCATCCCTGTCGACAATTATGACCTCTTCCATAGGTCTTATCTCAGCATCCATATCGATAACGAACTGACAGAACATATTCCTGCCTTTAGAAACAAACGGTATAGCATCATCCATCGAGATGCATCTCATCTGCGGAGAAGGTAATTTCTCAAGTATCCTCTTCGCACCTTCAGGCCTCAGTGTGTACAATCCATCAGGAGCTCTGAGTGATAGAACATGCTCTCCATCAGAGATAACATTCCTGATCTTGCCTGTTTTCCTGCTGATAACAAGTTCGATCTTTCCCCTGAACAATGCCTCAGCGGCCTCTTTTCCGAACTGATATGCTGCAGTAGCTTTGGCTTTGAGTTTATTCGCATCATATTCGATATTTCCTGCCTCGATATCCCCTTGATTCCTGACCTCTTTGAATCCTTTCTTCTTAAGGAATTCTTCCGTCATCTCATCCACATCTACTTCTGTTTCAAGATCGGAAATCTTCGGGAACAATGACTGTGACAATGGATACACTTCATCCAAATCCGCAGGCACGGGGCCGAAAGGCGATATCACTATCGGAGTATATCCCGCAGTCCTCACCCTGTTGAAATCTGAAACATAATGTCTGCTGTACGGCTTATCTGAATCTTTGAAGATCGCAGCTTTATCTGTGGGTGGGTCGTAATTCTCCATAAGTCTTCTGTAATATCTCAGGAATATGGGCCTGGATCTGGATTCCGAACCTGTATAGAAGAAGGCAGCGTCACGGCTTATCGGTTCGGTCCTCTCGAGGAATGCCTGATGTTCCTTCAGTCTTCTCAATCCGTTCAGCAGTTCCGGATGTGCTCTGCACCTCATCTCTGCAAGATCCCATAACCTTCCTTCTCTGAGATATCTTTTCACAAGTGACAGCTCGCTTGTTATCTGATACAGATTATGTCTTGCAATAAGCTTCTCTCTGTTCTCCTTGCTCATCTTCTTTATCGATTCCAGAGTGTACCCTCTGCATGCCGGACAATTGCAGTCCAATGCCTGCATATCTGCGATACGGTATGTCCCGTCGATGAACATGAATCTGTCATCCCTGGCGTATTTAGCGTATGAGGCTGAATCGAACAGATCGCATCCTAACAACGTAGCGAATGCGAGTATCATCGGATGACCGGCACCGAAAAGATGCACTGGGCGATTCGGATTGAGGCCTTTCTTGGATGCAATGATCACATCGACAAGTTCAGTATATCTGTACTGCTCCATCAGAGGGACGACTCCTCCGATAGGGTGCACATCCACATCCATGACTGCCATCTGTCTTGCACAATCCTCTCTCAGGTCTGAATATATGGATCCCTGAACGACTCCGTTGATCATCATATCGCCCTTGATGTCGCAGGCATGTTTCGTCCTAACCATCGTCTCTTTTATCGATTCTGCCGTCTCTTCTTTCGTCCAGAACGGTTCTGTGAAAATGTCAAGGACCGTACCGATGTCTGTCCCGATGGTCTTCTGGAACTCCACCATCTCGTCGTTGGTCACCTCGACCTCTCCGTACATATGACTCTGGAACGTTCCGGAATCCGTCATTATGACTCCAGGAAAATCGAGCATCTTGTGCAGACCTTCGGCCTGTGCTCTCTCTTTCAGAGAAGGATTGTTCTTTATGATGTACGAATTTGTTATCAATGCTCTGAACCCGAATTCATCATAGAGTTCTCTGGGCGCCACAGTGTTTATCTTAGGATTGACGACCGGCAATAATGCAGGTGTCTCAAGCACGATACCTGATTTGGTTTCGAACTTACCCAATCTGGCAAGCCCGTCCCTCTTAATGATCTCGAACATCAATCGTTGATAGTGATGTTCTGTTTAAAGATATTGGAATCAATCCTGTTTCACATCTATAAGATTGGATTGCACATCGGCATACACTTTGGCGATGGCATTCTTCATAAGAACGTCGGGGATGTCCTCTACATAATTCTCATCCCAATCCAATGAAGGACGCTCGATTGATATCGGTTTGACTTTTCCGTCACAACCACATGTGTCTTCTTCGGGTTCAGGGATGACGATGTGCAACCCATCTAATATTTTGTTAATGAGTTTTCCATTGATGTATACTGCATTCGGACCTTTATCGACATTGATTTTCTTGTATCCTACGGAAATGTCCGCCATCTCCATTTCAAGGACCAGAGTTCTGATGTATGTATCGAACTCTTCAACGGACTTACGCCTGATTTCAACTTTCTGATCCACTTCTTCAGATACTCTGTATTCTATGTCGATCATTCCCATCAATATCACATCGATGATCTTTCTTCTTTACCGGCTGTCTTGGATTCTTCGATCAACTTCTCGTATTCCTCGATTTTGGCCTTGGCTTCGTCGATTTCTTTAACGAGTTTCATGACCTCATCGTTCTTTACATCCCCGCCGATGCTGATGGCATTGTATGTCAATTCACCGATCTGACTCTTTTTCTCTTTTATGGTGCTCTTTTCTTCAGAGATCTTCAGCTTGTACTTTCCGACATCTACTTCTTCGCCGAGTTTGCTGTCCGCTTTCTTCATTGCTGATTTTGCCTTATCTAATAGACCCATGGTTGGTGAATTGCATAAAATGATTTTAAAGTTTGGAGAAGGGGTTGTCCCCTCCTTAAAACGTTTACTTCTTAGCCTTGATTACTACGAACGCCAATGCGAACAATGCGAGCACGACAGCAATTATGGCTGCAATGAACAATATGTTCTGATTGATTGGCTCTTCCTGTTCGGGTTCAGGTGTAGGTTCCGGTGTCGGATGATCGGACCATTTGGCATATATATCTGTGCTATCCTTGAAGACATGAGATTGAGTTACCAGAATATCATCTTCTGTGTACCAACCATCGAACACCATTCCTTCGCATTCAGGAACAGGGAGCTCGTCTATCAGCATCCCTCTGTCATCCGTTACCATATATGCAAGTTCGACAGTCGCTCCTTCACCAGGTATCAATTTTATTTTGTAGCTTACGTGCATCGTACAATCTTTTGGAATTCCTGATGGGCCACTCGGCCATAAGTCTGGATTCGGCGTATAGAATTCACGCACGTTACCATTACATAACCAGTCAGTGGTCGAACCACTTGGTATGTCTGTCGCATAACACAGTATTTTTTCAAGTCTTATACAGCCTTTAAACATTTCCTGATAACATCCAACAACATTTCCCCACCAATCTTCTTTCACAATTAACTTTTCAGCTGGAAGAACTACCACGACAGATAAATTTTCACATCCATTGAACATCCCTTTATAACAACTGAACTTAAGATCCGTAGCGGGAAGTTCCAATATTGGTACATCTAATGTTTTGTTTCCATATGCAAGCAAAGACAAGTTATTATCTGCAAGAATACTTGATTCCTGTACAGAAACAAGTTTGGTGCAACCATCGAACATCTGACAATAACAACATTCTGCAATATCTGTAGCTGGAAGTACTGGCATCGTTATTAAACTAGTACAATTCATGAACATCATGTTGTAACAATATTCTGTAAGTTCCATGGCTGGAAGTATCGGCGCATGAACCAAAGATGTGCAACTAGTAAACATACTGCTATAACAATAAGGTGCAAGTTCTGTTACAGAAAAACTCATTCCTGAAATATCAATTAATGACGAACATCCGGCGAACATAGAATTATAGCAACTGCTTGCAAGTTTTGTCGGTGTAATACTTGGTGCTTTTTCCAAATCTTCACAACCAGAAAACATTTCATCGCAACAATTATCTGCAAGCCTTGTAGCCTTGATTATAGGGGCTTTCTCTAAATGTGTTTGATAAAACATATACATGTAACAATAATTTTCAAGTACAGTAGAAGGAAGTACCAGATTCGATGCATCAATCGGAATTTTATCCAAATAGCCACAAGAAGAGAAAAGAGATTTGTAACAATAAGGCGTCAGATTGTTAGAAAAATTGATCATACTGTTGACATTTCCTGATAAGAACACCTCACCGCCATTATCATTCGTTGTTTTATTCATTCTAAATTGGAAATAACTACTATCATTACTCAACTCACATTTTTCGTTGATGTTTTTGATATAAAGTGATTCTCCGCTCTGTAACGTCAGATCAGATGGCTCAGCATCATCCCATGGAATCCATCCTTCGTTAATCCTCCATATTTGAATATTAATATCGGAAAGCTCACCAAATGGTATTTCATAATCGATTTTTACCGTACAATCCTGTGCAGTAAAACACAAGGGATTGCCTTCTGGTGTATCAGACACATCGGCTGAATTAACCGGGACGAAACATACCAATGTTACTGTTCCTACGATCGCACATAACATGAATGCCGTCGCCAAAATCATTCTTTTATCCATCATATCGCTCCTACAGCCAACATATCATCGGCCATTGCTGTCTGCATAATATGGAAGCGGCAATAAATAGTCTCCCGTGCCGACACAAAAAATCCTTGGTCAATGTATATATGTGTGCTGATGATTGTCATCATATGGGTCTGTTTTCCAAAGCATCCGATGAGGAATACAAGATGGTCATCGTAATGAGGAACGACCTCAAGATGTCCAAAGGGAAGATTGCAGCTCAGGCTTCCCATGCAGCAGTGAACTGCGCCTTCGCTTCCAAAAAGAAGGATCCGAAAGGATTCGACAGATGGTATTCTGACGGTCAGAAGAAAGTCGTTCTCAAAATAGACTCTTTGGAGGCATTATACGAGATAAAAGCAATCGCGGATGCTAACAACATCGTAAATTCAGTAATCACAGATGCCGGGAGAACAGAAATCCCTTCGGGCTCAGTCACATGTATCGGATTAGGTCCCAATGCCGAATCTGTACTAGATAAAATCACTGGCGATCTGCCGATGCTCTGATCTTGGCTTGAGATATCACATCTTTCAAAAATTTCGTCGCTGATACAATATCTTTCTGAGATGCGACTGCAGATACAACGGCGACACCGTCCGCACCTGCTTCGATGATCTCATCTACATTATCTGCACCTATGCCGCCGATTGCAATTACCGGCACATTAACATTTTTAACTATTTCCTTCAATGTTTCAATGCCGTGTCCGTGACCTGCATCGAATTTGGTCTTCGTATCGAATATCGGACTCAATGCGACATATGTCGCACCTTCTGATTCTGCTCTGATTGCTTCTTTAACACTACCTACAGAAACACCGATTATGAAGTCCTCAGATACCATTTTTCTGATATCTGGCACAGACATGTCATCTTGACCTACATGTACTCCGTCCGCACCTGAACATAACGCTATGTCAACATTATCATTGACAATGAATGTTCTTCCCATCTCCCTGGAATATTCCGATATCTCTTTGGCCCACATCAAGAATCTGGGATCATCATTCTTAACACGGAGTTGAACAATATCAGCACCGCCGTCATATGCACGTTTGGCAACATCAACATGTGACAGCCCATTGGAGATTCTGTCATCTGTCACAACGTAAAGATCATATTTCATATCCTTTCCATCCTGAGCCTGGCATTAAGATCGGCCCCGGAAAGATTGTAAACGGAATCCATAAGTTTCTGTTTGAATGTTCCAGGCCCTTCAGAATTCTTCACAAGTTCTGAAGCAATTGTGAATGCTGATATGGCAGATGCAACGGAATTCATATTAACACCGTGTGTACCGACGTAGCATCCTACAACCGAGGACACCATGCACCCTGTACCAGATATCTTATTCAATATCGGATTTCCATTCTTTAAAATGAATATGCTGCGTCCGTCTGATACATAATCGATCTGTCCTGTCATTCCGACTACAGCATTCGTTTTTGCGGCAAGCGCCAGAGCAGCATCGCCTTTGTTTACCGTCCCTGAATCCACACCTCTGACCTTGGCATTGAATCCTGCAAGTGCGGATATCTCCCCGGCATTCCCTTTGATCACATCGATTTTAACAGCAGAAATGATGTCCTTCACAACATCGACCCTGTATGATGTGGCACCTGCACCCACAGGATCAAGAACGATCGGGATGTGATTCTCATTAGCTACTTTTCCTGCCTCGATCATCAGATTCTTCGTATCATCATTGACGGTACCGATATTCAGCACCAATGATGATGACTGCGATACCATCTCCGATGCATCCTCGATCGCATCCACCATCACCGGCGAACCGCCCGAACACAGTGTAATGTTCGCACAGTCATTCACTGTAACATAATTGGTTATGTGACAGACTAGCGGCTTATTACTCCATACGCCTGTCATCATATCTCCAAGTGCCATATCCCTTCCATCGTCATTCAATTTATAAAGTATAGTGTTCGCAACAGCGGTTTCGGACTCCCCAACTATTAATAGGACAATGGGTATGGCTGACACAATCACTACCCGTTTGTAGAGGGATGATTCTAGATGAAAGCACTTTATAGCGATGGCAGAGTAGAAGAATGTACTGAAGAGAATGAACTGAAAACGATGAGACATACAGCCTCTCACATCATGGCACAGGCTGTTCAGAGACTCTACCCTGGCACAAAATTGGCCATCGGTCCGGCTATCGACGATGGTTTCTATTATGACTTCGACAAGGAAGGCGGATTCACACCCGATGACCTTGAAAAGATCGAAGCTGAGATGAAGAAGATCGTCAAAGAGAACCTCAAATTGGAGACATATACACTCCCGAGGAATGAAGCGATCGAATACATGAAAGGAAGAGGAGAGATCTACAAAGTGGAACTCATCGAAGACCTTCCTGAGGATGCATCCATCAGCTTCTATAAGCAGGGTGAATTCACTGATCTCTGTGCAGGTCCGCATGTCACATACACCAAAGCAGTGAAAGCATTCAAACTCACGTCTCTCGCAGGCGCATACTGGCGTGGTAACGAGAAGAATAAGATGCTCTCAAGAATATACGGTACGGCATTCCAGGACAAAGAAAAGCTTGATGAATACCTTACAAAACTTGAGGAGATCAAAAAGAGAGACCACAGGAAATTGGGCAAAGAACTGGGATTGTTCATGCTACTCGATGAAGGTCCTGGATTCCCGTTCTTCCTTCCCAAGGGCATGGTGCTCAAAAATGTCCTTATCGATTATTGGAGAAAGATCCATCAGAGGGAGAATTATCTTGAAGTGTCCACCCCCCTAATCATGAGAAGACAACTCTGGGAACAGTCAGGGCATTGGGATCACTACAAGGACAACATGTACACCACTGTAATCGAGGAAGAGGACTACTGTATCAAACCCATGAACTGTCCAGGAGGCGTTCTCGTTTACAAATCCGAACCGCACTCATACAAAGAACTGCCGCTCAAGATCGGAGAACTCGGTATCGTCCACAGGCACGAAAGGTCGGGGACATTGCATGGTCTGATGAGAGTGAGATGTTTCACACAGGATGATGCACATATCTTCATGACAAGGGAACAGATCACACATGAGATCAAAGAGGTCGTCAGATTGATAGATGAGGTATACTCATTATTCGGATTCAAATATCATGTCGAACTGTCAACAAGACCAGAGGACAGCATGGGTTCGGATGAGGACTGGGAAGCAGCGACCAACGGTCTGGAATCAGCACTCAAAGAACTCGGACTCAAATACGCTGTAAATGAAGGAGACGGTGCATTCTACGGACCTAAGATCGACTTCCATCTTGAGGATTCGATCGGAAGGACCTGGCAGTGCGGAACCATCCAGCTAGACTTCCAGATGCCGCAGAGGTTCGATATCAATTATGTCGGAACCGACGGTGAGAAACACAGGCCGATAATGATCCACAGGGTCTGTTTCGGTTCGATAGAAAGATTCATCGGAATCCTCATCGAACACTACGCAGGTAAGTTCCCAGCATGGCTGGCACCTGTTCAGGTCAAGATCCTTTCCGTTTCCGAGAAATCACGTCCGTATGCCCTGAAGGTAATGGAACAGATGAAGTCCAATGGCATCAGGTGCGAAACGGACAACAGAGATGAGAAGATCGGATACAAGATCCGTGAGGCTCAACTTCAGAAAGTCCCATATATGCTCGTTCTCGGTGAAAAAGAGAGTGATGACGGTACGATCGTTGCTGTAAGAAGCAGGGACAAGGGAGACCTCGGTGCAGTGAATACCGACAAATTCATCTCCGACCTTCTTGAAGAGATCAGGACAAAAAAACAAGCCTGAAGAAGAGCGGGTCAAACCCGCTCTTTAAAAGGATTGAAAAAAACATGAAATAATTATTCACAAATACAGACCGGCCTCCGAGATGTACCTTTCAGCATCCTGGTAGAACGGGTATTTCTTCAGTTCCTCGATGTATGTTTTTGTCATCCTTCCTCCGAATGTGCTTCTCGCTTCCTTCATAATGAGATAATGATAATACACGATGTAGTCAAGCACATGATTCGGAACTTCAGCTTTATCAAAATATGATGAAATTGCTATCGTCTTCATCAATGCAGAACAATAACCTGTTCTAGAATTGAGTTCCTCTCTTGTCCAAGAAAGGAAGACATTCTCGTCGAGATCTATCAATTCCTTATCTTTCAATCTGAGCAGACATGAATTCAGGTCCCTGAAATCCCCTTTTCCGTCCTTCCTGAGATTCCTTGACCTCTTAAGATAGATCGGTCTTTCCTTCGTGATGAATTCATCTGATAATGCCCATTCCTTCATCGCATCGGAATAAGGCTGTTCTTTCCCTTCGATACTGGAATAGATTCTTTCTGCAAGGCTTTCAACTGCTTCCGCCGGCGCATCCATAAGGTAATCCGAGATCTGGAAGTCGATGAATTTATATCCTCTCTCCCAGAATGCTTTGAAATCTTTGAATGCGGAAAATTCTGCTGTTACGGAATCATATCCGTGCTTTTTACCAACTCTTGAAAAGATTTGGTGCATTTCCTCTTGTGTTACACACATTTGATTTTCTCCTGCAGTATCACAATTTCACATTGTTTGAATATAAGTCGACCTTTAACTGTAATGTAATTTCTAAATCGTAATTTTCTTAATATAATTCAATACATTACTATGGACATGTGTGAAGAAAAACTCACAGACAAAGAGATTACAGAAAAGATTCTGGCAAGTATAAAGGAACAATATGGATTCATACCTGTCATCAATCAGATCCTTTCTCAAAGGCCGGATATCTTCGTTCCATCAGCCAATCTGTCCAAAGCTGTTCTTGAGAACGAAAAAGGAAATCTTGACAAGAAGACAAGATATCTGTGCGCAATATCAGCAGCGACGGCATCAGGCGGAGAATATTGTCTGAATGTTCAGATGGATCATGCCATCCAGTCCGGCGCTACCAAGGACGAGATCCTTGAAGCGATCGTCATCGGATCATATCTAACAATGACAAAAGCGCAGTCATACGCACTTCGTAAATTCGATGAGAAGTTCAAAGAATGATTGGGTATTTATACGGAAATAAAAATCAGGTGAATAGTGATAGTATGGTAACAATCAGCGATGATGCAGTGAAATTCATCAATGACCTTCTTGAAAAGAACAACAAGAAAGGTTACGGAATCAAGATCTACGTCTCAGGTATGGCATGCTCAGGACCGCAGTTCGGTATGGCATTCCAAGAAAAAGCAGCTGAGGGCGAGAACGTTATCGAAGAGAACGGATTCAGTTTCTTCTGCGATGATGATACGAAGAAAGCTCTCGAACCATGTGTTATCGAGTTCGTGGATGACCCCAACTTCGGAACAGGTCTAACGATCAAGGATCCGAACGCGAAAGGCTGTGAATCCTGCGGCGGCGGATGCCACTGATAATCAATCCAGGGTATCGAACCCTGGATTTACTTTTCAAACTTGTTCGGTGCACCTCCCCGTTTTACTTTTATACTAAAAGATTGTCAAACAATCATGGCGTTCGTTTCACATCCGTTGATCGTAACTGATACGATAGAAGAACGTGCATATCAGACCAATATCGCCAACAAATGTATGGGGCAGAACACATTGGTCATATTGCCGACCGGATTGGGAAAGACGATCATCGCATTGATAATTGCAGCCAGAGTTCTTGAGAAAGAAAAGAAAGTATTGATATTGGCCCCGACGAAACCGTTAGTGGAACAACATTTCGAATCATTCTCAAAATTGCTCAGAGATATTAAGATCGGCACTATGAACGGTCTGATGAATCCGTCCAAAAGAGGTACGACAATAATTGAGAATGATATTATCGTCACAACCCCTCAGGTCGTAAGTAACGATCTTGAGAACGGAAGATATAATCTTGATGACTTCGGATTGATTATCTTCGATGAAGCGCACCGTGCGGTCGGGAACTATGCATATGTGGATATTGCAGCAAGATACAGTCATCTCACATTGGCAATGACTGCATCTCCCGGTTCCAATATCAATAAAATGATGGAAGTCTGCAGGAATCTGGATGTCAGACATGTAGAAATGAGGACAGATGACGACCCTGATGTGTCACCGTATGTTCACGACATCTACATCAAACGTGTAACTGTCGAAATGCCTGACGATCTCAGAGATGTGATTGCTCTTCTTAATAAGATGCTAAATTCATTCCTCAATGAATTGATCAATCTAGGTTTCATGGACAGAAATTGGCCTGCATCTACCAAACATCTGCTTGTCATCGGTAACACATTACAGACAAGATTGGCAAGAGGAGAAAAAACGGCTATGATTTTCAGAGGTCTTGTCGCACAATCTGCATCTATTAAACTAATGCATGCCATCGGTCTCGCTGAAACACAAGGCATGAGTGCGATAAGAAACTACATGATGAAGATCGATGAAGATGCCAACAAGGATAAAACAGCCAAGGCCACAAGGGAGATCTTCATAATGCCTGAATATACAGAACTCTGGAATATATTGAAGACCAGCAAGGTGGAACATCCGAAGATCTCCAGGGTCATGAGTATGGTCAGCATGAAGATCAATTCGGATGATAATACAAGAGTTATCGTATTCAGTCAATATCGTGAGACATGTGATATGCTCACTGAGAAATTATCTCGCATTAACAATGTAAGAGTTGCAAAGCTCATCGGACAATCCAACGGCGGATTGAAACAGAAAGAACAGGTATCTCTGATCGATGATTTCCGCGATGGGAAATACAATGTTCTTGTATCCACTTCGGTCGGAGAGGAGGGATTGGATATCGCCAGCACAGACCTTGTGATATTCTATGAGCCTGTGCCATCGGCCGTAAGGACCATTCAGAGACGCGGACGTACAGGAAGAAAGAACACCGGAGAAGTGTATGTTCTGATAACCTCAGGCACAAGGGATGAGGCTTATGATAAATCCACATCTTCACAGGAAGATAAGATGAAGGAGAATATCCAAAAACTCAACTCTCTTCTGCAATTCAAACATATGTCCGTACCGGGAAAACAGACAAAATTGATATGATTATATCATCACAAGAAGAAGAGGATTATATCGTCTGAATCCATCACTCATATATGGACTTCGCTGTGATAGCAAAAATGTTCGATAAATTGGAATCCACCAGCGCACGCTTGGAGATGACGGACATACTTGCAGAATTCTTCAGAACATGTCCGGCAAATGATTTGAGGATGATAATCTATCTATCACAAGGTAAACTGCATCCTGATTTCTACGGCGTAGAACTCGGAATGGCAGATAAACTTGTTCTGAAAGCCATCTCTTTCACGTCAGGAACGCCTGAGAGCAAAGTAGAGGAGATGTGGATGAAGATCGGCGATCCGGGTCAGGTCGCAGAACAACTCATCACAGGTAAGAAGCAGATGACTCTGTTCTCTGAACCGCTGACATTGGACAGAGTGATCAAGGGACTGACACTTATTGAAACAGCAGAGGGCAAAGATTCACAGAATCGCAAAATGAAACATCTTGCCAATCTGTTACACGATTCCGGTTCACTTGAGGCAAGATATCTTTGCAGAATAGTGACGGGCAGGATGAGAGTAGGAGCATCGACAATGACAATTTTAGATGCTCTGGCACTTACATTCGCCACAAAAGAAGAAAGACCTGAGATAGAAAGAGCATTCAACATCACATGTGACCTTGGATTTGTAGCTGAAACATTAGCGACCGATGGCATGAGAGGGATAAGGGACATTCATGTTAAGGTCGGAGAACCCATCAAGGTCATGCTCGCAGAGAGATTACCATCGATAGCTGAAGTTGTAGAGAAAATGGGCGGAAAATGTGCCATCGAATACAAATATGACGGAATGAGAGCGCAGGTACACATCGGAAAAGATTCCGTGAAGATATACAGCAGAAGACTGGAGGATCTTACACCCAACTTTCCGGATATAGCGCAGGCATTACGCGAGCATTTCAAAGGAGAAGAAGCAATAATCGAAGGTGAATGTGTCGCGGTCGATGCCGAGACAGGATTCATGCAACCGTTCCAAGAGGTCACACACAGAAGAAGAAAACATGGCATGGATGATGCTGTTAAAGAAGTGCCAGTAAGGATATTTGTGTTTGATATTCTGTATGTTGACGGCAAAGATATGACGATGCTGCCATATCTTGAAAGGAGAGAGGCGATCAAAGAATGGTTCGACATATCGGATAACGTTCAGATGTCCACAATGAAGATCGTTCGCTCTGTTGAGGAAGGAGAGGAATTCTTTGAAAATGCCATAGAGGCCAGATGCGAAGGCATAATGGCCAAATCGATCTCCGATGAATCGATCTACAGGGCCGGTTCAAGAGGATTCCTATGGATCAAGTACAAAAAAGATTACCAAGCGAATCTCACAGACTCTTTCGACCTTGTTGTTGTTGGCGCATTCTATGGTATGGGTAAACGTGCCGGAAAGTATGGTGCACTCCTCATGGCATCATATGATCCGGAAACAGGAAGATACGGCACCACATGTAAACTCGGAACGGGATTCGATGATGCATTTTTGGATAATATGCCGAATCTTCTTGATAAATACAAATCAACAGAGAAACCGCTGTCCCTTGATGCCAAGATGATCCCTGATGTGTGGTTCCAACCATCTGTGGTATTGGAAGTCGTTGCCGCGGAAATAACCATAAGTCCTATACATACAGCTGGTCTGGGTCTTATAAAAGAGGACAACGGTATCGGAATAAGATTTCCCAGATTCACAGGCCGTGTCAGAGATGACAAAAGTGCCGATCAATGCACCACTGTTCAGGAGATCATTGAGATGTATGATATGCAATCACATGATTCCACTGGTTTGGTATCGGATGAGTCAGAAAATTGATTCCATCCATCATCCTCTATAGAGAAACCTTTAAAACTATGTCAGTATTGGTGTGGGACATGCAACTTCAACTTGTCGAAAAAACAGAGAATTCTATCAAAATCGGACTCATAGATGCTGATACAACGATCATCACACCCATCATTGAGAAGCTCGACAAGGACAAGAAAGTAAAGATCGTCAGATATATCGAGACACATCCTGAACTCGATACACCTGAACTCTACGTCGAAATGTATGAAGGCGACCCCGTCAAGGCTATCGTTGATGCTTCCGGTGAAGTCTCCAAATATTTCGAAAGTATCAAAGAATAAGCGATAACATGCAGTATCGCAGCTGCAACACTGCCGAAGCTGATGTCGGCATGGAATTTTACCTCACGGATACCGACGGTACAGGTGGATCCATTAAAGATTCGGCCGATGATTTCATCGTAAAGGAGATATCCAACCGCCCTGCGGAAAAGGAAGGCGGAAAATTCACTATCGCCGATGTTACAACAAAGAACTGGGAGACCAATCGTTTAGTCAGACTTCTTGCGAGAACGATGGGTATCTCGAGAGAAAAGATCGGTTTTGCAGGTACGAAGGACAAAAGAGCGATAACCACACAACTGATGTCGTTCGAATGTCCTCCTGAAAGGATAGATCTCGTAACGTTAAATGACATCAGATTCGAGAACATCTACACTGCGAACCGCGGACTCAGAGTCGGAGACCTCATTGGGAATCATTTTGACATTCGTGTCAGGAACTGCAAAGTGGAACAATCGAAGATATCTGAATTGATACAGCATGACATCGAGATAATCAACAACGTAGGCGGATTCCCCAACTACTTCGGAGTCCAAAGATTCGGTACGACGAGACCGATAACACATATCGTCGGAGAGAAACTGGTGCGCGGAGACATCAAAGGTGCCGTGATGGCCTATATCTCCCATCCGTCCGATGTTGAAGGAGAGGACCTACAAGCAATAAGAAAAAGATTCAGGGACGGAGAGGATTATTCATCGATAATACCTGATATGCCAAAGACCATGGGATTCGAAAAGGCGATGGCCGAACATCTGATAAGACAGCCTGATGATTACACCGGTGCGATCGCTGAGATGCCCGGAAACCTCCAGATGATGTTCACTCACGCATATCAATCGTATCTTTTCAATATGATGCTCAGCGAAAGGATGAGGCAGGGGATCCCCCTCAATTCACCTATCGAAGGCGATGTCGTCATCCCGTTAGATGCGGACGGAAATCCCATGCATGACAATCCGATCATCGTCACAGAAAAGAACATCGATCTTGCAACAAGACAGGTCAGCAGAGGAAGGGCATTCATCTCTATCGTCCTTTACGGAACTGACAGCAGATTCGCAGAAGGTAGGATGGGTGAGATTGAAAAGAAGATCATTGAGAATGAGAAACTTGAAGAAAAGAACTTCATCATCCAAGGTCTCCCCCACTGTACATCCAAGGGAACAAGAAGAGAGATAATCTGTCCAATCAGGGATCTTGATTTCAAGATCGAGGATGAAGGCTATTCTGTAAGATTCTCTCTTCCGAAAGGCAACTACGCCACATGCCTTATGCGTGAACTTCTGAAATCAGATATGACCGACTACTGAATCATCTCTGAATGATAACATCATTACAGTCCTGGCTGTGAATACGCCTATACTGTATCTCCTCATGACGTCGTAGATATCAAGATCGCCTTCGGTATCTTTGGTCTCCGACAATATCTCATTGACCCTGAGGTTGAATTCAGCAGGTACAAGGTCCATCTCCAACGCCTTATACACATATGCGATGAGTCTCTTGGCCTCATCAACATCATATGCACCTGATCTCAGGAATGCAGTCTGCAACGGCAGCAGATGTGTCTTTCCGATATCTTTTATTCCGCCGTTGATAACAGCATTATATGACAGATCCTCCATCCTGTTGAAATCATCGTCATTCGGTACGATGATGCCGTAATCCTTAATGTCGGACATGTATGACAGCACCCTATCCCTCATATCGACGGGTATATCTGCCTCTGTCATCAATGACGGACTGTCCAGATCCTCATCTTTCCCGTCAGAGCACATCAATAATTTTTCTGCATACGCTTTTACATCAGATTCATCAGGAACGGATACTGTCTCCTCTTCGACCTCTTCTTTTTCATTATTCGTAAGATCGAAGTATATGGTTTTGCACTCTTCATCATCCGGTTCCAAGGACAGGATCGCTTTGCACATAGCCTTGGCCTCATCGATGTCGCCGATAGAGATGCAGATGTCACGTTTGGCCCTCATTATTGATATGTCATCGGGGCATATCTCCATAGCGATGTTCACGAAAGATAATGCATCGTTCTTCCTGCCGATCTTGAAAAGGATGCTACTCTTCATCATCAATGAATAAACATTATCTGGATGCAGGTCGATGACATGGTTCAGTGCATCGACGGCAGTCGCATAGCTGCCTCCCTTTTCATGAACGGCAGCTTTGGAGATCCAATATTCAGTATTATCGAGATCCAACAATACTGCTCTGTCGTATGCGGTCTCTGCACTCTCATAATCCTCTATAGCTTCCGATGCCATCCCTTTGGAGTGCCACACCATGGGGTTGTTTGGATCGAGATCCAGTGATCTTTCGTATGAACTGCAGGCATCGGAATAACGTCCTATCGCATATTCAGCATTGCCCTTTATTGCAAAAACATCCGATGTGGAATAAATGTCATCATACTGATCTATGATATTAATGGCCTCTTCATATCTCTTCTTCTCCATCAACGATGTTATCACAGTCATGAATAACAACGGATCAATTTTGAGCTCTATAGCTTCACGGTAAAGTGAGATAGCCTCATCGCTCTTCCCTGTATCCTCAAGGATCGATGCTATATCCTGGATGTTATCAACATCTGAAGGATTCATCTCCCTTATGGTCTGACAGATCTGATATGCGAATTCCAGATCTCCTGTTTCTCTGACGATCTTCTTCTTAAGTGATAATGCATCTATGTTGCGATCATCTGCAGTGAGTATTTTGTCAACATCATTCAATGCTTTACGGATCTTTCCGAGACTGAGATATATCTCTGACCTCAGGATTCTGCATTCAGGAGCTCCCGATGATCTCCTGACCGCTTTGGAAATGTGAGCCAATGCTTTCTTAGGTCTGCCGGAATAGAATTCATTCTTTGCGGTCAGATAAGGTACGAGATACGAATCATCATCGGACATCATCATCCTGTCTATGATGTGCGACGCCTGTGCGAACATCGATTTAGATATCATGAGTTCAGCAACGAACGCATATCCTTTGACACCCGCATAATCATTGTACAGATACATATCAGCATAATCTGACAGCGATTCGAGATCGTCCATCGATGCATACACTGAGATTTTGGTCTCCATCAGCCTCTGTTCTGTATCGCATATCTTCTCAAGATCGCTGCATATCGATAATGCATCTTTGAACGAACCGGACGCAAGACATGCTCTGGCCATCTCCAATCTTACTGAAAATGTCGGATCTTTTATCTTTTTAAAATGCTCTACTGCACCGACATTGTCATTGAAGCCTACCAGGAATCTCGCTGCGGCCAACATGTAGTCGTCATTGCATTCTCCGTATGGTGTGGAGCGCTTCAGCATATCAAATGCCAATAATCTGTTCCCGGATCCCCAATTGAGATAAATGCTGTACAGATCCTCGATCCTGTCGGTCGCGATACAATCAAGCTGAGGGGTGCTCTCTCCGGCCAGTATTCTCTGTATCCATCCACGATATTCCCATTTTCCGTTTCTATCAAGAGATTGAAGACGTTCATAAACCTCCATCTTATCTGAGTTATACTTCAATGACGCAATGAAGTGCATCTTCGCATCGTTCAGGAAGCCCATGTCCAACGCTGTCAATCCGCGCTCATATTCCCAGGATGCAGGGTCGTTATCAACAGTCATGCTGTCAAGCACTGTTGCTGATAATTCTGCTGAGTTGTTCTCCCTCAATATCCTGGAGGCTTTCAACCTAGGTTTTGAATCATATGCTTTGCATCTGTCCAATACTTTCAGTATGATATTGCATAGATCCTTGTATTTGTAAAGCACCATCAGATCCATCACTTTGCATAATATGGCGGAATTTACAAAACTCTCACTCTCAATGATGTCATTCACAACTTTGACCAATTTCGGATAACTGGAATCGATTCTCCTGGATGAGACATTCTCTAACAAAACAAGATGCTTCCATAATCTGCATTCATCAATATTTGAAAATACAGCTGCATCCTCATCCATAATTGCATATTGCTGAAAAGATAAAAGATATTTTCCTATCGGAATCCACATCTATACGGTCTTTAACAGAAATTTTGATTTGTAATGCACGGGTGATCAAGCCAGTGTTCGAAAACATACTTCGCTATTGTTATATACTGCCTGTCGATTATCCAGAATCAGTGCATTCGTGATCTAGGGGCTAGGATTCAAGCCCTCCAAGCTTGTTGCCCGGGTTCGATTCCCGGCGGATGCACCACTTCTAATCACCCTTGATTTCCGAGATTCATTGCTTGAAATCTTCCGGAACACCTGCGGATCTGCATCCCATATCGAAACATCCTATGGCTGCAACCGAACCGATGACGCCGCCGTTCCCTTTCACAAGAGGATAGATCTTGATGTTATTCCTCTCAGCAATCTCTAAAGCATCTTCTGGTTTGAAAAGTATGCTCTTGCAATCCCATCCGAACTTCGACAACTCCTCTGGTATTTCAAGTCCTTGGTAGACCGTCATCACCGCATCATCAGAATATGTGTCCTTTATGATGAAATCCTTAGCATATTCAATCAATGAATCCACCTCAGATTCTCTGACCGCAAATGACACTGCAGTTGAACAGCAATTTGTAGTCTTCATCGGTGCCTTAGGATTGAGTTGGATGATCTTGTGCTCAAGGAATTTACCTATAGGGCAGTTCATACCGAGTTTCATACCGGTAACCCATGTCGCACCTTTCTCCTTGGTATCTGTATCGTCTATTCCGATGATCACGCGCACCATCTTCGGCGTTATGATATCAACACTGGATACGTGTCCTCCCCCGATCTTGAAATCATCAGGATATTCTGTATAGATCACATCTTTACATGACGGAAGACATGCTCCAATACCTACAGTGGCACCTGCCATGGCACACCATGATATGCGCACCCTGTCTCCCTCGATAGACACTTTGTTGATACATCTTGCACCGAGACCTTCAGAAACAGCTCCGAAATGTGCTTCAGCCTCACCGATTCTTGCATCGATCTCCATCGTACCGTGTCTATCGACAACATTGCTGACCAGTCCTTTCGAACGGCGCATATTGACTATGTCCCATTCAGAAGGGCCGACGGAAGTACATGACTCGATGATCTTGATCTTACCTGCTTTTTCATCGACCAAGGTTATGAACCTTTTACAGAATGTCTTCCCGTATTTCTTCTCGACTTGTTCCGGAGTAAGTGTCTGTACCATGATACCTATCTCTTAAGAGCAACAGAGTAGTATGCAACGTTGTTTAATACTATTTCGATAAACCAACCAGCATTTCAAATGTCTTTGAACGGAACTATATCACAGCATGTACATCTGAGGCACATGGTTTTCATGTCAGTTCCCAGTGAGTATTTTTCAAGGATGTGCTTTTGAGACTTCGCAAGTCTGATGATCCTCTCAGATGATAGCGTCTCTGTGTCGCCCAACACTCTTCTGATGTTTTCCTTCACAATACCTGATGATTTCAACGGCCTCAGTCCGGGAATTACACCGATTGATGCCAATCTCTCCATGATATTAATGACATCATCATCGGATTCCCCCAATCCTATTATGATGTTGGATGTTACATTCCCCTTTCCGAAAACTTCAACCGAATACTCCAACATTCTGAAGATGTTGTCATAATCCAACCCAGGACACGCCTTGTTGAACAATTCTTTGTTGACTGTTTCACAATTGATCTTGATCTCAGTTATTCCCGAAGCATAAAGTTGATCCACCTGTTCTTTGGATTCAACATACGGCTCTGCTCCGACAGGCATATCCGAAAATGCTTCTTTTACTGCTCTGGCACATTCGCATATCCTATCGATGGTATTTTGAACTGATCCGATGACGCCGCTTGTGAATGCGACTGACTCGATAGCAACATATGAATCTCTTATCTTCTGAACTATAACGTCCTTGTCCTGTCCCTTGTATGTAGAATCACCTAACATCGGTGATGCACAATAGATACATTTGTAGATGCATCTCTGATCCAGATTGAAGAATGCCTGCTCAGGGCAATGATAACCCACTGGCACTATTGTCACATTTTTGATGTACGGTTTACCTTTCCTCATTATCGCGAGTGATTCGCCGTCATTCTTCAATGAGAATTCCCTCTCGTTCCTCGATATCGCTTTTTTCACTCTCATTCCGGAGAAACCGAGAACGATGGATTCCGACCCTGCGCCCGGGCCTGCGGTCGATTTGGATATACGTACAGGTATAATTACATCATCTGGCACATATACTGCATCAGCAAGTATCAATTCCGCTTTCTTCGCAGCCAAATCAAAATCCATGGAGTGTACTGTCCTTCTGCAATAATAAAGGATGCGAACCTTAATAGTAGAATTGTGTTCAGCAATCATGCACTGCAAGGATGTTTCCATCCGCGATGTCGATTTCTCTCTGACGAAAGAGAGCATCGATTCTCAGATGAAAGATTGGAATTCATACACCCGTACTGAATACATGGTGTTCCGCAATGATGACCGCTATGCTGTAGTGCATTTCCTATCAAAGGAAAAATCAACTTCATTGTTCAAAAAAGTAAATAAATTCAAGATCTTAGCACTGCCTGATGATATAATCTACATAGAGATCCCCGATCTGGATGTACTCAATGTCCCTGCATTGGCAAAGATACAACAGATGCATCCGAACAAAGGCATCGTTGTGAAAGGGATGTTCTCCCATGTCGTTTTCATAAAGGATCTTGAACCGCTGTATCTTCATATTGTTGACAATATCCCGCCCAGTCCTGCGAAGCTCACTGTTCTTGTTCAGAAAGCATTGGATTCAGGATTCATCGATTATCCGATAATCCCTGTAGAGCATATCATCGACATGGATGATAGTATCGGGAATGCTAATACTGAATCGATCATGTTCCCGTGTAAAGTCTCCGGATTGAAAGGCGGTAGGAGAACATACTATCTGGACGAGGCCCCTGACATCGAAGAGGATGTCACTCTCATCGGCTGTCACCTTTCCAAACGCATCTTCGAATCGATATACGGAAAAGAACCTGACTTCATCAATGTTTGTCCTGCTGATTTCACAGAAGGAAAAAGAAAATGCATTGTCAAATGTTGCAAGATCAAGAATGATCATGTCATCAATGATGAGATCGCACAGGTCCCTTGGGGTGCTACTGTCCCTGAGGTCGTAGATGCTATAAACGACCTCTTCAAAGATTGAAAGAAACCATGATCAATCGTGATGATGATGCTCATGCTTTGCTGTATGAACATTCTTCTTTCCGATCACAATGTAGTAATCGCCGTCATCACGTGAGAATATCACTTCAAGACCGTTAATATGGAAGAATTCCGACATCACATCAACGTCCGGAAGATAATCTGCACAGATCTCGACCCCTCCTGTTTCATGCACGTTGTTGATGTGTTCTTTGGATGATGAATGCGCTATTGTGAGTGTGCCTCCCATCTTCAATGCATGTGAGAGGATGTGTATCGCTTCCACTGGGTCCGGGAAATGAGGGAAACAAGAATAACAGACGATTCTGTCATACCTCTCGTTCTCTTTCATATCATAGATGTCGATCACTTTGTATTCCAGCATATCAGACTCAGGATTCTTGGATCTGGCCACTTCAATCATGTTCTCTGAATAATCGACTGCTGTTATGTGTCCGGCCTTCATCCTTGATAGATATGGGTTGATCATCACACCTGTGCCGGTGCCGACGTCTAATATCTCTGAATCATCCTTGATATCCAACAGATCGACGATGTACTCCACTTTCTTCATATCATGAATGCTCATACCATCCCATTTATCAGCCCTGTCATTGAAGAATTCCTTCTGTTTCGGATTCTTCTTCCTCTTTGACAGGAAATCGCTGGCCTTCTTCGAGATCATATGATGCATCTCATTCGGAACTATCACTTTATATCCGTTCACTTCTCCGACGGAAACTTCGATGCCGTATACCTCACGTATATTCTCAGGCGTTATCACTTCGCTTCCTCCGGATGCGAATATCTTACCATCTTTCATCAGGATGAAACGATTGGAAAATCTCAATGCGAGATTCAGATCGTGATTGGTCATCACCGCACACATTCCGTTATTACGGACGATGTGTGCCAGCTTATGCAGTACCTCATACTGGTTCTTAATGTCGAGATTGCTGGTTGGTTCATCGAGGAGCAGTACTTTAGGCTGCTGTACGATCGCCCTTGCTATCTGCACCAGCTGATACTCTCCGCCTGATACCTCATTCACCTTCTTATCTGAAATCGAAGAGATGCCCAGTGTCTCAATGACTCTGGAGACCAATTTGATATCCTTGTCCGTCACATCTACCGTGATGTATGGTTTCCTTCCTATCAGCACAGATTCAAAAACCGTACTTCCGGATACCTGTGAACTCTGAGGCACATATCCGATCTTCTTTGCGATTTCCGTTCTCTTCATAGAGAGTATGTCATCATTTTCAACTAAGACCGTACCAGAAACAGGTGTGTGGATATTGTTGATGCACTTCAGAAGTGTCGTCTTTCCTACACCGTTCGGACCCAGGATAGATACCACATCGCCCTCGGATGCTTCGAATCCCACATCTGATAATGTATTCTCAGAATCATAACTGAATTGAATGTCAGCAATCTTCAGTATCATTCTCTGTACCTCCTTATCAGGACATATATGAATGCAGGTCCGCCCAATATGGATGTCAGAAGGCCGATAGGTAGCATGACTGGATAGCATATGTTGATAGAAACGATGTTGGCTATCATAAGCAACAGCCCTCCGAATAACACGGAAATCGGTATCAGGTACCTGTGATCATTACCTACGACCATACGTGCGATGTGCGGACCAAGCAATCCTACGAATGCGATGACTCCGAATCTGCAGACGATCAATGCCGCCAATACAGACGATATGATGAGTCCGATATTCATGAATCCTTTCGTATCAACGCCCAACCCCTTTGCGACATCCTCTCCGGCTTCCATTGCATTCATCGTCCAACGGTTGCAATAGAAGAAAATGAAAGCTATGACGAATCCTATTGCAATTGCCAGATCCCATGTCCAATCCGCATTGGCAACGGATCCGAACATCCACGACACAATCCTGCTGAGTTGTGACGGATCAGCGATGTATTGCATCAGTGTTATGCCTGCAGAGAATATCGCGCTGACCGCTATCCCCGACAGCACCATTGTTTCGGCCGAAATGTTGGTGACTTTGGTCAGCAGTATTATCAGCCCTGTGGCCAGCAATGCGAATACAAATGCGAGTATAGGGGTTATCGCCTGTGAAAGAACCGTTCCGATGAAAAGATTCTCGATGAATATCGTGGATAACGCAGCACCGAAGGCTGCAGCATTGGACAACCCCAATGTGAACGGTGATGCCAATGGATTCTTCAGAATGCATTGCATGACGGTTCCTGAAAGTGACAACGCAGCGCCTGTGATCAAGGCTGCGACCATTATCGGGAGATCCACGTTCCAGACGAATTTACCTACCATGGTGGAAAGATCGTGTGTAAAGAATGCTGCCAATGCTCCGATCACATCGAAACGGATATTGTTCACAATGATAGTGACAAAGATCATTATCACCACAGCGATTATCGAACCTATGATCCACCTTTTCTTCTTCTGAACAGATGCTCTGTATGATGTCTCCGTCACAGATGTCTCTTCGTCCAGATTGTCATAGATCTTGTAATCTCTCGTCTTCTCACCAATCCAACCATCCAGTACCGTGTGATTGATCACGAATGATGTCGTCGACAGTCATGTCTGTATTGGGGTAGAACAGTTCCAACACTTCATCCATTTTATCATCAATATCATAATCGAAAATATCTGGATCCAAAACTGAACCGATGAAATACGCATTCATCAATTCGGACTCCCAATTGGTACCATAGTATTTCCAGATGAATAATGAGAATATCCTTTCATCAGCAACACTGTTGTTTTTGACGGCAGAAGTCTCATTCAGCCCTTTGTTCCTGTCATCATTAAATTGTTCATGCGACTGTTCATACGTCATCGCATCAATGAAAATGTACTCCGTATTACTTGATGACACTGCGGTAATGTTGGTCAAATACGGATTTCCACCCATTTTTTCTTCCATCACATTCTCTAACCCGACCAACTCGAATGGATGATAGTTTCCTGTGGTCATATAGAAGCCGCCGTTCATCATATAGAACATGCCGCCGATGTATGCAGAATGATTGCCTGTCACTTTTACTGACATCTCTTTAAGTTCATTCTGCATCACATTTATGCCGTTCAGAAGTTCGTCAGCACGTTCCTTCCTATTGAGGACGTCCCCGATGATCCTGATGTTCTTCTCGAACATCTTACTGCCGAGGTCGACATTGCCTTCCGCATTTACGGCCACTACAGGGATTCCTGTCACAGTCTGCAATGTATTAAGAGTATCGATCGATTCCTTGGAAGTGATTATCACCTGCGGATCGACACTCATGATCTCTCTGTAACTGGTCTCGTCTCCGATACATTGTATCTTCTTGATCTCCGGATGTATGATGCGGTATGTGGCACATGCATATTTATCAGAATGCAAAATGTCCGCGTCCTTACTGTCAATACCGACAATCTTGTCAACAGCATCAAAATATGCCATCAATCTGACAGAACCAGCTGAAAGACACACGACTCTGCTGATGTCACCGGGTATCATCACATGTCTGTTACGTGCATCGACTATCTCGACATCTCCGGATGTATTGTTGCCGCTTACGGGTATAAAAATGACTATCGCTGCTGCTATAACCAATACTGCTGCGATGACTGCAATCGTCTTTTTTGTAGCACCATCCATATTTGCACACTCTGGTATTGTATACTCCTAAATACACCGAATATATTAAACGAGCATTACCGAAAAGGATAATGAGTTTTTAACACTAATACAGATTCGAATTTGATTCTTCCCTCTTTTTTATATATAGCCCTACTATAAAGGAGGTCCGTGCAAGACATATTATCGGCATTGGGGAACATCGGTACAGAAGGTGGCATCACAGAAAATATGTTGATTACAACAATGGCTGTAATGTTGCTTCTAGCTGGCATATGTGCTGTCATTTTCCACAAAATAAGACTCCCGCCGATAGTCGGTTACCTTATCGCCGGAATAATAATTGTCAATGTCTTCTCCGATGAAGATTTCACTAAGATTTTCAGTGTAGAAACAATCGGTGTGCTGAAAAATATCGGATTAATCATGCTTATGTTCGGTATCGGTACTGAACTCAATTTCAATAAGGTGAAAAAAGCAGGAAAATTCGCCATTCTTGTTGCCGTCATCCAATTGCCGTTGATGGTACTTTCTGGATGCATCTTAGGCGCAATGATATTTAATCTGAATCCGACGGCTGCGATCACACTCGGTGCTGTCATATCAGGTTCGAGCACTGCAGTCGTGGCTGCCGTATTGAAGTCACAGAAACGCATCTCGCAGGAAGACTATGATACACTGATTCTCGTAACAATCATGGAAGACATCGGTCAAGTCATAATATTGTCGATGATCACACCGTTATTCGCAGGAGCTCAAAGCGATGCGTATGAACTCATAGCGCTGATTATAAAGATCATTCTGTTCATGGTCATAAGCATAGTACTTGGTCTTAAGGTAGTACCGCGCATTCTCAATTGGATTGGTGACAAGACCAACAGTGAGATACTTCTTGTCCTGTCTATCGGACTCTGTTTCGGAATGGCATGGTTATCCAGCTCCATAGGGATGTCCACTGCTATCGGTGCATTCCTCATGGGGATGATTGTTTCTCAAAGCAAGTATGCGCCCGACATTGAGAAGAAAACTGACCCTATGAAGGCTGTGTTCATGGCAGTATTCTTCATCTCAATCGGTATGGAGGTAGGAATCAATGAATTCATTGACAGTCTACCTATGGCCATCGGTATCGCAGCGATATTCATGATATCCAAATTGGTGACAGTGTTCATCGGATACTTCGTTGGCGGGAAGAGATTCGGCATCAGCTTCATTTCTTCTATATCACTCATGGCCATGGGTGAATTCGCATTCATCATATCCAGTCAGGCTCATAACAGTGGTGTCGTAAGTGACAACTTCTACTTTGCAGTCATCGGTGCTGCGATAATCACGATGATATTGATGCCCATATTCGCAAACAAATCATTCGATATCGCAGACAAAGTTGAAGAGAACAAGAACAGTGATTCTTTCATATACCGTGTCGGCAGACGTATCTACGGCATCAGAGAGGATGTTGCAACAAAGATTGAAACTTCACCTTCCGTCGGAGATGTAGTGAAGAAGAATCTCAAAAAGTCATACTTCTGTCTTCTCCTTATCGTCGTGATTCAGATCATATTCTCATGCGCATCATATGACATCACCAAATTCTTCGTCAAATTAGTAGAACAATTTGTCGAATTCGACAACATAGAATTTGTTGTGAACATCTGTGTAATGACCGTTAATTTCATCTTGCTCACAATTCCGACATCGTACTTCATCATCTCATTGAAAGGCATAGGCAGAATCATGACTGAAGAATTGGAACCGAATGCGACTGAAGGAGAAAAGAGGAAGAGAGCGATTAAATTGAGGATACTTGGCGTAAGTACATTCGCATTTGTCGTTGCAATAGATTTCATCATCATGGCGGTGACACCGGGACCATTCGGTGGAAAAGGTACGCTCATTGTCATTCCGATAGCAATAATAATATTATTGCTCGGATGGTTCCTTTCCGGTCTGAAAACCAAGAAAGAAACCGAGTAACTTGTGATTCTTTTTAATTTTTTCAAATTTTAAATTTAGTTTATCCTAAATATGTATTTTAAACACATATGCCAGCACATTCTACAAATGTTTTATTTTAAAATTACATTATTTGATTTTAAAATAAAAATTAATCAAAAGACTATTAAATGCCTATCATAATCCGAACTCAGATGCACAGGCATATCGAATAATCCCAAATTCGAAGAATACCGGCGATATTATGGAAAGAAAAATAATTGATGTGAACGAATTGTGTGTGAATGACATCCCTATTGTTGGCGGAAAAGGAGCCAACTTGGGTGAGCTTACAAGAGCAGGATTTCCTGTCCCGAATGCTTTTGTACTGACGACTGCCGCATATGACTACTTCATCAAAAAGAGCAACATATTCGACAGAATCAATGAAGAACTGAAAGGAATCGACAGAAACTCTGATGACAGCCTTACAAAGGCGTCAGAGAAGATCAGAGACATATTTGAAAAATGCGAGATTCCTTCAGATCTGAAAAAGGACATCATTTCAAGCTATCACAAACTCTTCGGCAACAACAAGGAAGGTTTCGTTGCAGTACGTTCATCTGCAACTGCTGAAGATCTCCCGGATGCATCATTCGCAGGACAGCAGGAGACATACCTGAATGTTCACGGAGAGGATGATCTCTTCGATAAAGTCAGAAAATGCTGGTCATCGCTTTTCACAGCAAGAGCTATCGCATATCGTGAAAAACAGGGATTCGCACATGAGGATGTAAAACTCGCAGTAGTGGTTCAAAAAATGGTCAATTCTGAAGTATCAGGAATCATGTTCACTGTTGACCCGAACAGCGGTGTCAAAGAGATTGTCATCGAAGCCGGTTTCGGTCTCGGAGAAGCTATCGTCGGCGGAGAAGTCACACCTGATACATACAAAGTCGACAAATCGACGATGACCGTGAAGAAGAAAAGAATCTCCACACAGAAATGGAAATACACCAAAGATGCAAAAGACGGACATACTGTCAAAGTGAATATTCCTGAGAAACAACAGAAAATTCAGAAGATCGACGACCGTCGCGTATCAGAGGTCGCAGAGATCGGCAGACAGATTGAGATTCACTACGACAAACCGATGGATATGGAATGGTGTATCGAAGACAATAAGGTCTACATCGTTCAGGCCAGACCCATCACGGCTGTCGGAGATTCAGCCACTAATGAGACCGTGGGTGAAGAAGTCGCAAGCGAAGATATTCTTACAACAGGTCTCGGTGCAAGTCCGGGTTTCGCTTCGGGAAAAGTGTGCATCTTCGATATGTCCATGTCGCTCGATGTGGTAAAGGACGGAGATATCCTTGTCACTACAATGACGATGCCTGATATGGTCCCGGCCATGAGCAGAGCTGCAGCAATTGTCACGGATGAAGGAGGGATGACATGTCACGCTGCGATTATCTCAAGAGAATTGGGAACTCCGTGTGTCGTAGGAACAGGAAATGCCACTTCAATACTGAAGAACGGCCAGATGATCACCGTTGACGGTACCACAGGTACTGTCTACAAAGGCGACCTCGCAAAGAAAAAAGGAGACAAAGCACCCGAACAACAGACAACAACTGTATTCGCAGAGTCAGCACCTGTTACAGGTACAGGCGTAATGGTCAACATGAGCATACCTGCGAAAGCCGAAGAAGTGGCAAGTCTTCCAGTCGACGGTGTAGGGCTCATGAGATCAGAATTCCTCTTCACCAATTACATCGGTGAGCACCCGCTCGCAATGATTGCTGAAGGAAGAGCAAATGAGATGATTGATAAACTCGCAGACGGTATCGCAAAAGTCTGCCGTGCGTTCTATCCGAGAAAGATAGTTCTCAGAACATCTGACTTCAAAACGAATGAGTACCGTGACATGAAAGGCGGTGCAGAATACGAACCTGAAGAGGACAACCCTATGATCGGCTGGAGAGGATGCTCGAGATATGTCTCACCTGACTACAAAGAAGCATTCATGTGCGAACTTCAGGCGATAAAGAAAGTACGTAATGAGATGGGCATGAAGAACCTATGTGTCATGCTTCCGTTCGTCAGAACTGTTGAGGAAGCGAGAGAGATCGTAGGCTACATGGAAAGTATCGGACTGAAAAGAAGTAAAGATTTCAAACTCTACTTCATGGCAGAGATTCCGGCCAACATATTCATGGCAGATGAATTCTCCAAGTACTGTGACGGATTCTCCATCGGATCCAATGATCTTACTCAACTCACGATGGGTGCCGATAGGGATTCGGATATCCTCGGACGCATGGGATACTTCGACGAAAGAAATGAAGCTGTCAAGAGAGCAATCAGTCATCTTATCAAAGTGGCTCATGAGAACAACGTGACAGTCGGAATCTGCGGTCAGGGGCCGTCAGTGTATCCTGAATTCACAGAATTCCTTGTAAGAGAGGGAATCGATTACGTTTCACTCAACCCCGATACAGTCATCAAAACAAAGAAGATGATCGCATCTGTCGAACAGAAGATCATCCTTGAAGGCCTCAGAGAACTGAGGAACAGACAGTGAATATGGTCGTGGCCAGACGGCCACGGCCGTTCCAAACTACTTATCGTTCTTTTATAGCAATAATCTTAAATACAACATTAACATCGGTGCGATTGGTATGACGGCCATAGCGGCGGTGTAACACCCGGTCCCATTCCGAACCCGGCAGTAAAGCCCGCCTGCGTCTCTGTTTGTACTGTATTGCGCAAGTGTACGGGAATTCAGAAACGCTGTCAGCCACTTATTCCACTTCAATTCTTTCAATGTACATTCTGACAATAAATTGATTATCTGCTCTCTCCTTTCATGGATGATGACATCCATCGACGGTTTCGAAGTCAACATTCAAAGAAAGAAGATAAAGAATCTTCATCTCAGAGTGACAAATGATGGTGATATCGTTTTGTCCATACCGATGAAATATCCGATTGATGATGCAATCGAATTTGTAAAAAATAATGAAGATTGGATCAGAAAACGCATAGAATATGTGAATTCAACAAAGATCGAATACATAGACGGTGAAACTATAACGATTCTCGGAAAGTCTGTAACGCTCCGCATAATTATTTCAAATATCTGTTCAGCCAGAATTCTTAATGATGAAGTTATTCTTACGATAACAGATGACGACGTGAAAATCAAACAATTTGCTCTCCGCAAACTCCACTCAGATATCGTTAAAGAAATTGCAGATAAATTCATTCCAAAATGGGAAGAAATCACAGGATTGATGTCCTCCTCATATCAAACAAGATACATGAAAACACGTTGGGGGACATGCAATCACAAAACAAGAAAGATCTGGCTGAGCACTGAATTAGCGAAGAAACCGATCGAATGCATAGAGTATGTGATACTTCATGAGATCATACACTTACAAATCCCCAATCACGGTGATGAATTCAAAGAATTGATGACAGAATACATGCCTGATTGGAAAGAGAGAAGAAGGATGTTAAAGAACTGATCATTGCAATTCTTTAGCAAGATCCTCGATCTTAACAAGTTTCTGATCGCCGGATTCCATATCGCGAAGTGTCACAGATCTCTGTTCTAATTCCTGTGAACCTACTATCACTGCATATTTCGCACCGCATACGGATGCATATTTCATTGCTTTGGCCATCTTACGTCCCATTATATCTATATCTGAAACGATACCTGCCTCACGCAACACGGATACGATTCTCGATGCGTCCAATTTCACATTCTCTGAAACAGGAATTACATATGCTGTGATTCCTTCATTCTCGTATGTCTGACCTTCTTTCTCCATCGCGAGAAGGATCCTGTCGAATCCGACAGCGAATCCCGTTGAGAACACTTTTTCTCCGCCGAACAATTCCGACAGAGTATATGATCCTCCTCCGCAGATCTGCTTCTCAGCGCCTAATGACGGTGCTTCTGCTTCAAAGACCATGCCTGTGTAATAGTCAAGACCTCTTACGACTCCGAGATCGATTTCAATATCTTTCACACCCATTGCATCAAGAATACTGACTAGATTCCTGAGATAATCACCTGCTTCTCCGGGGACTTTAGACAATACTTCAACGCCACCGACAGTCTCGGTGAGCTCGAATACCCCTTTGATCTTGTCTTTCGGTACACCCATTGAATCCAGAAGCGGTTCGGCCTCATCGTACAGTTTCTTGTCCAATTTCTGAAGTACTTCAGCCATCCTCTCCTTGGGAACTCCGGCATCCAGCACTTTCTGTCTGAGGACACCGATGTGTCCTATCCTGAGCTTATATTCCTTCAACCCCAACGCTTTAATCATCGATGATGCCATTGAAATGATTTCAGCATCAGACTCAGGATTTGGATTACCGATCAATTCAGCACCAAATTGGAAGAATTCTCTGTATCTTCCACTCTGCGGTCTTTCGTACCTGAAACACTGACCGAAATAGAACATCTTGATCGGCTTAGGATCATTGCTCATCTCATTGACGAACATACGGATGGTCGGCGCGGTCATCTCAGGGCGCAACGCTATCTCCCTGTCGCCTTTATCCTTAAAAGCGTAGAGCTCTCCGAGAACGTTAGGTCCCGATCTGAGAATGAAAAGCTCGGACTCTTCGAACATCGGTGTGGCGACCTCTCTGAATCCATAGGTCTTTGCCACTTTTCTCAGAATACCTTCGTAGTGTCTCCTTTTTTCCATCTCATCCGGGAGAAAGTCCCTTGTACCGCGCGGACGCTGTATCATAGGTCAGCTTAATGCATATCACATTATTAACATATGTGATAGGTGTGATACATGCTTTCTAGTATATTATTAAGTATATTATTAAGTATATTATTGAGTATATCATTCATTAATTTAATCGGAGGCATGTAATGAATCTCGGATTCGAAGACGAAACGACAGAATTCAAGTCAAGCATCGGGCAACTTGATAAAGGTATAATGGGTTTGACTGCAATGCTGAACAAACACAATCGTGGCACATTATATCTTGGAGTAGACAACAACGGCGATGTTATCGGCATTCAGATAGGCAAAAATACTATTGAGAAAATACGCAATCGTATTGATAGTCTTGTGCAGCCGAAATGTCTTCCGGAGATAGAAATCCTTGTAACCGATGACGATGTCGAATACATACGCATCACATGCAGTGGCTATGCTTCCGCTTATTCATACAATGAACGCTACTACATCAGAAATGTGACTTCCAACGTTTCTATGACTCCTGATATGCTTACAAAAATGTTACTTTCTAAAGGGACTGATGTTCCTGCGATGATAGAATCGCCGATCCAAGATCTCACTTTTTCAGCATTTACTCGCTATATGGAGACAAAGGGGAGACATGTACGTTCAGACAAAACATACTATGAAAGTCATGGTATGATCAATAATGATAAAAAATTCAACATTTTGGCGTATCTACTGTCAGACCAAAACAATGTTCCAATGCAAGTGGTGGTCTTCGATGGAACAGATAAGAGCGTTATGTCCAAAAGAACGGACTTCGGAAGAAGATCCATTATCATCAGCGTCGGTCTTATCCTAGATTACATTCAATCCTTTCAAACTACAAAAGTTGTGTTAACAAACGGTACAAGGAAGAATGTTGACTTATTCAATATGGAGTCTTTCAGAGAAGCATGGATCAATGCCTGTGTTCACAATGACTGGAAATCTATGATCCCGCCGTCTGTCTTCATATTTGATAACAGGATAGAGGTTCAATCATACGGATCCATCCCTTTCATGTTGTCTATGGATGAATTCTATTCAGGAAAAAGTATGCCTGTAAACAAATCACTGTTCGATATATTCATACTTGCAGATTACTCTGAACAAAGTGGACATGGTATTCAAAAGATTGTAGAAACTTATGGTCGCCAGTCAATAATGATAGGAGACAACATCATTACCGTGACATTGCCCTTTTCTTTCACTCCAGATCGTGTCAGCTCACGTCTTAACAAATCCATATATGATGATATTCTTAATAACAATGACATCCGCACTCTTGAATATTTGAAACATAATAGATATGCAAAAATAAAGCATATCAGCGATGCTCTTGAAATGAGTGTTCCTGCTGTCAACAAAATCATATCCAAACTGAAAAAGAACGGTTTCTTGGTAAATGATGGAAATAACCGTCTGAACTCCTGGAGAGTAGTATGACAGGTCATCAGAAATTCTTCTTGACGATAATGCAGACTACATCCTCATCCATGACGACGTGATCCAATCCTACGGTCTGCCCAGGGAATTTCGCACTCTTCCCCCATACCATGGCATATCTGAAATTTGAACGGAACTGTCTGTGGATCAATTCACAGACGTCACCGACGGTGTTACCTCTCTTAACGATCAGCGGAATGTCCATATCCGCCTCCTGGCCCTGTGGTTTCAGATAGATACGGATCATATCTATCGTGTCATACAGGCCCTGTTTGACCTCATCCATCCCCAATCCTGTTGCCGCAGAACACGGGAAACATTTGTACTCCTTGTTCTTCTCCAGTGCCTTATCCAATTCATCATGCTGAACTATATCGACCTTATTGATGGCCATGATGGCTTTGATGTACACACGGTTGCCCGCAAGAACATCCAGCATCTGTTCCACATTGATGTCTTCACGTACAACGACAGTGGCGTTGACATAACCGTATGCAGATGTCATCTCTTTGATCGTGTCGACATCGATCTTTGTGAGTTTCAATGTCGGTTTGACAAGGATTCCTCCTGAATCCCCGCCGGTTATCGTCACATCGGGTCTGCGCTGATTCAGACGGATCGCGGCATTGTACAATTCATTGTAAAGCACCGAGATGTCGGGATTGAAAACATCCACCACCAGAAGGATCACATCGGCCGATCTTGCCGCTGCGATGACCTCTCTTCCTCTCCCTTTCCCTCTGGAAGCATCTTTGATAAGACCGGGCATATCCAGTATCTGGATTTTAGCATGATTGTATTCCATAACACCGGGAACGACGTCCAATGTTGTGAAATGATAAGCACCTACTTCCGACTTCGCACCTGTCAATTGATTCAACAGAGTTGATTTACCGACGCTGGGAAAGCCCACCAATGCAACAGTGGCATTACCTGCCTTCTTGACATAGAATCCTTTTGTGTTACCCTTGGCCGATTTCCTTTTCTCATCTTCGATAGAGAGTCTGGCGATCTTTGCCTTCAGTTTTCCGATGTGAGCTTCTGTGGCCTTGTTCTTCTTGGTCTTTGAGATCTCATCCTCAAGTTCCTTGATTTGATCCTCTATCGTCACAGAAAACCCTCATTCTGATGATATGTAAGCAGTATTTAGGCTCTTGCTGTATTGACAACACAACTGGATGGGGAGTTCAGTTCTTGGCTTCCCTCTTCTTCCTGTCTATTTCTTCGACTTCGGTGTATGCGATCTTTCCGACCTTGGTCATCGGCATCTCATCAAGGAAATCGAATAATTTGGGAACAGCATACCCTGCGATGTATTCCTTGCAATGTGCTTTCAGGCCTTCCAGGAATTTTTCATCGCCGACTACACCGTCCTCAAGGACAAGATAGACTTTGACCCTTTCCTGTCTTATCGGATCCGGGACTCCGATAGCGCATGACGATTTCACACCAGGATACTTGTTGATCGCATCCTCGATCTGAGAAGGATAAATATTGTATCCTGAACTTATGATGATCCTCTTATATCTCTGTTTGAAGTAGATGAAACCATCAGCATCCATGTATCCTGCATCTCCGGTGTGGAGCCATGTCCTTCCATCATCATGCACCTGAAGTGCCTTCTTGGTCTCCTCTTCGTCACCCACGTATCCGATCATAATATCAGGTCCGGTGATGCATATCTCTCCGATCTCACCATACGGCAATTCATTATGGGTTCCGCGTTCAACGATTTTATACAAGATGTCTGGGAGAGGGACACCGATACTGCCCTCACGGAATTCATTAATAGGTGTAAGACATGATACAGTTACACATTCCGTGAGTCCGTATCCCTCTCTGATCATCGTCTTTCCATTATGTGTCTTCATGAACTCATTGAATTTCCTTCTGGTCTCCGTAGGGAGAGAATCTCCGCCTGAAAACACACCCTCCAGGGATGACATGTCCGCATTCTTCATGATATCCAGACTTATCATCTTCTCGAACAGCGTCGGAACCCCGGCGATGTAGTTCGGTTTCTTCTTCATGATCAGCTTAGCATATGACTCGGGAGTAAAATTTGGTACAAGAACACACGTTCCTCCGAGTGTAAGGAACGAATGTATCCCGACACCGAGTCCGAAGCCATGGAACAACGGCATCACTGACAGAACGATGTATTGCCTCTTGTTCAATATCTCTATTGATTTGTCAGTGTACATATCCTCGACAGGCATAGGCAGACAGCTGCTGGCACCGATGGTGCCCATAGCTGTCGCATTGACATTCAGATTCGAAAGTAACATCCCTTTGGACTTTCCTGTTGTTCCTCCGCTGTAGAGGATCACTGCGGGATCTTTTCCTACGTTCTCAACCACTTCAATATTGTCATCATCGGTCAGTTTCAGGAATTCTTTCCACATTATGATGCAGTCATCCTTCGGAACCGGTGGGATCTTCCTGCCGAGTGTCAATGCGAATCCAATCTTCATTATCGGGCCCAGTTCATTCTTGATCGATGTGATGATCAATTTCTCCAACGGAGTCTCGTCTTTGACTTCAAGGAATTTCTTACAGAAAGCATCAAGGGTGAGTGCTATCTTGGAGCCGCTGTTCTCGATATAGTGTTTTATCTCATTCTTGGCCGACAATGGGTGAATCATGACAGACACTGCGCCGAGTTTTGAAATTGCGTAGAACATATCCACTGCCTGAGGTGAATTAGGCATGCAGACCAGTACTTTGTCTCCTTTCTTCACTCCCATCTTCTGAAGGCAGGCCGCTATATGATCGACCTTACTGATAAATCTGGAATATTTCGTGCTCTTTCCTTGGAATTCGTATGCAATCACATTCGGATGTCTAACAGCAGCACGTCTGACAAATTCATAAAGCGAAATGTCAGGATAATTGATCGTACCATTGGGGCAATGCCAATCGTAATATTTCAGCCATGGTCTTTCTGTTTTTTCCATCCCATCACCGTCGAACGAGTAATGTTAGTACTTCCGTTATATAAGGGATATCCTACATATTTCCTAGATAACCGAAATACAAACGTCACCATTCGGTCACAATTTAATAGAACGATGCTGATTAAGACATCATGAGCGGTAAAGTGAGTTTTCTCGGAAGAGATGTCGTCTCAATGAATGATTTTTCAAGAAAGGATGTAGAATACATTCTGGACCTTGCAGAGAAAATGATCCCGTATGCAAAGGGCGAGAAAACGAATCACAGCCTTCAGGGAAAGATATTGGCCAACCTGTTCTTCGAACCGTCGACAAGAACAAGAATGTCCTTTGAAAGTGCCGCTCTGAGACTCGGCATAGATGTCATGGACGTCTCCCAGATGTCCGCAACATCAATCGCCAAGGGAGAGTCCCTCTCTGATACAATGCACATCATCGACACATATTGTGATGCGATCGTACTGAGACATCCGCACGAAGGAGCGGCAAGACTTGCGGCCAATGTCGCTGATAAGCCTGTCATCAATGCAGGCGATGGCGCCGGATCACACCCGACACAGACACTTCTGGATCTGTTCACAATGAGAAGATCTAAAGGAACACTCGATGGTCTGAATATCGCTCTCATCGGGGACCTGAAATACGGAAGAACAGTACACTCACTTTCCAATGCGCTGACGATGTTCGGTGCTAAACTCACATTCGTGGCACCTGAATCACTCCAGATGCCTGACTACATCATAGATTCGCTCAAATCGAAGAACTGCGATCCAGTGAAAACCGACAGACTTAACGATGTCATCGAAAATGCGGATGTACTTTATGTCACAAGAATTCAAAAGGAGAGATTCCCTGACCCGACTGAATACGAAAAAGTCGCAGGAACATACAGGATCGACAATGAGATATTGGGACAGGCGAAGAAAGATCTCATCGTAATGCATCCTCTTCCCAGAGTGGATGAGATTTCTCCTGAGGTCGACAGTACTCCGCATGCGAAATATTTCGAACAAGCATTCAACGGGATACCGATCAGAATGGCCCTGCTCTTCTCCATACTCGGAGGTGAGATGTGATGACTGATGACGAGAGCAAAGTAGCACGTATAAGGAACGGTACTGTCATTGATCATGTAGAACCCGGGCAGGCTCTGAATGTCTTGAAGATACTGGGTGTCAATGCGAATAATGTAGGATCCACAATCATTGTGGCGATGCATGTCTTCTCTAAGAAATCCAAATCCGGATGGAAGGACATAGTGAAGATTGAGGATCGTGAACTCGATGAAACAACAGTCAACAAGATTGCATTGATCTCTCCGAATGCCTCCATCGTCATCATCAGGGACTACTATGTCGCTGAGAAATACAAGGTCGACATCGGCAAACATGTTATAGGCATCGCCAGATGCAGCAATCCGAACTGCATAACCAACATGGGAGAACCTGTCGAACCTGAGTTCAATGTCGTTTCAAAGAACCCTCCTGTTCTGAAATGCATCTATTGTGAGAGGAACCTCACGAACATCTCAGATAATCTGCTGTGATATGATGAAACTGATCATCACTGCTGGGATGCCGGGTGCGGGCAAAGAAGAATTCCTCATCGCAGCCAGCGACTCAGGCATACCTTTTGTAAGAATGGGGGACATCGTGAGAGAATTCTACGCTAAACGTGATTCCAGAGACACTGATCTCTCAACGGGTCAATTCGCCAACATTGAAAGAGAACGTCACGGTTTCGATATATGGGCGAAACGTGCCGTGGAAAAGATGTACGGTGACATCTTCATGGTCGACGGATGCAGAAGCATGGATGAAGTGAAAGCTTACCTGAATATCACACCGGATGTTCATGTCATAGGAATATACGCATCCCCCAAGACCAGATATCGGAGATTGGTGGAGCGTGCACGCGAGGATGCTCCGAAGAATATCGATGAATTCAACGAACGCGACAACAGGGAGATCTCATGGGGCCTCGCGAACACTATAGCGTTAGCTGACCGCATGATCGTCAACGAATCCTCCCTTGAAGAATTCAAAAAGGCTGTCGTTTCGATAATGGAGGAATTCCGCAGATGAGATTCAATGTCACAAGATTGTGCGGCGGAAAGGCCCTGATGGCAGCACCCTCTGAGATTATGGATATCGATCTTGACAAAGCATCTGATGTCCTGAAAGATGAATTCACTATCAAAAGAAATGAAAGCGGAATGATGCTCATAATGGAATGGAAAGAGATGGAAGTTACACTTTATCCCCAGGGCAAGGTAATGTTCCATCCGCTCTCAGACAGGGATCAGGCCGTTGAATACGCCACAATGATCCTGAACAGATTAAAATGATCACTTCGAATCATTCAATCTCTTATTGATGCTGCCGGCAACCTCATTCGGCATGAGCATTGTCGTGACCTTTATGAACGGATGTTTCGAACCTTCGATGATATTCACATCATCCAATGTTCTCAACCCCCATCTCTCCGCGGTCCTTTCCAATCCAATAGAGACGTCCAGATCGTTGGGCTGCAATACGATGGCTTTGCATTTCTCCAATCCCATCTGATATGCTGCCATTGCTCTGTGGTGGCCATCTACGATAAGATATCCTCCGCGTCTCTCTACAACGATAAGCGGCTCGGTAAGGCCTTTTCTTATCTCATACTGTCTTCCGATCAGCTCATCCATATACACATCCTTCTGTGACGGCCTGAGTTCCTTCACTGGAATGTCCATATTCACAACTTTGATTCTCAGTTCATTCTGTGTCTCCAAAAATGATTTGACGGACTGTACTTTGGACGGTCTGCTCTTTTCAATCTGTGAACGTACGATATCGATGTTAGATATTATCCCGACAAGTCTCTTATTCTCATCAACGACAGGGAGATTTCTCAGCCCGTATCTGAAAAGAACACGGGTCGCATCGCTGATCTTCATGGAGGGGATGACGCATACTGTTCCACGTTTCATGACCTGACGCATTGTCGCATCCGGTTTGTCTGTGTATCTCAGAAGATCCTTCGCAGTGACGAATCCCAAAAGGTATCCGTTCTCCGCTATGGGAAAACCATGGAAATTGGAGCCGATCATTTTATTGATCGCTTCTCTCACTGTCATCTCCGGCGTGATGTATTTCACATCCCTTACCATGTAATCAGCTACTGTCTCCTCTGCCATTGTTACCTCATCACAATGACGGCCTTATAAGATTTGCCTGGCATAGATATTTTTCAATCGGTAAGTGTTAAATACCGATTCTATATTGTCATCAATACCACCACGCCCCGGTAGTGTAGTGGCCCATCATGAAGCCCTGTCGAGGCTTCGACACGGATTCGAATTCCGTCCGGGGCGCTCATCATTTTGATCAGATAACAGACTGCGTTCTCGGTTTGCATCAACCGTTACACATCGCACAACTTCTTTGAAATCTGCACAGAATTCATTCATCTGAACTTGTATATGAGTTGTGAAGGATTACGGTATTTCTGCCGGTCTTCTGATCATACTGCAATTCAGCGTCGATGTTGAACACAATTTCCATATTTTCCGGAGTGAGAACCTCTTCAGGCGTACCGATGGCATGTATTTTATGATCATGGATCATCAGTATCCTGTCACAATATCTGGCGACCATCGGAAGATCATGCGACACTATCACAACGGTCAATCCGTTCTTTTTAGCTAATCTGCTTACGAGATTCAATGCATCGAACTGCATACTGATATCGAGATGTAATGTAGGTTCATCCATCAATATGATCTCGGGCGTCTGAGCGATAGCTCTGGCGATAATAACACGCTGACGCTCTCCTCCGCTCATGGTATTGATATGACGATCCGCAAGTCTCTCCAATCCTGTCTGTTTCAAGGCATCATCGATTATCTTCTCATCCTCTCTGGATTCACCTGACATCATCCCTTGGAACGGCATACGTCCCATGGCCACGACCTCTCTCACTGTGAATGCGAATTTTATCTCATTCGTCTGAGGTACTACGGCGATCTTCTTCGCTATGTCTTTCTTTATGATATCCTCAAGATTCATGTCCTCGAGCATTATGCATCCCGAATTCGGTGACAGATTCTTATTGAGATTCTTCAGCAAAGTGGATTTTCCGCATCCGTTCGGACCGAGTATTCCCAGGATCTCCCCTTTATTGACCTCGAAGGATATTTCATCCAATACGTTGTATTTCTCATACTGGAATGAGATATCATCAATCTTCAATATCAATTCCATCCAACCTCCTTCTTTCTTCTTATCAACAATATTATGAACACAGGCGCTCCGATCAATGCTGTTATCACTCCGATCGGAAGGACACCGTATTGCGGTGCGACAACACGTGCGAGGAAATCACACACTACAACGAAGACCCCGCCACCTATGATACTCATCGGCATGATTATGCGATTATCCGGGCCCAAAATTATCCTCAGTATGTGCGGAATCACCAGACCTACAAATCCTATCACTCCGACAAAAGATACAGCGGATGCAGTGATCACAGTCGACAGTATCAGAACGATCAACCTTGTGTTCCTCACATTCACACCGAGGTCCATCGCATGAATGTCGCCTAACATCATCGCATTCAATGATTTTGCCTGCATCATCAGCAATATCGATGAAACAAGGATCACGGGTGCTACGAACAATATCTCACCCCATGATGCGTTGGACAGATTGCCCATCGTCCAGAATACGATACCTTCTAACTTATCGCCCGCAATGAATGTGAGGAACGATACCAACGCTGACAGCAAGGATGTCACTGCTACACCCGACAGGATTAGTGTTTCATTCCTTACAGAACCTCCGACACGCGACATCGTGTATACCAATGCCATAGTTGCGAAACAGGTGATGAATGCCAACAGCGGCGTGACGATGAATGCCGGGATGAATGATATCACCACAAGCATACTGATGGCCGCACCGAGCGATGCACCGGATGATAATCCCAGGATATACGGTGATGCCAATGGATTCCTGAACAGCGCCTGCATAGATGAACCTGCAACAGCGAGTCCCATCCCTATCAACAATCCGATGACCACTCTCGGAAGGTTGGTATCCACAATTATGATTTGCGAGCCCCATGTTCCCCTTCCGAACAGAGTACTGATGACCTCATCGAAGGAATACATCTTCGATGAGGATACCCATGCCAGATCCAGAAATGCAAAAATAATGAATATCGCAACAAGTGCAACAAGAGCGAATATCAGATTCTTTCTCTTCAACTCACTCCCTCCTCATCAAATAGACCGTCACTCCGACAACAATCAATGCTGCCACAATCCCACTGATGAGATATGGGGCATATCCCTCACCTTCGACCGGTACGACAGGGACATCCCCATGGAAATAATCGGGGTGCATCGCACATGCCATGGCCCATACCCCGTCTATGCTGTCCGGACAGTAGTTGTTCCACAATGCTTTCATCGATACGATCTTCACATTGCTGCCTACCTCTTTCCTCAGATCATTCATTTTGTCACCCGATATGGTGGCATCCGCGAATACTATGACATTTTCTCCGTATTCATCTATAATCTGTGAAGGATGATCAATGGGGTAGAATGTATCCTTCCTGGATTCGTCAATGGTAATTACATTACCGCCGGCATCCATTATCATTGATGCAGCAAGAGAACCTTGATTGCACACCTGCCAATTCTCATTTCTCCACAGAATGGTGAATGCAGGCACTTTATCCAGACATTTCTCAGTCATCACCTTGTCTATCTCTGATATCGTGTATCTCATCTGCTTTACACATTCCGATATGCTGCCTGTGACGATCTTCGATACGTCCTCACAGAAATCGATAATATCATTGTAATCATTTATGCTGGTCCACACAAGGACTTTTCTGAACCCATTCTGAGTGAAATAATCATATACTTTCTTGGTCGCATCCTCTCCGCCTCCGGAGATGATGATCGCATCTTTCTCCCTGTCGAATCTTCCAGAATCGGCTGCATCAACCACTTCGACCTCTAATTGATTGATGTCGGAAGAATACATCGAACCTCCGGCAGTGGCATGGCCGCTGCTGACATATTCCTTCAATTGGATGAATACATCATCATCCCCTTGTACGGAATATTTGTCCGTGACAACGATCTTGTTGATGCATCCGACCTCAACAACAGTTGCCGATGTTCCTTTCCCCACGGTCACGATATGTTCTGCAGGGTTGTCGAATGAGACCAAATGTCCTTTGCCGTCGATTATGCTGAAAGAATCATTCTCATCTCCAGCAACTGATGTTGCTGATGTCATCGATGTGATGACGAATAATACGACTATCGCAATGACATACAACATTACCCTTCTGTCGGAGTTCATGTCGACATCATCTGCTGATATCGTATATTAAGAATTGTTATATTCGTAATACTCACTGTCATTTTCAATCACTGTCAGTAATATTGTGCTGAAAATGTTTTAAAACAAAAGTAAGATAGGAAACACCATGCTCAGAATATATTCGGACGGGGGTTCAAGAGGGAATCCGGGCAAATCCGCCTTCGCAGTGGTGGTCACAAGGAACGGCGAGATACTCGAAGAATACACCGAATTCCTCGGGATACATACCAACAACTACGCCGAATACAGAGGATTGATATGCGCCATTTCGAAAGCATTGGCGCTTGGTGACGATACGGTCGAATTCGTGATGGATTCAGAACTTGTAATCAAACAGATGAACGGTGAATATAAAGTGAAATCACCGGATATGAAGAAACTGAACAGCGATGCCGTGAATCTTTCCGGTTTGATCCCGAATGTGAGATTCACTCATGTGAAACGTGAGAATCCGATGGTGTCCCGTGCTGATTTCCTTCTCAATGAGGAGATGGACAGGAATTAGAGCCCGAGGACTTTTGCCATATTGTTCCCGAGAAGATCCTCTTTGATCTTCTTACTGCCCCATTCACCACATAATATGTAATCTATGAACTGTGTCGTGGACCACATCTCATCGTATAACGGGAAGTCAGTTCCGAAAACGATCCTGTCGGGATATCTGGATGTCACCGTATCCAATCTCTTGCCGATCATTGTCTTATCCTCGGCATACCACCCCTGCAATGCGGAACAATCGCTGTATACGTTCTCACATGCATCCATCAGAGGGAACAGCTCATCATGGAATTTTCCTCCGAGGTGTGCGATAATGATCTTCATATCAGGATATCTGTCAGCTATCTTCTTGAAGAACTTCGGATGGCAGTACTTCTCATCAAGAGGGGGCAACGCCATGCCTGCATGTGTCGTCACCACCAATCCGAAATCGTTTATCATATCCCAATATTTCCTGTACTTATCGTCATCTGGATAGAATCCTGAAGCAGGATATACCTTGATCCCTTTCGGATTGTATTTCCTGACATAACGTTCAAGCATCTCCAGAGCATCTTTCCTGTTCGGATCCACGCCTATGAAAGGAATGAATCTGTCGTCGACTGAACATCTGTCGAACAACCATTCCATGTATTCATCGTTGGTCATGCGGCCTTCGTTCACCAATCCAAAATCAGTTGCGAGAACGACAGCATAGTCGATCTTATTCGCATTGAGTGAATGAATGGGTTCATTGATCTTCACATCATAATCGGGAAATGGGAAATCGCTGTCAAGATCGATATTGAATATCTCATCCAATCCCAGTTCCTTCAATTTTTTCAAGGGAGCAAGATAGTTCGCTACCGCCTGATCGGGCAGCATCTTCCTGTCCCACATATGGATGTGCGCATCAATTATCATGATTGTACCTATCTCTGTATGTATCGTCCTCGATCTTTATTTAGTTCCCTGTTCTGAACAGCTGAATATGTCATTGATTTCGTCAGGAATCGTCCTCAATGATGGATTATAATATATACTGACCCCACTATCCTGTGGGTGATGGCAATATCAATCGACGAAGAATCAAAATTCGGTAGATTCAAAAAATCGAAATGGTCGTTTCCGGTCTCGCTTCTGATCGCATCGGCCGTTACAGTTCTTCTGTATTACCTCGGAATAGAACTCGCATTATGCGGTCTCGGATTCGTTCTCGTCGGTGCTGTGGCATATCTTATCATCAAAAGACTCAGCGGAGCTAATATGAAGAAGATGCTCGTCTGCGGAGGAGTTATCTTCCTTGTGGTCCTCTTATTCGGAACACTGGTGTTCTCACCGATGTTCGTCAACGACTGCAGATCCGTGGATGATTTCAAGGACAACAATATCGAAGTTCTCAGCACCACAGCAACAGATACATCATTCACCATTGAGTTCAGATATGATGCACATGACTGGACGTACTCAAAGATCAAAGTCATATGCTCTTCTGTGAATGCGTTATGTTACAACAATATGTCAACGCAGAATTCCAATAATTCTGATTATTACCAGATAATATCTGTTTCAGGTTCAGGAACATACACGGCATCATTCTCACACTTCGACAAGAACAAACTGCAGATATGTCAGTTCCAATTCGGAGACAACAATAAAGACGGAAATTTCGAGAGCAAGGACTTCACAGGAACATCCCTGTACAAGAAAGATGTCTCATTCGGTACGATCTGTACGACAGCTCTCCCGTTCACAGCCGTATATGATGCTGTCAGTGTGATATTTTTCGTGGTCATCGCATACTTTGCGGACCGTGCTTCCAAGAGTCTCGATAAGACGAGGGCCCAGATGGAAGCTGACGGTCGTCTGTATCCCAAAGGATACGGCAGATGCAAACAGTGCGGTACCATCGTACTCCCCGGAGAGGAGATCTGTAGGAAATGCGGCGCATACGTTGATGTTCCCGAGGACATAAAGAACAAGAAGAAAGGCACATTCCAGTGTTCTGACTGCGGCGCAGAGGTACCCGGAGATGCTGAGTTCTGTCCTAACTGCGGTGCAAGATTCGACGAAGATGATGACGTCAAGAGCCTCCCAGGAGCAAAAGAAGAAGAAAAGAAAAAATGAAGTGCTGTTTTCTTCTTCTGTTCTGAACAATTGACATCTGTGGCGACAATTACCTTTTAATTAATGTAATGGCATGTCCCGCACGGATGTGCCCTACAGAGGAAATTAAGGAAAATGCTCCTAAGAAGAAGACTGTCGCAACAGCCCATAAAATGGCTGCCAAACAGCAGGAAATCTCCGTCACGGAATTCTTCGAGAAGAACAAACATATCCTCGGTTTCGACTCTCGTTCCAAATCATTGCTGATGGGAATTAAAGAAGCGGTCGATAATTCGTTGGATGCCTGCGAGGAAGCAGGGATATTGCCGGAAATATCAGTCAAGATGACCCGCCATCCGGATGACGATTATACCGTACTCGTTGAAGATAACGGACCGGGTATCGTCCATAAGATGATGGGAAATGTATTCGGCCGTCTTCTCTACGGTTCAAGATTCCACGCTCTGAGACAGTCAAGAGGTCAGCAGGGTATCGGAATATCCGCCACTGTCATGTATGGATACATAACAACGGGTAAACCAGCACATATCCAGTCCAAGATCGAGGGCAACGATGAAGTCGCCTGGGGTATGGACATAATCATCGATACGAAGGTCAACAGACCTGTGATCTCTAACGATAAGCCGTTCACATGGGAAGGCAAGGATCACGGAACCAGTATCGAATATACGATCAAAGGAAGATACATCACAGGAAAGCAGTCCATTTTTGAATATCTTAAGAATACCGCTATCGTCAATCCTCATGCCAAGATCACATTCATCGATCCTGAGGGCAAGACATTCGTTTTCGAAAGAGCAACGGACACAATGCCTGAGAAATCAAAGGAAATAAAACCACATCCAACAGGTATGGAGATAGGGGACATCCTGAAGCTCGCACAGAACTCTCAGCAGAAAACTGCCAAAGCATTCCTCACCAACGACTTCTCAAGGGTAACATCGAGAATCGCAGATGAGATTCTGGAGAAATCAGGTGTCAAACCTGAGACTAAACCTACATCCATCACACATGATGATGCGAAAGAGATCATCAAAGCCATAGAGAAAGTGAAGATAATGGCGCCTCCGACCGACTGTCTATCACCGATAGGTGACACATTGATCAAGAAAGGACTTATGAACGTCCTTGAGGGAATGCGTCCTGAATACTATGCACCGCCGATCACAAGAGCACCTAAATCAGTCAATGGAAATCCATTCGTTGTCGAAGCCGGTATAGTGTACGGCGGAGACATGCCTGCTGACGGCCAGGTCACGATCATGAGGTTCGCCAACCGCGTACCGTTGCTGTTCCAACCGGGTGCATGCGCCATAACGAAAGCTATCTCCAATGTAGATTGGAGAAGATATGGATTGGAACAGAGAGGAGGTAAAGGAATTCCGTTCGGACCTGCGATAATCCTTGTTCACATAGCCTCCACAAAAGTCCCGTTTACATCCGAAGGTAAGGAAGCTGTAGCAGATCTTCCTGAATTACAAGCAGAGATCGAATTGGCATTGAAATTATGCGCAAGGAGTCTGAAGAGCCACCTCAATAAAGAGGAGAGAAGGAAGAAGACCCATGCTAAATTCGAGATCGTCCAGGAGATACTTCCGGAATTCGCAGAGAAATCCGCCAAGTTCCTGAAGAAACCGGTCCCGAATCTTGATAAGACGATATCAAAGATCATGAACGTCGTCTGGATAGAACCTACGGAGAAGAAAGAAAAGAAGAAACGTACAGTGACGTTCACAGTATACAACTACACAAGCATCGAAAGGAAATTGAGCCTGCATGCACAGTTGCCTAAAGAGGCTGTCAATCTCACGTTATTCGGAGGAGAACATTTCACCGAGATGAATGATGAGGGGAAAGCAACATGGACGATCAACAGCATTCCGCCTGCGAAACATGTGGACATATCATTCGAACTGTCCGGAGAGATGGCGGATGTGTTTTCGATTGATGACGTTTACTTCTCAGGCATCAATCCTGTCATGGTGATGGGTGCCGATCCATTGCCTGGAGATTGGGGCATCAAAGGAATGGAAATCACTGAATATGATTCTGATTACGTTGAAGACAATACAGATGCTGAAGCAGTAGAGGAGGTTGAAGACCTTGGAGAAGAATGACAGACAGAAGAAAGCGATCGAGGAACTCACAACAATTATCGGTTCGATGTACAACCAGATGGACGTGGGTGATGTCCCGTCGATGAATCTGCCGCTGAGATCGAAGAAGAACATCGAATTCGACCCCAGATCGAACGTATGGAAATACGGAAACCTTCAAACCACCCGTACCGCAAAAACGGTCCAGGGTGCAACGATGATGCTCAGGACAGTCTACACTGTTGATTTTATCGAAGAGATGATCAGAACAAAGAAGTCATCCACCTTAAGGGAGATGTACTACATCTCAGAAGGATGGGGCCATGCCAAATTCCATTCACAGGATGAGAGCAACCTGCTGGCAGAGGATCTTGAAACCGTCACAAGTTGCATGAGGGAGGATTTCAAACTCCGTCCCGAGGAATCAGGTGCCAAAGTATACGGTGACATCAACTTCACTGTACCTACCAAGAAAGGATGGAAGAAATCTAACTGTATCGATGATGTGTCCGAAGAAGGATTCGCGATACCGTATAAGGTGGAGGATGAGACATTCAGGATCGATCCGGGTAACACGAAATTCGTCATTGCAATCGAGACAGGAGGAATGTATGCCAGGTTGGTCGAGAACGGATTCCCTGAGAAATTCAATTGTTCTCTTGTGCATCTTTCAGGTCAGCCGGCAAGATCCACAAGACGTCTCATCAAAAGATTGAATGAAGAATTCAATATACCTGTAGTGGTCTTCACCGATGGCGATCCATGGTCATTCCGTATCTTCGCATCAGTTGCGTACGGGGCCATCAAGACAGCTCATATTTCAGATTACCTTGCTACACCGACGGCACAGTTCATCGGTATCACAGCCTCAGATATTCTGAACTACGATCTTCCGACGGATAAACTGTCGGACAAGGATATCGGTGCATTGAATGCTGAATTGACCGATCCCAGATTCAAGGATGAGTTCTGGGTCACTGAGATCCAAGCTATGCTTAACATGAAGAAGAAGGCTGAGCAACAGGCGTTGGCCAAATACGGTCTGGAATACGCCACCGATAAATACCTTCCGGAAAAGCTTACAAATCTCGGCATCCTGTAAACAGATTAAAGGGAGATTCATTCTCCCTTTTTCTTTAATTCAGTGAAATTCGCAGCAGCGTGATATTTCCTTCTGACCGATTTTTTACGGTTCTCCACATACCTCAGAAGATCAATACCTGTGAGTTCAACTGTAGATGGACCGGAGCGTACAAAATATATCTCAGAATTCTTGTCTTTCGGATCCTGCAAGAACACGGGCGATGACGTAGGTTCGCAGTCGAATCTGACAACTATCTTGTCTACGCCTGATTCTTTCGTTCCGTAATCTATCTCGTAAAATTTTATGAACGGGATGAATTCGTCCCCTATCCTTGCTGATATCAGGTGGGTTATGTGTAGATTCATCTTATCGCGATTGTCAAAAGATTCGATATCCACACCCAAGATGTTTCCATCATCCGCCACACCGACAAGTAAAGTTCCTCCTTCGCTGTTCAGAAAAGCGACTATAGTTTTCAGCACAGCTGTTTCCATTCTTCTGTCCTGTTCCCCGCTGGCCAAATTCGTGCGTATGGTGGATTTGAATTCTAAACTGTATGATTCCCCTTCTTCGATCATAGCCTTTGTATCGATCGCAATCTGTTCATTATTCATGATCAGCTTCTTGTTCTCATCGAAGAATTCATTCACAATGTCACCGATGAAATAATTCTTTCCAAAGAAATACAGCAATGATGCTAGAAGACATCCGATTATCACACAGAGTATGTGCGTCACTACAATAGCTTCATCCGTTTCACCCATTATGATGTCGATATTCAGGAACCATGCGATAAGCAGCCATATCTGATATAATGCGACACCGAATGTGAACGATTCCAATGCTATCAGTATCGGTTTGTCATTGATGGACCCGGGCATCTTGCCGAGTGCAACATATGTTATGATTAGGCCTATCGTAGAAAGTATCACACCTGTAAGGATGTAGATAGGTACCTTCAGCCAGCCTATCTCGTACACTCCTCCGATGATTGATATCACCGTAGCCACAGCTATCATGAAGATCAGCTTCGGAGGTACGTGTATGTATTCTCTGTCGAAATATATCAGGAATATGAGGACGATGATTATCGGTATCCCTATGACTGCTTCCTTCTCTTTCCCTTCCAATAATGCAATGATACTTGCTGCGACAACTATGATGAAGAACAGAATATACCATTTGATAAGAGACTTCTTCGTCCTCTTCAGTGAGACCTTCCTATTCTCTGTTATGTCCATATTCCCCTCTTTCTCATTCGGATGCTTCATTCAATCTGTCTGTTACGAACTTATGATCCATGGATTCCATGAATGCTCCGAGCCTCGGACCTGCCGTCCTGTTGATGAATATCTTGTACAAGGCTTTAAATGCACCTTTATTGCCGAGCGGTGATGCTTTGCCGCATTCCAATATCGCTGCATTGATGTCATCAGCATCCCATTTCACATCCGATAACTTTGATGAAAGTGATTTGAAGAATGCTTTCTCATCTGTGGACAACTCCGTCTGCGGCATGGTCTTGCATACTGAGAATTTCACCATATCCGGTGCGAAACCGTCGATCCAATACTTCACACATCCGCATCTGCGTTTCAGCCTCTCTATATCGACATCATTGGCCTTCGACATATCCTTCGTACGATTGAGGATATCGATGACTCCTTCGAAATCATCCGCTATCTGGACAAGATTGACGAGATGTCTGCATGATACCTGGAGCGGCATCTCTTTCGGAACATTATTGTGCTGTGCGATCTCATATGCACGCACTGAATTCTCCTCGACCTCTGTGGCACCGCCGTTGAAGAAGAGCCCTTCCATCCTGTCATACTCATCATCCATATCAAGAAGGCCCATCCCGTAATCGAAATCGATCGCCTTAGAGGGATTCACCCTCAGGAACAGATAATTAAGTACTTCCGGAGGAGTCATCCCTATAGCATCGAGACCTGTTACAGCAGATCCCGTGGATTTGTGCATCTGGACGATCTGTCCTCCCTGTTTTAATTGAACGAACTCGTATGGTATCGGGTACGGAGGTTCCCCTCCGAAAATCTCTTTGACGATCACCTTGCCGGTATCATATGATCCACCGGCCGCTGCGTGATCCTTGCCGAACGGTTCCACAGCTGTTCCGAATATCTTCCATTTGGCCGGCCATTCAAGTCTCCATGGAAGTTTTCCTTCCATCTTTCTGATGTCGACTTTACCGTGATGTCCGCATTTGCACTGATATTCCACATATGGGAACTCATATGTTTCCAGAATGGGCTCTGTGAATCTTCCGCATTCCTCACATAATGGATTGTAAGGTATGAATGCCTTATCCCTTCCGGATACCTCTTTCAGGATGTTAGCCACTTTTTCATTATTCTTTATAGAAAGATCGATGGTCTCTGCGAATTTACCTTCCTCATACAATTTATGTGTCCAGATGATGTCGCAATGAACACCTAGTGATTCCACGACATCGAGGAACGGCTGAATGAAATGATGGGCATAATTGTCATGCTTTCCGCAGGGACACGGTATATTGCATATGGGCTGTCCGACGTATTTCTCGAATTCCTCAGGCAGGAAATCGTATCTCCTTCTGAGCGGATCGAATGAATCGATAAGGTAGATCAGCCTCGGTTCCGCACCTTGTTCTTTCAATGCACTGCGTACTGATTCACCTGTTATCGCTTCTCTTAAACTTCCGACATGCAGGATTCCCGTCGGACTGATTCCTGTTGCAATTACAGGATGACCGTTCTTCTCTGCAATTTCCTTTGCTATCACATCTGCCCAGTGCATGATTACCATCTCAACGATTGGCAACATACTATTTATAAAAAAGGCAACATGGCATATCCTGGTCAATGGGCTTTGAGGAAACCCTCATATCACCACCACATTGAAACGTATCATCTGCCTGATGTTGTGCGCTATGCACATGCATTTTATCTCATCGGCCATCCTGGACATCGATTTACCGTACACGGTGTCGCCCATCTTCCTTTTT
>JAZRYJ010000012.1:0-57482 GCA_045600635.1 Candidatus Methanarcanum sp.
CGTTCTTTTCACATATTCCAAGGCCTACGCAGTAATGATGGAATCTGGAACCATAGACTATGAGATTCCCTCCAAACTTGAAAAGTTAGACAAGGCCCTCTGTCTCAACATATTCCCTATTTTGCGGAGTTAAGGTTTCAATAGAAGAAAAAAGAAATAAAAAAGAAACATGAGGCTCCCGCCCCTATATTTCCACTGTAAATGATTTACATCAATTTCATTTGTGTCGGAGGTTTGTAATCATTCAAAGATTTGAAAAGTGGATCTGTTAAGAAACGATCAATAATATCTTTCTGGACTTCAAGAGTAATTTCTTTGGTTCTTCCACCTTTTCCAAAAGATTTTACACTTGCATTAATAATTCCCATCATATCCATTTCTGCAAGAAGTTCACTTACTCTTCTCTGTGTAAGAACAGAGATTCCAATTATCGGTGCATATTCTTTGTAAAGGTTGTAAACATCACCTGTAATCATTACCTTATTACCGGATCTTGTATTTTTGATAATACTGAGAAGAATGACTTTTGATTGAGCTGTTAGTGTATTAATGGCTTCTTCAATAATATCGATATCGATACTGTTCTTTGCAGATTTGACATGTGCATCTGTAATTTCTGAATCTCCATTTCTTTCAGCAATATCCGTTGCTGTTCTGAGAAGATCAATTGCCATTCTTGCATCACCTGCATTTTTTGCTGCAAGAACCGCACAATATGGAATTACTGATTCATTCAATGCGCCTTCTTCAAAGATTCCATTTGTTCTTTGTCTGAGAATATCTTCTAATTCTTCTCTTGAATATGGTGGGAATATGATACTTTCTCCACCTAATCTGCTTCTTGCTTTTGGTTCTAATAATTCTAAAAATCTCATATTATTTGAAATTCCAATTATTGAAACTTTTGATTTTTGAAGATGTTCATTAATCTTTGAAAGATAATAGAAAATGTCATCACCTTTCTTGGAAATCATGTGATCGATTTCATCAAGAACAATAACAAATACTCTTTGTGTTAATTCAATCTGATTACAAAATTCATTGTATAGTCTTTCAAAACTCCATCCAGTAAATGGAATTTTCTGTTCTATATCATTAATGAATTGATTCATTATGTTGAAAAGAATTCCATATGCTGTATCTACGACTTCGCAGTTGACATATAAATATGATAATTTTTTTTGTTCTTTATCTATTTTTTCTAATTCTTTTCCTATATATGTTATTACAGCTGTTTTACCAGTTCCTGTTATTCCATAGATCATTATGTTTGATGGTTTTTCACCATTAAGACCACTTGAAAGAATAGATGCGATCTTATCAATCTGTTCTTTTCTATGTGGTAATTCTTCAGGAAGATATGTTGATTGAAGGACTTTTTTATTTTTGATCAATTGTTTTCTTTTTTCAATATATTGAGCAAAAATTGAACTTTTTTTCTCTTCCTCCTCTGTCATATCTATCACTAATTTTTATTTCGAACCTATGTTTCAACTGCAAGTATTAATCAATATATTAAACAATTGGAATCATAAATTATCGGTATGTTTTAATTATTGAATCATTATTACTTCACAATCAATGGAGAATGTATCATGAAACATCCAGGTTGGTTTGCATTAGGAGTAAGTATAGCCCTTATGGTACTTGCTGTCGCAGGGATATATCTTATCGGTCGTTTTTGTTGAATTCCACAGGAAATACAGGGGGGAGTCTCTTTCAATATGACTTTAACATTTGATTAGGTTTTTTCATAGCTTACGCTAGGTACATGTTATTTATCATAATATTTGATTACAGATTGGTATAATTTTGAATCTGATTTATCCAGTTCTCTATTTGTGTTATTAATTCTATCTGATTAAAAAATTTTTAAAATACTTATTTGAAAAATCATTAAACTAATGATCGAAAAAATGATGCACATTAACTTATCTGCGATATAAAATTGATTAAGTAGCAATTTAATTCAGATATCAAATGTTTGGTATAACGACCTAATATCTAATTGAAAATTCGTACATCCTTTATTGTACAGCTTTTGGCAGACTGTAAAAAACAAAAGACATTAGAAGAAATCAGTTATAGGTGGTAATATGAAAGGACAGGAACTGGAAAAGATGTTTTCTGGATATGAGGGCAATCCGCTTCCCACATATTCTGTGAACGGAGCAAAGGGACGAACATCCCTGAAAATCACAGATCTTTCCGGGAAATATGAACTCAGAATTCAGATGTGTGCATCATTCGCATATACTTTGTCCAGATTTACAGGTTATACTTCCTCTGCTTTTATTGTAAAAGATAGTGACAGAACATCACCATTATTGATTCCTACATCCGATCGTCTTATCAGGGAGTATATTAGCATCGTAGAGGAAACTCTGGATGCTGCAGGAGAATTTGAAATTGATATTTCTGCATTGACTGACAGCGCGCAGTCAATCAGTAGACTTGTCCTTTCTGTAGATGGAGTTCTAGATGAAGAAGCCGATCTATCCCTGTCATACTCTATCAATGACGGCGTTGTGTTCGTCGATCTTAACCATTCTGACATATATTCTATCAAGTTCGCCAATACATTTCTTTCCGTTTTTGCAAGGATTCTTACAGGTTTCAAGACCGTTTCTAGACTTTCTGAGATCAAATACACCCCTGAAGAAGACTTGATCTATTTGGATAGGATGAACGACAATGCTATGCCCATACCTTACGGTGATATCATAGAGGCTTTGAAGAGACATGTTTCGGATTCTCCTGGGAGATGTATGGTCAGGTTCCTCGATAGAAGCTACAACTATTCTGAGGCTTATTTCCTGACAGGTGGCATAGCATCTGCGCTGTCGGAATTCGGTGTGAAAAACGGCGATCCTGTCGGACTCTTCATGCCCCGTTGTGAATGGATTGTCATAGCAACATTCGCCGTACTGAGATCGGGCGGAGCATATGTTCCCATTGATGTCGCTCATCCGGACGACAGTATACGTGATATTCTGGAGGACTGCCATCTCAAGGTTGTTGTCACCATCGCTCAGTATGCGGATCGTATCAGGAATATCCGTCCGGATCTATTAATCATCACAGCTGACACAATGAAGGGATGCGAATTCGTCAATCCCACATACTCATTGGACGATACGGGTCTGATCCTGTACACCTCTGGAACTACTGGAAAGCCTAAAGGTGTCGTGCATCGCCGTAGGATCACCATGAACCCAATGTTAGGATACATCAGAGAATTGGAATTTAATGAGAATACAGTCTTTTCGCTGTTTACCAACCTCGGTTTTGCCATGCACATAAGCGCATTGTTCGGAACAATCTGTATGGGTGGATGCATAGACATCATGCCCGACGACATACGCAGGGACATGCACGGGATGGAAGCATACTTCAAAAGCCATGGAATCACTCACACCTTCTTGACCCCCAGCATAGCTAAGAGTCTCATTGCGGCCACAAGAAGCAGGAACCTCCCCATAATCTACATGGGAGGGGAACCGATTGGGGACATGGCCCCAGAATTCATTGACAGATTCGGAGTAATCTACGGGTGTACGGAAAATCCTGACATTGCATTCTGCCCCCTAGCAAAAAGGAGCGATAACAAAATCGTAGGGCCTCTGATTCCCAATGTCAGAGGATACATACTCGATGCCGAGGGCAGACGCGTTCCACTCGGAGCAGCAGGTATACTTCACACCAGCGGTCTGAGCACCTTTGTCGGCTATCTCAATAACGAAAAACTCACTGCAGAGAAACTGAAAGTCAATTCATTTTGCTCTGATGAACACTACGACCGCCTCTTTACCGTTGGAGATATTGCCGTTGTTATGGAGGACGGAACCATCTCTATCCTCGGTAGATGGGATGGCCAGATCAAGATCCGTGGAAACAGGGTTGAAGTGACCGACATTGAGTCACTGATCAGGGAACTGGATTTTGTAAGTGGAGTTACTGTGCAGGCTTTGAAGAATGATGCCGGAATGACTGAACTCGTTGCCTACATCATTACCGACAGGAAGGATTTCGATTTCAAGGGATTCGTGGGTTCGAAAAGACCAGAATACATGGTCCCGGCACACATCATGTTCCTTGATTCGATTCCCCTCAACATCAATGGAAAGGTGGATAGAAAGGCCTTGCCCCAACCTGACAGGACTGCAGGACGTCAGGTATTCGTAGCTCCACGTTCAGAGGAGGAAAAGATCCTGTGTAGCATATTTGGAAAAGTTCTCGGCATCAGTGATTTCGGTATCGATGACGATTTCGTCACTCTTGGTGGAAACTCTCTGAATGCCATCGACGCACAAAGCAGAATGGATGGCCTTACGACCGTGTCCTCAATCCTGAAATATCGCACTCCGAGGGAGATTGCCGAAAAAGGACTGTGTTCCCAGGAAGACCTGGTGAATCCCTACACTGTTTCTACCGGATGTCCCCTAACAGGAGACCAGAAGACCATATACATGGACATCGTCCTTAACGATAAATCCAGTGCCTACAACATGGATTTCAAATTTGACTTCGGGAACCATACCTGCAAAGAGGTTGAATCGGCACTGAGGATTGTTATAGATGCACATCCCGTTCTGAAAGCCAGGATCCAGGAGAAAGACGCAGGGGAGCCATGGCTGGTCTGTGATTCATATCCAGATATTGAACTGATTGAATTTCTGCCAGCGATTTCTGAACTTGTAAGACCGTTCGACATAATGAAGGGGCCGATATGCAGGTTCTACATCTCCTCTGACGGTTCAGTCAGCGGTGCGGTGAACCATCTGGTGTTCGATGGGATGTCGATCCGTGTGTTGGAGAAGGAGATCGAGACCGTGCTTTCAGAAGGCAGGATTAAGGATGATGAGGGATTCCTGAAGATAGCTGCCCGTGAGAAATCAGTCAAGGAGAGCGGGAATTGGGGAGAATATGAACATTATTACGAGAATGTGTTCTCCGACTATGTGGACGATCCCCATCCCGTATCATCGCCTGATGGGGAGGGGGGATGTTCCTACAGGAGTCTCTGGGCTACCAGAAAGGAACTCGAGACTTATGCTTTGACCATAGGCATTTCATCGTATGACATCCTGACATCTGCATTCGCATACACATTGTCCAGGTTCTCCGGGACCTCCGACATCATGTTCTGCACCGTGGAGAATGGAAGGGACTTCGGGGATCTGTCGAAATCCATAGGTATGTTCGCTAAGACTCTGCCCCATAGGATTGATTGCAGTGACAGGCCTGTTTCAGAATATCTCTTGAAAGCATCGGAATCATTTGAAGAACTGAAGAAATACAGTGCATATCCGTTCAGGTCGGTAGCGGAAAGATTCGATATCAGATCAGATATTGTATTCCAATACCGTGCAAACATCGTTGCGAAACCGATCGACACTGAAGAGGTCATGATCGACGGAAGGTCCGTTGAGGTAAAGATAGAGAGGATGAGGGTCAACGACATTCTCTGTTGCATTTACGACAAAGGGGATGGTTTCGAAATCGGTGTGGAGCACTCCTCGATGTATTCGTCCGGATTCGCAGACAGGTTCGCAGAGACCTATGACCTGGTATTGTCATCCTTCCTAAGGTGCAGAGAACTTCACGAGGTAGAATGCCTGCCTGAGAAAGACAGATTGCTTATGGACTCAGTATTCGGGGACAGGAAGACCAGTTACGAAGATGTCGTGCAGGCATTTGAACACTGGCTATCCGATGATCCAGATAGGATCTTTGTTGTCCATGACAGGAGTGAGTATACCTACAGACAAGCAGCCCGTCGCATAGGAGGACTTACCGCAAAACTGAAAAAGGCAGGCGTCAGCCCTGGAGATTTCGTTGCCTTGTCACTGCCGGTCGGCGAATGGTTCATGTTTGCTCCCCTGGGAGTCCTATCAGCAGGCGGAGCCTATGCGTCATTCGACCTTTCCTATCCTGATGACCGTTTGAAGACAATGTTCGATTCGATTTGTCCCAAGGCCGTTGTTACCATCCGTGACAACACGGAACGTCTGTCCGGATTGACGGATGCGGAGATCATCACTATTGAGGATTTGGAGGAGGCTCCGTTAGAACCCGTTTCTGTGAATCCTGATTCATATGCATTCATTACTTTTACCTCTGGAACCACCGGGATACCTAAATCGGTGACCCATCGGCGCCGCGACATCATGCTGTGCGCCGATTCCTATATTGCAGCAGATCATCTTGAAAGGGACGGCAGGTCGGGAATGTACGGCGGACTGGGATTCGTCGCACATGTTTCGACGATCTATTCAGCCGTCGTGGCTGGAAGGATTCTGGATATCATACCAAAGCACGTAAGGGGCAACATCAGGCTCCTTGCGGATTACATCAAAGCTCACAATATCACTCACATTGACTGGACTACTTCTATGGCTAGGCTGTTCCTTTCCACCTGCGGAATGTGCACCCTCAAGACTGTGAATATCGGTGCGGAACCAATCGGAACATTCGATGAGGAATTCAGGGACCGCCTTGTTGCGACCTACGGTAGCTCGGAATGCATGCAGACCATATGCTCTGTGGATATGAACAGGCGCTGTCATGATTCCGAAGTTGGATTCCCATGCAAGAATGTCAGAGTATATGTCCTGGATAAGGAAAAGAGGAGGGTCCCTATCGGTGCTGTGGGAGAGGTCCATGTGGCCGCACTCCAGCTGACCCCTGGTTATCTGAATGACGACCGGAGGAATGCGGAATTCTTCTTCAGCAATACGTTCGATGATACTCCGGGCTTTGAGAGAATCTACAACACCGGAGACATGGGAACGATACTTCCCGATGGTTCCCTCGGACTCATTGGCAGACGTGACACCCAAGTTAAGATCCGTGGAAACAGGGTCGAGCTTACCGAGGTCGAATCTTCAATCCGCAAATGCAGCGACATTCTGGCTGTCACGGCACAATCTATCGTTCTCGAATCTGGTATTGAGGTGCTAGTCGCCTACGTGGTCCCCAAAGATGGAAGTGCAGTGGACGAACAGTTTGTAAAGGATATGGTGGCAAGGGAGAAACCCGCCTATATGGTGCCCTCTTACATTGTCACTCTAGATGCCATACCTCTGAATCAGAATGGAAAGGTCAACAAGCACGCACTGCCGAAACCTGACACCGAGGTATACAGACAGAAATACATTGCTCCCCGCAACGAGACCGAGGTTGAGTTATGCAACGCATTCTCGAAGATCCTGGGAATCGAGAAGGTCGGGATCGACGACAGCTTCCTTAATCTCGGTGGCGACTCATTGAAGGCCATTGCGGTCAGAGGGCTGCTTTCCGATTTGGTTTCCACCACGGACATCCTCAGACTCTGCACCCCCAGGAGGATCTCCGAGTCGATGATACGTCTCGAATATGACCCGGAAAGGTATGATCTGTCCGGATGCCCCCTGACTGAAAGTCAGCTTAACGTTTATCTTGACCAGGAGGTCAATGCCAAAGGATCTGCATACAACATCCGCTTCACTGCCGTACTCGAAGGAAAGGATATCGAGGAGTCCATGAAGATTGTTTCTGCTGTCATTGAAACTTACCCGATTCTCAAAGGACGCATCGAGGACAGAGACAGACCATACCTTGTATGCGATTCATACCCGGAGTTCGTCGATGATCCCTCGGTGATGGATGATCCTCTCGAGATCCATAAAAATCTCTGCAGGTTCTGCTTGATCCCTGAAACAGGTGGCATCAGGGTGGAATGTACCGTCCATCACACTATATCAGACGGTCTTTCAAGGGATATCATAAAGAGGGCGATCCTTAGTGGAATAACTAAGCCTGGAGAACCTGACCTTGGATTTCTCAGGGCAGCATCATACGATGAGTACCTCAGGGAGCCCGGACGCATGGCCGATGCCAGGAAATTCTTCGAAAAGGTATTCTCCGATGTGGATACAGATTCAGGACTCCTGCTGGACGTGAACGGGGCCCCTGGAATAACCACTGTGATCCTTTCAGTCACTAAGAATCAGATAGATCAGTATGCACGCAGTCACGGATTGGCCAACGGAGTCTTCATGGCTTCCGTGTTCGCATATGCCTTATCTAGATACACAGGTAGGTCAGATGCGGTATTCTGCGATATCGATAATGGAAGAGACATAGGAAATCTGGATGCCTCTGTAGGAATGTTCGTCAAGACTCTCCCTCTCAGCATCGACTGTTCCGACCATGATGTGGACGGATTCGTAAAAGCGGCATCTATGAAAATCTACGATACGATGAAGTACGGATCATATCCTTTCAGGAACCTTTTCAATGATTACGGGGTCAAAGCCGACATCACCTTCCAGTATACAGCGGGATTCATAGACATCCCCATTGAGGATCTCAAGGAGGGCAGTATTGACCTCCCCGAGAATAATACGGGATTGACTAATGAGGTATCGGCGGACATCATGGGGAGCGGAGATGTACTTCTGCTTTCAATGCTCCACACGGCCCGTTACTCTCATTCCACGATGGCCAGATTGGCGCATGTTTACGACCGCATCCTCCAGGAGATTATAGGTGGAGTAGAAAAACTCTCGGATATCGCATACATCTCACCTGAGGATATCGAAACTGAGGACGGGTACAACAGGACCGAGAAGGCACTCAGATTCGATGACATTCTTGACGCGTTCGCAGACAGCGTAAGGCAAAGGCCCAACATGCCGTATGTTACTTATCGTGACATTACGGTGACCTATTCGGAGGCGGATGCTCTCACCGAGGCCATTGCAGGAAGACTCTCAGAGATAGGCATCGAGCCTGGAGACAGCGTAGCATCCTATGTAACTAGGTCGGAATGGTACGGACTCGCGGTCATCGGAATCCTGAAAGCCAGAGCTGTATACGTTCCGATTGAGGAAACCTATCCCGATGAAAGGATAGAGTTCATGATCAGGGATGCTTCGTCTAAAGCAATCCTTGTAAGTTCCGAGACTGCAGAACGTGCAGGAAGACTTTCAGACAAGCCTCTCATTGATGTAACTGAACTGAAGGCAGGCGGTCTGATATGCAGGAATGCGGACCCCGACGATATCGCGCTCATACTCTACACCTCAGGAACCACGGGTCAGCCTAAAGGTGCACTGATCTCCAGAAGATCCGTGGCTAATTTCTCTGAATGGTATGTGTCCTATACAGGCTCCGATGAGAAGGATAGGTTCTGCATGTATGCCAGCTATGGATTCGATGCTCACATGATCCCGATCTGCGCTGCCTTATTCTCCGGCGGTTGTCTGGATATCGTCCCTGAGGAGATCCGTTTTGATATGCAGGCGTTCAACGAGCATATATTGGAGAAGGGAATCACCGAACTTTTCCTCCCTACGTCTATGGGCAGGATGTTCGTCCTGACCCAGAGGAACGGCCTTCTCAGACATCTCATGATAGGAGGAGAGGCGTCTGGAGACTTAATTACCGACCAGCAGTACATTCTTATCGATGGATACGGGCCTACTGAGAACTTCATCTTCACTTGTGTATCTGACACCAAGGGAAGGTACCCTTCATCCGTTGGATATCCCTTAATTAACAACAAGATCTACATCCTCGACAAGGAAAGGAGGCGTGTTCCCTTCGGTGCCGTGGGGGAACTGTATATCGCAGGACATCAACTTGCGAGGGAGTATCTCAACCGCCCCGATATGAACGATACAGCATTCTCTATGAACACATTCGAGAGCGATCCCCTATACAGAACCCTCTATTCCACAGGCGACTATGTCAGATATCTCCCGGACGGCACCATACAGATTCTGGGAAGAAGGGATGGCCAGGTCAAGATCCGCGGAAACAGAGTGGAACTGACAGAGGTCGAATCCGTGATATCTTCAATGGAAGGCATCAGGAGGATATCGGTCCAACCAATCATAAACGAGAAAGGTGGAAAGGAATTGTGCGCATACGTGGTAATGGAGGAAGGCGCCACCCTTGAAGCAGGCGACATCAAGACTTTTGTCTCCGACAGAAAGCCTGCCTATATGGTCCCGCTCTACATCATATTCCTTGAGGATATTCCGCTGAATATAAACGGAAAGGTCGACAGGAGGGCCCTGCCCAAACCTGACATGACCACATCTGAGTACACAGCACCCAGGAACGAAACCGAGGATATCATCTGCCATGCATTCCAGGAAGCGCTCAGCATCGAGAAGATAGGTATAGATGACGATTTCGGAAGACTAGGAGGGGACTCGGTCAAGGCCATAAACGTTGTTTCCTTCTGTCATTCAGCAGGCATCAAGGTGACTGCCAGCGAGATCATCCGCAGAGGAACCGTCAGGAGCTTGGCGGAAATCGTAGAAAAGACCGAGTACAACGATGCTGTCGTCACCGGAGAGGCGGAACTGCCCCCAACACTCCGCATGTTCAAAGAATTCGTCACTCACAAGGATTGTTTCGATCAATGCATGATGCTCGAATCCGCCGAAAAGATAGACGCGGTCGCAATGCAAAAAGCAGTCAATATGCTGACAGACCATCACGATATGCTCCGTGCCTCGGTGACAGATAAAATCTCGATCATGGAAGCGGGCGGACAGGTCTGTAAGATCCTCAAACTGAAGGGAGATATCGGTGAAGCTGTATCCAAGGTCCGCAGAGGATTGAATATTGCCAATGGAAAGGTAATCTCCTGCGGAATACTCAGAGGACCTGAACAGAATCTCCTGATAATCTCGGTGAGTCATGTGGCAGTGGATGCCGTATCATGGAATATAATTCTCGATGATCTCACGTCCCTTTACGAGGCTACCAAGAATGGAATCGAGTACAGGTTCCCATCTAAGACCATGTCTTATCTGGATTGGGCAGCTAATGCCATCGGATATGCTTCCGGTTGCAATAGGAAGGAACTTCTCTATTGGACTGATCAGTGTTCCGGACTCAGAGGTGCCGTCCGCGGGAAATCTGTCAGAACATTCGTCAGGAGGGCCGACATAGACCTACAGCCTCTCAGAAACAATCCTTATTGCGCCAGTATCGAAGAGATCCTCCTTACCGCCTATGCGAGAGCTTACTGCAAAGTCACATCTTCAGATGGGTTCTCCGTAGCGATGGAAGGGCATGGAAGGGAATCTTTGTTCGGAGAGGTTTCTAGGACCGTAGGATGGTTCACCTGTATCTACCCGCTCAACATAGGAAGGGTGGGAGAAGATATCGATAAAGATATCCGTAGGGTTCTGATAAAGCGCAGAAAGGTCCCCAACAACGGAATCGGTTACGGTTCGTTCAGGCTGGACACCAGTTTCGAGATGGACAGGGATCTGCCTCCTGCATCGTTCAATTACCTCAGCGATATGATGACCTATTCCGGCAGAGGTTTTGTCTCCAAACAGCTGCCCCCGTCCGATGACAGGTACAGCGATATCATGGTTCACGGATTCTCCCTTAATGTATTCAACGAGAACGGCGCCGTCTCCATGTTGTGCTACAGCGATACTGGCACCGAGCTCGACAGGGTCGCTGAAGATATTGCAGAGGAGTTCTCTGTCCAACTGAAGGCCATTGCAGATTACTGCGAGGGAAAGATGGTGGCTCATGCATTCGAATGTCCCCTGTCGTTTGCATCTATGAACGTAATTCTCGATGAGAGCAAGAGCGATATGGGCAATGCCTACAATTCTCCCAACATCCTCAATATGCCTGTAGGAACATCTGTGGAACGTCTGAGGGAGGCTGTGGGAAAGGTTATCGAGGCTCATCCCGTATTGAGACTCCGTATAACCATCAAGGACGGCGAACCCTGGTTTGTTTGTGATTCCGAACCGGAAATTAGGATGATTGAGGGCGATCCTGATTATGAAGAGTTCAACAGGAGGTTCGACTTCTATAGAAATATCAGCAGATTCTGGATTGTTTCCAGGGGGGAGGACGTATCCCTGCTCATGAACATCCATCACCTTGCCGTTGATAACTATTCAATTGGAAATCTCAGGAAGGACATCCTCAATGCCTATGAAGGGAAGGAGATTCCGTTCGACTTAGGATTCATAATGGCCAGCAACAGCGACAGATGCGCCGAGGATTCTATCCAGTACCAGAATGCCATAGATTTCTTCGAAGGAATGTTCGCTGATGCTGACACCGATTCGTCGCTGATAGGCGACGTCGGTGACAGAGAGGCATGCGATGTCATGCGTAAAGTGGAAGTCTCATCTGAAAGCATCGAGAATCTGGCGAAACGTTCTGGAACCACTGTGAGTTCGCTGTTCGCATCAGTATATGCGTACACCCTTTCGAGGTTCACAGGACGTACGGACAGTATCTTCTGCTTCATGGAGAATGGAAGGAACACGCGTCAGCTTGAGAATTCTGTGGGAATGTTCGCAAAGATCCTGCCTATCAGGATCGACTGCAGTGACGCACCTGTCACCGAGTTCATCGGCAATGCGGGAAGAAGGATGCTCGATGCCATCTCCCACGACTGTTACCCGTTCTACGAAGCGGCAAGGAGATTCAATGTTAATGGAAGTATCCAGTTCCAATATGTCCCATCGCAGAATTTCTTCGAGACATTCCAGTCTGACATGGGCAAGAGATCCAAGGTTCTCACTGATTTCGATTTCAACATCATGTATGAGAACGGCTCATACTATATGTTCCTGGTATGTTCGCCGAAATATTCAAAGGAGACTGCGGAAAGATTCATCGACGCCTATTCCATGATCCTTGACGGATTTTTGACCAAGGAGCGTCTGTCGGATATCGAATACATCTCTCAGGCAGATAGAGAGGTCCTGGATAGGTATAACTCCACTTCCCGTCCGCTCATCTGCGGAAATATTCGTGAATGGTTCGATAAGTGCGTAAGGGAAGGCCCAGAGGATATTCTTGTAAAGTACAACGACAGGAAAATAACCTATTCGGAAGCTGAGAGGATTACAGGAACCATCGCATCCGTCCTGGTCTCTAAAGGTGTCAGGAAAGGGGACAAAGTTGCGGTCCTCGTACCGCGTTCGGAATGGTATGTATTGGCACCGATCGGAGTTATCAGGGCCGGAGCCACTTACGTCCCAATCGACAGCTCCTACCCAGACGAACGTGTCACCCATATGATCAAGGATTCATTCTCTGTGGCGGTTGTTGCTTTTGGCGACCTCATAGAACGTGCCGAATCCCTGGAACTCGGAATCGATGTGATCGATATCGAGAGCATGACTGGTAATGTTTCCTTTACGGATGTTCCCGTGGATCCCCTCGATCCATGTGTGATCCTCTATACTTCCGGAACCACTGGAAAACCAAAGGGATCCGTCATCACACACCGTGCAGTCGTGAACATGTGTGAATGGTATATTGACTACACGAAGATGAACGAGAAGGACTGTTACGGATTCTACACCAGCATTGCCTTTGATATTCATACCATGGCCGTCTTTGCACCGCTTGTATGCCGTGCATCGATCGATGTTGTCCCTGAGGAGGTACGTCTCGACATGTCGAGGCTGAACGACCATTACGTGACACAGAATGTCACGCACACATTCATCACCACACAGGTAGGAAAGCTGTTTGCAGCCTCCAATTTCGATACAACCATCCGTTTCCTGCTCTACGGAGGAGAGAAGCTCGGTGTGTTCACCGCCCCGGACAACGTAGGGGCATGTGAATCCTACGGACCTTCGGAGAATCTCTCTCTGTCTACTGCGATCTACGTCAATGATAGGAAGGATCCATCGTCCGTCGGATACTTATTGCCGAACATTAAGGCCTACATCCTCGATGCAGAGAAGAGGCTAGTACCGAACGGAGCCGTAGGGGAACTGCATCTGGCAGGATACCAGCTTTCGACTGGATATCTCAACAGGGATGAAATCAATCAGACGGTCTTCATTCCCAACACATATTCCGACGAACCTGGATATGAACGCCTCTATGCCACAGGTGACTTCTTCCGTTGGCTCCCAGACGGAACGCTAGGTGTCCTCGGAAGAAGGGACGGTCAGTTGAAGATTCGTGGAAATAGAGTCGAAGTCACTGAGGTCGATGAGGTCATCAGGAGTATCGACAAGGTCAAGGACGTTACCGTACAGCCTATAGTCAACGATTCGGGAGGAAAGGAACTGTGTGCATATGTGGTACTTGAACCTGGGGCTATTCTCTTGGCACAGGATATCAAAACTTATGTGTCCGAGAGGAAGCCTGCCTATATGGTTCCAGCCTATGTGATGTTCCTTAATGCCATCCCACTGACGGTCAACGCTAAGGTAGATAAGAAAAACCTTCCCAAACCTGACAAAAGCACTCTGCGTGCCGAGTACGTCGCACCTAGGAACGGGAAGGAGAAGATATTCTGCGAAGCATTTTCAGAGATCCTCAAAGTTGATAATGTAGGTATAGATGACGACTTCATCCTGCTTGGAGGAGATTCCATTAAGGCCATACGTCTTCTGCCATTCCTTCAGAACAGTGGGCTCGATACCATGGGCATAACACCTGCCGACATCCTATCGTTCCGTACGATCAGGACCATTATGTCCAAAGCTGTTGAAACCATAAAAGTACCAGAATTATACCACTATTCCACCGGCTGTCCCTTGACTGACAGTCAGCGCAGTATGTACGAATACATCAGGAGGAATCCGGAATTCTGGCATAATTTGCCCTTCTCTGTATCGAGGGAAGACTGGACCGATGCGGAATCGATCAGGAGAAATCTGTATGCACTCATGATATTATTCCCTGTACTGACCTCTCGTATCATTGAGAAGGACGGGGAACCGATTGTCGTATTCGACGATGAGCCAGACATCCCCATAGTGTACGCTGACCCAGAGGAAGTCCAGAAGAACTTCATACAATGGTTTGATATCAGGGGACAGCCCCTGTGCAGATATGTCCTCTGCGAATGGATGGGCAGGGTCACGTTGTTCCAGGACTATCACCACCTGATATTTGACGGAAGATCGATTGCAGTCATCCTGAACACGATCAAAAAGATTATGGAAGGTGACAGACCCCTGTTAGACGACGGAATTCTCCGTGTTTCAGCTTATGACACTACTATGAAGGGAACAGAAAGGTACCTCAGGTCCAAGGCCATAGTTGAAGCGGAACTGGAGGGTTCATGCGATGATTATCTTCCCTACAGAATGTCCGAGAACGAGGGAAGCGTAGTTCGTCACATCACTGTGAAAGGAGACGTTATTAGGAAATACATTACAGAGCACAGGCTGTCAGTGGCAGGATTCCTCTCGGCTGCTTTGGGATGTACGTTCTCTGAAATGTCTGGCAAGGACAAGTGTTTGTTCTTCCTGACCGAGGACGGAAGGGGACATTTGCCTCTCGAGGAATCAGTTTGCCTGTATGCTAAAGGAATTCCTGTGGCGGCAAGTGTCAGGGGCAAGACCTATTCGCAGATTGCGGAGGATGTGTCGAAACATGTGTTTGAGAACATGTCCTACGATGAATATGCAGTCTGGGAGATGATGAGGGACCATGATGTGAAATGGAACATCAGACTCCAGTATGCGAATTACTACATCATGGACGAGGATTTGATAAAGGGGAAGTTCGTTAACTTGAAAGACGTAAACCAGGCCATCACTGATCTTTGGATTATGGTCAGAGAAAAGGCGGAGGATTTCGTTATCTTCATATTGCATTCAAGGAAGTTCTCTCAGGAACAAACCGAAGAGATAGCGAAGAGATTTGATGACATGATTACAAGGATTATAACAGAAAATGAAGACAGATTATGATAAAAATCAGCAGAAATGAATCGGAACTGTACACATCTTCTGACCCATATCGATTAAGAATGGTTTCGAGGGTATGTTCGACCTGCACCTCCTCCTGCTGACCGCAATAATAGGGGTCAGGATCATCACTTATTCAGACGGTGTGGAAACTATGGTATAGGTGACTAAAAACTATTGGAACCTTGGATTGCAAATATTTCTGTATAAAGAACACCATAATCTTTATTATCAGATTGACAGACGAAAAAGAAACTCTAGAATGATACAGGTGTGAAGATGCCGGAAGAGTATGTAGTGGTGACAATCCCCATATCATCGGGAGAAATGTATATCGACGAACTGAGGGAAAGGGGATACAAGGTCATAACCTTGATTCCTTACGCTGAAGTGAAGGACCTTGATGAGATTTTTGCATATTTCAAAAGTTATTTCGGAGACCGCTCCACAGTGATCATGGGTCCCAAGAACCTTGATGATCTGTACAAATGCGTGGAAGGATACAACGTTGTGGCAGTATTCGCCGGAGGAGAGGCAGGAGTTCGCTGTGCAGATGTACTCGCCAGACAGCTGGGACTCGAAGGAAACGATCCAGATACCACCTGGTTACGCAATAACAAGGAGGGAATGGTTCATGCCTTGAAGACCGCAGGAATCCGTGCGATAGAGACATTGAAAGTGAAATGTGAACAGGATATCATCGATTTCTGGAACGATAACGAATGCGACAGTGCTGTAATGAAATTTGCTGAGTCGGGAGCCACAGTCGGTGTGAAGGTCTGTTCCAGCCTCCAATTCGCTCTGGATTATTACAAACAGATGCAGACCATGCCTAATTTCATCGGTGTGGTCGGCGGAGAAATCCTTATCCAGGAATATATCGACGGAGAGGAACATGTGGTGGATACTGTCAGCTGTAACGGAAAACACAAGATAACCGACTGCTGGACATATACGAAATTCCTGAACGGAAATAACATCCTTTATGGAAAAAGCCTATTTCAGTCGGAAATATCTCTCGAATTTAAAGAAATAATAGAATATGCTATGAAAGTACTCGATGCAGTGGGTATCAGATACGGCCCTTGCCATACTGAAATCAAATATGACAAGAAAGGGCCGGTCCTGATAGAGACCAACCCCCGTCCTCACGGAGGTGATTTCAGAAGGGATTTTATCAAGTCGTTCAATGATAACTGTATCGTGGATATTGCAGTAGATTCCCTGCTGGAAAAGGACTCGTTCTTCAAAAGACCGGATCAATATGTATCCAAACAGGGGGCAATGTTTCTACTAATCAGCAATCCTTCTGAAGGGGAAATAACCCTCGCGCCTCTCATGGCTCTGTTTGAGCACATCCCAGGTTATCACTACATGACTCCGAATAGGAAAGATACATGGGTATGTCCTGAAACCATAGATTTTCAAACTTATGCGTCAAATTGCAAATTCACTGGAAAAACGGAATTCCTCAACAGGCTATATGAGAAGATGCATACACTCAATTACAGCTTCCCTGATCTTTTTCTCTCTCCTGTTGAAGTGGAGGGCAGTAAGGAATTCGTGATGCCCCGCCATTCTGGAAATGCAGTAGTGTTCGATGAAATCTTGCATCCTGTCGGAGAGGCAGAAGAGAAGTATGACAACGGCATATTCGCACCTAGGGCTTCGGGATCCCTGGCAGATCGTTACGAAGCACTCTTCGCACTTATGCGCAATGTGAAAGATGGTGGAAGGATCATGATTCCGAAAGAGGTCTATGAGACCATGCCCTACGGAAAAGAAGGAATGAAAGGCCTTTTCGACCTTTTTGATATGCCCGTATCTGAACAGGATGATGGAACTTTAGTGGCCACTATCGGACCAGATATCATGGTGCACCCATGAGATGTTTCATTTCAGATGCAGAATTGGCAGGTCTCGATCTTGTGCACAGCAAGACCTCGCCTGAAAGATGTAGCCGTTTGTATCCTTATATGTATGAGAAGAACGCATGTTTGAGTACGGTCACCGATTAGTGTGCCCAGTATTGGCTGAATCTTGGAGGTGAAAGTTCCCTGTAGGTCTGGCTGAAAGAACTGTCAGTCAATTCCAAGGTGCTTTTTGTGAGAAATAATTCGAAAGAAAGAGGAGACAACCTATGGTTCAACATCGCTGGGCCTTATTCGATTTTAAATCAAATGTTTGCACAAAGAGTGTTACCAGATATTGGCTGTTTTAGTGGATATTGTGCATATTTGGACGATTTCGACATAGAAATGATTGATGTGTTGAAGTCGTGCCTTAATTCATTAATTGTAATCTTGATTTTATATTTACAGTATTTTCAAATCATATGTTTATGGAAAAATATGTTCTGATGATATTATCAGTCATTGTATTGATTTTGTTATTTTCATTTTTTGATATTAGTGAAACCGATGAAGAAAAGATAATAGGTTTTGCTGAAAACGTACATGAAAGCACCAACGGATTCACTTTCAATATAGTGACAGAAGATCAGTTATCGATCAAATCATATTCATCGCAAAAACCAGATTCTTCTGTACACAGATTTATCGGTGATTATTCTGACGACGGATCGATGTTCTTTGTATGTATCATTGAAGATCTTTGATCTAACAACGGCGGATTATCATTGAAACTGCGTTCCCACCGCCGAGACACAATGTTCCGAGACCGACCTCTTTATTTTGTTTCTTCAAACTGTAAAGTAAAGTTGTCAGAACACGCGCTCCCGAACATCCGATCGGATGTCCTAATGCAACAGCTCCGCCGTTCACATTGAAATTCTCTTTCGGAACATTCAATTCCTTCCTGACAGCACATGAAGCAGTCGCGAATGCCTCGTTATGTTCGAACAGATCGATGTCATCGATCGTCATACCAGCTTTCTTCAGAACAAGTCTTGTTGCGGGTATCGGAGCTTCCATGATATCTTCCGGAAGAACACCATATTCTCCGTATGCTTCAATAACAGCCATCGGCTTCAATCCGTGTTCTTTTGCAAATGATTCTGAGGATATCACAAGGGCAGATGCTCCGTCACTGATCTGTGATGAATTGCCAGCTGTCACTTTTCCATTTTCTTTGAAAGCCGGTTTAAGTTTGGATAAAGCTTCAAATGAAGTATCCTCTCTTATTCCCTCATCTTTATCGAAAACGATTTCTTCTTTTTTATTTTTGATATTAATTGGAAGAATTTCATCTTTGAAAATACCGTTTTTCGTAGCTTCTGCAGCCTTCATATGACTCTCAAATGAAAATTGATCAGCGTCTTCTCTTGAGATTCCGTATTTATCAGCAACAATCTCAGCTGTGAAACCCATATGTTTATTGTTGAATATATCCCAAAGACCGTCATGAACCATGGAATCTTTCACTGTTTGATCATTCATTCTGTATCCGAATCTCGCATTGGGCATCAGATATGGTGCACTGGACATATTCTCCATACCGCCTGCTACGATACAATCGAATTCTTCAGATTTTATTGAATTCGCAGCAAGCATCACACTTTTCATACTTGAACCGCAAACAGCATTCACAGTGAATGATCCGATCTCTATAGGAAGCCCGCCATATACCGCAGCCTGTCTTGCAGGATTCTGTCCGAGTCCTGCACTGAGAACATTGCCCATGATACATTCTTTGACATCTTTAGATTCAATGCCGGCCCTTTTTACAGCTTCTTTAACTACCATCGCACCAAGATCTGTTGCTTTGATTCCTGCAAGCGATTTACCGAATTTTCCGATAGCTGTTCTGTCCGCACTGAGAATGACGACTTTTTCCATGGGCATCCCGCACTGTCTTAATGTTGTCGGTATAAAATATTGTCGACATCTATCAACGACGATTGACGAAATCAACAGGAGATTCCAACCCTGTTCTTTTCAATGGTTTGGATAGATGGCGGCGTGCACATGTGGGTGGTTCATACCATCCCGGGAGGATCCAACGGATTCTTTTCTCATAAACAGCATCCTTTGTCTTTTGATGACATCTTTTACAACGGTATCCTTGATTTTTTCCGATAGATTCCATTTTTTTGCCACATGTCGGACATGAAGGATTGGATTTTTTCCGGACATCTTCAACGGTGTTTATGACATGCAATTTTTCCACATTCAATGTTCTGGGTTCTTCTCTGAATTCACCCATAACTTCAATTTCATCATTGGGAATCAATTGGTCGAATGCCAATCTGAATTCTTTGGAAGGTTCATATGCACCGCATGTGACTGTTCCGAATTTTGTTTTGATATCGATAAAGACATGTCCTCCCTCGATATGTCTGGATCTGGATATGACAGTACCTTTGAGAAGATATGATTGATTCGGTATGAGTTCTTCGTAATCGGTCAGAATATGATCATCCGTTCCCTGGTTTGTAAGGAAAACGAACCATCTGTATCTTGATTCGGTCTTTAATGTGTCTGCAGCTTTGATGACATCATCATGAACATCACCTCTCAGACCGTATAGAACAGGACATGGTGTAGCAGGTATCATAGCAACCTTCTCTTCTCTATCTTCCCAGCTGTTGAATGTTGTTTGGAAGTTATGTTCCATGTCTCTTATGGATAATGGATCGAAATCTCTCGGTGTTCCCCATCTGTTCCTTTGTCTGTATGCAAGGAGTTCGAATGTTGTGTCACCCGGTATCCAAGCAAGACCGCAAGTAGCACCGATAAGACCTCTTCCGTTACCGATAGTGAATGTTTTTGCACCTATCTTTTTGAGTTCAATATCGATTTTTTTTCTATCCATGATTGTTGTCACACCCATTTTGTAAAATGATGGGTCCGGTCTATGAGGTGAGATAATGAGTCCCGGATCTGCATCATCCTCGTGATATTTTTCAATCAGTGGGATCAGTCTTTTCAAAATCTCATCATAATCTGGTTCATAATCATCAGATTCATCATAACAAAAGAATTGTTCATTTTCCAGAACACCTATGAATCTTTTTCTGCCGACACCGTGTCCGAATCTCAATACTAAAGAACCGTTTCCTCTGGTCTTCCATGGAACAGCTGGATTGAGACGGACAAGACGGGGATTTCCTATCAGATCCAGATCATTTTTCAGTTCATTGATGATCTCAGTGGCAAGAAATGTAGTGCAGTTCCCTCTAACCGAATCCGTATCATCGACTGCTACGAACATTTTGAGGACCTTGTATCATTCAAAGAGACGATCGATCATCCATTCTGTGTTGAATTTGATGATATCTTCGTATTCTTGACCGTTGCAGACGAATGCTATCGGTTTCCCGATCGTATGTGCGATTGAGAGTGCTGCACCGCCTTTTGCATCAGCATCGATCTTTGTGAGAATGATAGCATCAACTCCTATGGCAGCATCGAATGCTTTCGCCTGTTCAATAGCATCATTGCCGGCAAGTGAATCTCCAACAAATATCTTCAATGCAGGTTTGGAGATCCTTACGATCTTTTTCATTTCATCCACCAGGTTGTTGTTGGTCTGCATGCGTCCTGCCGTATCGATAAGAACAGCGTCTTTCATTTTCGATTTAGCATGATCGATCGCGTCGAATGCCACAGCAGCCGGATCCGCATCCTGCGTATGTTTCACAATTTTACAACCGAGCTTATCAGCGTGGATCGTGAGTTGCTCTATTGCTCCTGCCCTGAATGTATCTCCCGCGGCAAGAACGACTGTGTGGTCCTGTTTTATCAGACGGTTGGCGATCTTTGCTATCGCGGTGGTTTTTCCTGTACCGTTAATTCCGACGAACATTATCACTGCCGGTTTTTTCTGTTCATCGAACCATGCATCAAAATCGAATTCATTAAGTTGAAGGACGTCCCTGATTGCGTCTTTTATTGAGAGTTCTACGATATCGCTGAGTTGGTTCTCACGTGAGTATTTTTTTCCTGTGAGATTGTTTTTGACATTGGTTTTGATTTCTTCCACGACAGGAAGTGCTACATCGGCTTCAAGAAGTGCGATCTCAAGATCCCAGAGGATGCTTTCCAGATTGCTGTTATCAATCTTTTTCCCTAGGAAACTGTCAGTGAGCATATCTTCTACTTTTTTTCCGCTCTTTTTCGCCTGTTTCTCCATTTTCATCTGTTCTTTTCTGGAGAGTTCAGGTTTAACTTCAACCGTCTCAACTGCCGGGTTTTCTGCAGGTTTATTCTCAACCTGTGTTTCTTTTGGAGGTTCTTTGCTAAAAATACCTTTCAGCTTTTGCTTGAGGGATTCAAACATGAGCAATCACACTCACTGTTGTCTTCTTTGGTATTCCTGTTGAATGGTCATAGCCAATGATCTGGCTTTGGTATCGGTTTCTTTGATGGCTTCTGATAATTTCCCTATTGCATCCTGAACCTCTTTTCCGCTGGTCTTCATGTATTCAGCGGCTTCTTCGATGTCCATATCTATAGAGACTTTGTTTCCGATGCCGATTATAGCTTTTCTTTTAGAAGTGATGGTGGCAATCACGAATGATGAAGCTCCGGCAGGGACAAGAATTTCATCTCCCTCTTTTGCTTTTGCAAAGGCATCGAGTGTATCATGTGCTCTCATTGTCTCTTCCAATGACAACTGGAAAAATTTCAATTGTTGAGACATGGCGTCAAGTTGAACCTTGAGTGTATCCAATGTTGCCAATGCTTGGCGGAGCTCGCCGTCATCCATGTTTATTCACCAGTGACTTTGAACTTTACAACAGGATTTTCAATTTGATCGTTTGCGATCTCTTTGATCTCTGAAATGTTGATCTGCCATCTTTTGACTTTGTGTCTGCTTCCCATTGTTGAGATGATCTGTTCTCTTGCTGCTGCTTCATCTTCTGCTGCAACTTCAACAGAGAAGGGCTGTTGACCTTGTCTTGCATCTGCAAAGGAACCTATTATGTGGAAACCTTTCATATTATTACCTAGCACGTGGGATTTACAGCGTATTAATAAAGGTTTGCGCGCGTTAGTATAGTTGGACAGATTGATTAGAAGAGCGAATCCTTCTTTTCTCCATCGCCGATGTCAGCCATTTTTCTAGCAATAAGGAAAACCGCTGCATATTCTGGAACTTCAACAGTACCATCTAATGTAAAATCCTCTTCCTTTATTCTGATGGAGGTCTTTTTACGCATGGTTATTTGAACTGGCTCATTTGAATATTCTTTTGGAACAGCATCAACAAGAGGATCGAAATCATTTAATTGGGTTCTTGTTAACGGGATAACACGCAGGCCGCTCTTCCCATGTAGTGAGCCAGGAAGACGAATCAATCTCTTTATGTCAGCTGTTACAGGCTCATCTACTTCACCGGAAAGACGATATGTGACATCTCCTGTCATTATCTTAATCAAAAAGTCCTGTGTTCCTTTTTTGAGTGTGGCCATCTTATTGTTCTCAAATATGAGGTTTCTTGAGATTCTGAGATCCTGGGAATAACCTTCGATCGTTTTGTTCTGTACAGATTTTATCGATGGATATTCTTTTTTCAGTTCTTTGGGATCCATGTCACATACATTATTGACTACATCTTTGAGTCCGTTCCTCATTCTGAGTTTCCAACCACTTGAATCTGCACTTGGTATTGTGCGATTTCTTGTAATATTTGCTCTGTTCTGACCGTTGATTGTGGCAATAGACGTCACCACTTTATCGTAAGGGAATACCCAATCAATGTTCATTCCTGTTGATGTAACATAATCGACAATCTCTCTTCTTTCGTGTGTACCAAGTGCCAGCACATCATTCAATTCGATATGTGCATGATATCCTCTTCCTCCTGAGAACACTATACTCACTTGATCTTCAGTGAATCCCAGGTCACCCAAAAGAAATGAATCTACCAGATTGATCATTTCGATTTTTATTTGTGCCAACATTTCGGAATATGTCATTTCATCAGCTCCGACAAGGTGATCCGCGTCTAGATCGAAGATGAGATCTGCACCGAGCCATTCTTTTTCTTCCATGGTCGGAGCTGAAGGTTTTCTGTAATATGCGGTGGAATAGTAACTGTGCGACGGTACCTGTGCGATCATGAATTTCTGAAGATCGACAGGAGTTCCGAATGCCATATGCCTTTGCATGAAGTTCCTGTCAAAATACATGAAACCGAATTCTCTTCTTCCGTACCTGCTGGGCATCAGAATAGGATTTTCTTTGTAGTACTTCCTGAATGACTTCAGGAGAAAACGGGAATTCGAGTCCATATCCGTCTATTGTTGCGTATCTATAATTAGGTTGTCCACTTTATTCAATCAATGAAAATTCCGGCATATGATAATCATCTTCATCTCTCCCCGTCCGGCAGGAACATAGATGCTGCCAAGGAATATGAGAAAGCAGGCGGTACCGGAATGACGCTTGTGACACTTCCGTATTCTGAAGTGCCAATCACTTGCGGCGGGGATTTTTCAAAAAGTTTTGAAATAACGCTTTCATTTGCTGAGAAAGTAAGAGAGTGCACATCTCTCAAAGTGAATGTAGCAGTCGGACCGTATCCCCTCTATTTGATGTGGTTAGCTGAACAACATGGGTTGGAAAAGGCTGAGAAGATAATGATCGAAGGAATGGAGATAGCGGCAGGTCTTGTAGCTGATGGAAAGGCGTGTGCACTCGGGGAGATCGGAAGACCTCATTTTCCGGTGGAGGATCAGAAGATAATCGATGTTTCCAACAGGATACTCCTCAGAGGCATGGAATTAGCGAAGGATAATGATTGTCCTGTTATTATTCATTGTGAGTCAGAACAATACACATATGAGAGTCTGGCACATATTGCAGATGAGGCAAAATTAGACAGAGGCATGGTAATCAAACATTCATCACCACCAATGGTCACTGTTGATGAGACTCTGGGCCTTATGCCGTCCATTCCTGCATCCAGAACATTGATCAAAGAATCAATTTCCAAAGGTGACAGATTCATGTTGGAAACGGATTTCATCGACGATCCGAATAAGCCAGATGCTATAATGGCAGTGAACACCGTACCGAAAAGAATCTTTGGATATCTTCAATCAGGCATTTTTACAGAAGAACAGGTATGGAAGATATGCAATGATATCCCGTCGTTATTGTATGACAGGCACTAATTTTAAAATCAGAGATACGATGGGGAAATTATGAAGATCAAGATAACCTGCGTCTATAATGAAGGTGCATTGGAAGACACATCATTCATAGGGGCCAAAGGATTGTCTATGTTGGTCGAGATGGGTGATGAGAAGATACTTTTCGACACAGGCATGCGCGGAAGATATCTGATACATAATCTTGATTTTCTTCAGGTGAAAACAGATTCGATTACAAAAGTGGTCCTTTCACATAACCACAAGGCGAATATCGGAGGTCTGAAGAAGCTTATTGAGAATAGGACCAAACCTTTGGACGTCTATACAAACTCGAGTTATATCGGTTTCAAAGATTTTCTTTGGAACAAAGTGGATGAGGAATTGAAGAACAAATTGATCATTCACAGAATGGATTCTGATACTGAGTTGATGTCTGGGGTCATAGCAATGGGGCCATTCGGCGATCTTGAGGAATTCTTTCTGCTCATAAAGACGATGACAGGTCCGATTGTGCTGTCATCTTGCTATCACTGTGGTACCAGGGTAGTGATGAGTTCAATAAAGGAGAGATACGGCACCAATCCATGCTGTCTGATAGGTGGAATTCATCTGATAAGGGTGAGGCAGAAGGATGTGGATCCGACAGCCGAAGTGCTGAAGGAATACGGTTCTCCTGAATTATACATAAATCATTGCGGAACGCCGACCGGGATAATGTATCTCAGAGTTCATTTCGGATTGAATTCCGTAAAGGATTTCTATGTCGGTGATTCATTGACGTTAAGTATTTGAGGTAATAAAATGGGAGCATGGAGACTAAGAACACTGGGGATGTTCATCGTAATGACAGCTATTCTCACAGGGATAGGTGCCATAATAGGAGCAATTGCCGGTGGAAGCAGTAATTTCGGTAAGTTCTGGATTTACGGTTCGATCATAATGTTGGCCATCTCTTTGATAGTATGTTTCGTATCATACTTCAAAGCCAAGGAAATGGCATTGAAAATGAATCATGCCAGAATCGTGACCAAGGAAGAAGAACCGCGTCTTTACAAAATAGTGGAGAAGGTAGCTAAACTTGCAGAACTTCCTATGCCTGAAGTAGGTATCGTCGAGACACCTATGGCAAATGCATTCGCCACAGGGAGAAATCCACAGAATGCAGCAGTTGTAGCGACGAGAGGGATATTGGATATTCTTCCAGATGATGAATTGGAAGGAGTCATCGCTCACGAAATGTCACATGTTAAGAATCGTGATATCCTTGTGATGAGTATCGCATCAGCTCTTTCTGTTGTGATAACATATGCGGCGCAGATAACATATTACGCAGCACTGTTCAACAGAGACACCAGAGAGAATAATCCGTGGATTGTCGTTGTTGCGTTGGTCGCACAGATACTTGTTCCGATCGCTGCATTGCTGATTCAGTTGGGAATCTCAAGGAACCGTGAGTATCTGGCAGATCAGACCGGTGCTCTTATGATCAACAATCCCCGTGCATTGGCAAGAGCATTGGATCATCTTGAGAACGGAATACCGTCAAAGAAAGCATCTACATCAAAATCATACACCTTGGAAGATCTTGATAGGGTCAAGAAGACCACAGATTCGATATCATCCAACCAGAGCTGTGCACACATGTGGATCGCGAACCCACTGAAGAAAGGATCATTCAAATCGCTCTTCAGTACACATCCTCCGATGGAAGAGAGGATCGCAAGATTAAACAAATTAGCAGATGAAAAGGGATTGTGAATTCATTTCACAGGTTCCCATTTCGAAAGTTCATTGACTTTCGATAATGTGGAACCTCTCTTTATCTCTTCTCTGGTTCTGTTCTCATTTTCATGGACTGCCAGAGCACGGTTGGCAACTTCAACGGCTTTCTCTTTCGGGACCACTATCAAACCGCTTTCATCACCGATTATCCAGTCTCCTGTTCTTACGATCTGTCCGCCGATCTTTATCTCAATGCCGATTCCACCGTATCCTTTGGGTTCTCCTGCATTGGGAACAGCTCTTCTTGCGAATGCCGGGAATCCGAGATCGATTATATCATCGATATCTCTGATCGATCCATCGATGACTACACCCGTCGCTCCCATTACCATTGCTGAATTGGATGCCAGTTCACCCCATACTGCGACCGGAGCACCACCTACATCGATGACTATGACATCGCCCTTCTTGACATGGTCGATGGCCTCGACAGGTTTTGCCCAATCGCCATTAGCCGTTTGTACGGTGAGTGCACGTCCGATGAGTTTTTGTCTGTGTTTCAGGAATGGTTGCAATCCGAGAACGACACCTTGTTTATGATAAGCATCCGATATATTGCATGTCGATACTCTTGAGAATGCTTCGAAAAGATCATCTTCAGTGTATTTTTTGGCAAGTTCTGTCTTTACTTTGGTTCCAGACATAGCCTTTTTCAATGCTTTTGCTGATTGTTTGATATCAGTAGCTTTGGTTATGCCACCGCCTACGATGATGATTGATGCACCGGCCTTGACATATTCTCCTGCATTCTCCGCCGTTATGCCACCGGCGACAGCTATCGGAATGTTGGTCTTTTCAACGACTTTCTTTAGTGTATCGATCGGAGGTTCTTCTCCTTTCATCTGTTGGTCTATTCCCATATGGAGACAGATGTATGATACACCCAATTTTTCCACTTCTACGGATCTTCTGACCTTATCTGTTACATTGATCATATCGATTTCTACTTCTGCACCGTATTTTCTTGCGGCCATGACAGCTTCGGATATTGTGGAATCATCAGCAAGACCGAGAACGGTTATGACATCAGCACCTGCTTTTGCTGCAATCTCTACTTCAAAACCGCCGGTATCCATTGTTTTGGTGTCTGCTATGATCTTTTTGTCAGGGTAGAGTTTTCTGAATGTGCGTATCGCTTCGGTCCCTTCACTCTTTACAAGAGGTGTTCCCACTTCTATCCAATCAGCACCACCGTTCACGGCTTCTTCGCAAATACCGATGCTTCTTTTCAATTGCATAAAATCTAAGGCAACCTGCAATACCGGCCACATGTTATCTCCGTCGAATTATGTTATTTCATGAGGGTTACCGCTCAGCTCGCCCGTCTCTCATCACCCTCAGCTCGAAAAACGATCATCATTGCGGGTATCCATCCATCGACTGATAACTATTAATCACTTTATGCTGATTGTCGGTCGGTCTTATGTTCAAGAGGAAGCCAATATCGAAAATCAAAATATTGTTCGTTGATGAGAACAATGATCTTCAGTCGCAGATAGCTGAGTATTTTGCGAAAGAGATGTACAATGATGTATACGATGTATACAGTGCAGGTACGAAAGTGGATTGTATCAACTGCGAACTGATATCTGTGATGTATCAGTTGGGTTATGACATCAGAGATTACAAATCCAAGGATTTTGATGAGAAAGAGCTTCCCAAATCATTTGATTACATCATCTTCCTGGAGAAAGAAACATACGACCGTGTCAAGGATGTAATGCCGTGGAAGGCAAAGCAGATACTCTTCGATTTCGGAAGAAAGAATAATTTCGAAGAAGCGACCGACGATCTTGAATTATACGAATGTTTCAAAACATTAATTGAAAAGGTCAAGGACTGGGTTGGAGACAATCTCAATGATTTCGAGAAACTTAATTCGATGGTCATATGATCCCTGTATTGGTATATGATAAGAATCAATGCGATCCGAAGAAGTGTACAGCAAAACGTATGTTGAAATTCGGTCTTGCAAAAGAAGTGAAGACATTGTCATCGATACCAAAAGGTTCGATCGTTCTTTCACCTTTTGCAGAAAAGGCACTTTCACCGGAAGATCTGAAATATGCCAAGCACGGACTTGTGGTTATGGATCTTACATGGACCAATATAGATGACTTTCCGAGAGCCAGGGGCACAAATGACCGTGCGCTCCCGTATCTTCTTGCATCAAATCCGATCAATTGGGGCAGGCCTATGGAACTCAACAGTGCCGAAGCGATAATGGCCTCATTGATAATACTCGGTGAGAAAGAGCAGGCCGATGAATTTCTCGGAAGATTCAATTGGGCGCCTGAATTTCTAAGGCTTAACGGAGAACTTCTGGGTGAATATTCGAAAGCTAAGGACAGTACGGAGATCGTACGTATCCAGAATGAATATATCGATTCGATACGTTCGAATTAGTTCGGGCTACTGTTTTGATACACTGCTGTCTGCGCGTGCATATTCTTTATTATAGGTAAGCATTAGAGGGATGGATATGAACATAATCGAAGATGTTGCACGTTATGTATGGATGGCTTTCGGTGATGAGAAACTCACCACCAAAGAGGTCGAGACACGTTTAGCGGAGCTTTTCGATTATCATTGCCCCGATGATTTTGCCAAGTCCATGTCCAAGATGAGACAGGCCGGATTGGTCAAAGGGGAGGTTTCGATGGAGAAAGGCGGATGGGTCTGGTGGGTAGATGAAGAATGCAGATCCGTCGATCTTACAAAAGTGAAGGTGGAAAGATGACGGCAAAACCGTTTCAAGATGATGACATAATGAAATTCTGGAACGACATATTCAGCAGTGATGAGTATCGTTTCAAGATCGATGAGATACGTGATAATTATCCTCAGAAAAAAAGCATATACGTCCCATACCCAGACGTAGATGAGTCCAACCCAGACTTTGCATCATTCCTTCTTGAGAAACCGGATAAATGTATAAGGATCGGAGAAAAAGCGATCAGAAACAAACTTCCAGCAACATGGGAACCTTCGAACATCGTCAATTTGAGGATAGAGAGTCTTCCGAAAGATGCACATATAGATGTTCGTAACATCAGATCGGAACACAGAGGGAGATTGGTTGCCGTCGAAGGTCTGGTCAGGAAAGCCACAATATCGAAATTGAAAATGACAAATGCACTTTACAGATGTGCGAAATGTGATGCGCAGATATGGATTCCGCAGAAGGGGATGTATGCAAAGGAACCGATTATGTGTACGAATGATGCGTGTAACAGATCGGCATTGAGATTCATTCTGGATGAGGAGGGTTCAGTATATTCTAACGCTCAGAAGATCGAGATACAGGAGAATCCTGAAGGATTGAGAGGAGGGGCACAGCCTGAAAGGCTGTCAGGTTACATCGATGACGACCTTGCAGGTATTGTGTATCCCGGTAACAGGGTCACACTCAATGGTATTATCAGACCTGTAGAGAAGACAGATCGTGACAAATCACTCATATTCGATGTATTCATTGACATTATCTCAGTCGAGTTCTCACAGGAAGAATATGAGGAGATAGAGATCACTGAAGAAGATGAAAAAAGGATACTGGAGATGTCCAAAGATCCGAAATTTTTTGTTAATCTCGTCCATTCCGTTGCTCCGTCAATCTACGGAAACGAGATGGAGAAAGAAGGAGTGGCTTTGCAATTATTCGGCGGTGTTGCCAAAGAAATGGATGACGGAACGGTCATAAGAGGTGACATACACATTTTGATGATGGGAGATCCCGGTGTTGCCAAATCGCAGATTCTTTCATACATGTCACGTCTGGCACCCAGAGGAATATATGCATCGGGAAAATCGACATCAGCCGCAGGTCTTTGTATCACGGGCGATACTTACATTGTGAATGACAAAGGCGAAGTCGAGAAAATCGGAGATTATGTCAATTCAAGAATGAATGCACCTGAGGAGTATAAGCCTGGAATATGGAGACAGGCATCTGATGATTGGAGAATACAATCAATAGGTGATCTGGGTTCAGTCAGATACCTTCCGATCACATATATATGGAAAATCAAAACGCCTGAGAAACTGTATAAGATAACAGCAGGCGGTACGACACTCACTCTCACGCCTGAGACTAAGATACAGGCAATGGTAGGTGCGACATTCGATTGGGTATCAGCATGTGAGTTGGCGGTCGGTAATTTCGTATCTATCGTAGGGCAGAATATGCGTCTGATGCCTATAACAGAGATCGAACTTCTTACAGAGGATCTTCCAGAGTATGTCTATGATCTCACAATAGAGCCGTCTCATGCATTCATAGGCAATGGTTTTGTCATCCACAATACAGCAGCGGCTGTGAAGGATGAATTCGGTGACGGAAGATGGACATTGGAAGCAGGTGCTCTTGTACTCGCGGACAAAGGATTGGCATGTATCGATGAATTGGATAAGATGACAGAACATGACAGGTCATCACTCCATGAAGCGATGGAATCGCAGAAGATCTCAGTGGCAAAAGCAGGAATCAATGCAACGCTTCAGAGCAGATGCTCTTTGTTGGCTGCAGCAAATCCGAAACACAGCAGATTCGTTCTTGGCGGTGATGAGAGATTATCAGAACAGATCAATCTGCCTGCATCACTGCTTTCCCGTTTCGATCTGATTTATCTTATGACTGATGTTCCCAGAAAGCAAGATGATGAGAAATTGGCCAGACATATTCTGAGGACGCATCGTCGCGGTCAGGTCAGAGCATCAAAGACCGAAAATGAGAATGTTGACAGAGAGAAGATACTTGCAGACACAGATGATATCAGACCGATATATGATGTGGACATAATAAGGAAGTATGTGTCCTATGCTAAACAGAATTGTTCTCCTGTATTGAGTGAGAAAGCAATCGATATGATTCAGGAAGAGTATATCAAAATAAGATCGCAGGGAGAAGGCGAAGATAAGCCTGTTCCGATAACGGCCAGACAGCTTGAAGCATATGTGCGTCTTGCGGAAGCTTCCGCAAAATCAAGACTGAGTCCGATTGCTGATGAAGATGATGCTAAAAGAGCAATCAATCTTGTCAGATACTATCTGGATACGATGATGGTGACAGGAAACGGAACATATGATTGTGATATGTTATCAGAATTCAGCAAAAAGGACAGAGATACGATAAAGAATATTCTGTCAGTGATTGAGAAAGAGATAATGGAATCTGAGGACGGTCTTTCCGATGAGGATATAATCAAAAGACATCCGAACATTGAAGTGACCAAGATAAAGGAAAATATCGAGAAATTGCATGAGAACAATCACATTTACAGAAGTGAGGGCAGGTGGAAGATAGCATGATCTACACAAAGATCCATTCCAATCGTGACGAGATAATATTGGCTGCCTGTGATGAGGACGTTCTGGGAAAGACATTCAAAGGGAACGGTATGAGGATCACGGTATCGGAAGGATTCTACAACGGTGAATTGATTCCTGATGAGATATTCGTTGAGAGGATGAAAACCGCTACGGTGATGAATCTGGTCGGTGAAAGAACCGTTTCACTTGCGATTGAAGAAGGATATGTGAATAAAGACAACGTCCTTATGATAGGCGAGACAAAACATGCTCAGGTTGTGAAGAATTGACATTCTGTGTCAAATGTGGTGCAGAGGATGTGGAGACCGTAAACGGTCTTTGCATGAATTGTTTTCTGGACGGCAGAAAACTCATAACAATGCCGCATCATGTTGACCTCATCAAATGTTCCAATTGTAATGAATTTTCGGTCGGAGACCAGTGGGTGAAGAAAGAACTGGATGATGCAATCATCGATATCGCATTGAGTACGATGATGATAATCCCGGAAGCAAAACTCGTTGCTGTGGGTCCGATGATTGAGAAACAGGAGGATAAGACGTTCGTAGTTCACATACAGGCGGATCTTGACGTCAATGGGATCAAAGTCTCTGATGAGGGCAGCATAATAGTTCGTCTCAAGAACGGAGTATGCAAGAGATGCTCCAGACAATTGGGCAGTTATTACGAATCCATCATCCAATTGCGTACAGGGGAAAAGAATCTCTCCGACGATCTCAGAGAGGAGGTCGTACATTGGGTGAAGAAGAACGTCGATATTCAGGCGAAGAACAACCGCGATCTTTTCATCACAAAGATACAGAAGGCCGTCGGCGGTGTGAATTTCTATCTGTCATCCACTTCGATGGGGAAGGCACTGACGAGGGAATTGGCCGACATATACGGTGCTGATGTGAAGGAATCAGCATCATTGGTCGGACAGACATCGGATGGACAGGACATGTATCGTGTGACATTCCTGGTCAGATTGCCTGCCTACCATGTCGGTGATGTAATCCAATATAACGGAAAACCGTACAAACTTACAGCGATCAATAAAACGGGAGGGAGATTGACGGATCTGGCAACATTCCGTGATATACCTGTGAGGAAAAATGAGTTATCTGAAGTAAAGATATTGTTCAAAGAGAAGGATATTTCAGATGCCACTGTTGTCTCTACATCACCGAAGGAGATACAGATACTTCACCCGGGTAATTATTCAACTGTCGACATCCGCATCCCTGAGAATACGGATGTCGGTGAGACCGTCAAAGTAATAGAAGTGGAGGATGAGCTGTTATTCGTCCCATGATGTGATATGATGTCGTCATTCATGAATGCAGTTACGAAGTACGGAACAAAATTCGATGCAAAGAGCGACAGACAGCAGTTCAAAGTGCTTCTGGAAGTTATAGCGGTTTGTACATTATTTTTTGTCATTGTTTCTGTTGTCGGGGACATTCTTTTCGGAATAAGCGATGTGCAGCACTATTACAACAATATAAGTGACATCTTAGACAAACATCTGATGCCGTACAGTGATTATCAATTGGAATACCCACCATTTACATTGGTCATATTCTTGATACCGAAACTTCTGTCATGGGATGCGATGTCATTTCATGTTGTTTTCAACATCTTTGCAGGAATTTCATTCGCAGTTTTCTGTTATTATGCATACAAGATAGCTGACATGTTCAAAAAGAACCGTTATTCGATGTTCCTGTTCTTTTTGATGGTGATATTATGTGCGAATCTTGTTCTTGTGGACAGAAATGACATATTTGCAGTGACATTGATCACATGTGCAATCTATGCGTATCTCAAGGACAAATTCCACATTGCTGCGTTGTTGATAGCATTGGCAGCAATGATCAAGATCTATCCTATTCTTCTAGTTCCGGTATTCGTTATATTACTCATATCCAAAAGAGATTGGAAGCATGCAGCGACATTCGCTTTGATCGGTGCAGCTGTTTGTCTGATCATTGAACTGCCCTTCATAATCAACGATCCATCCACTGCATTCTCCTGGGTCACGTTCCATGCAGATCGCGGATTGCAGGCCGAGGGTGTCGTCAGCAGCTTCATTCTCGTGATCAACATATTCTTCCCGTGTGTGGACAAGATATCCACAGATGACTATTATTCGAATACCCTGTACGGCGAGATACCGGATCTGATAGCATCATATCTCAATTACATAATGATCGCAATGCTTGCGGTAGCATTGATCTGGATGCTATATAGGACATTCAAGATGAAATATGACGGCAAGGAGCATGAATTAAGGATCCTGGCATTGATGGCATTGATAGTTGTGATGACATTCATAACATTCAATAAGGTCTATTCTTCGCAGTATATGTTGTGGATATTGACATTGATCCCATTTTTTATTCCGAAAAAGGATCCCGTGTTCTTCAAGAAGGTAATGGGATATGCATTACTGGCATTCGTCAGTGGATTGATAGCATTCACAATAGGTACAGTTCTCGGATTCAATCCGATACCGATATTGATCGTTTTCCTGAAGAATGTAGCGCACGTTATTCTGTTCATCGCAGTTATCAAATTATTCTGTGATTTTACCAGACCAGAGCGTCATAATGATGTTGCTGATGCAAACAGCTTATAATACGGTGAAATTAATCAGCATCCGATGTCCGGGCAATTCAGAGAAGAGCTTTATTCACAGATAAGGCCGATCTCATTGATCATTTGTGCTTTGATCGCATTCTTCTGTATCGCATCAGCAATACTTATCGAAGGCAATTGGTCATTCGGAAAATACAGTTTCTCACAACTAGGGATATCGTCAGATCCACTTATAGCAGGATTGTTCAATTATGGCTGTATCGTCGCAGGATTTTTGATGGCGGGATTACGCATAATCACAATAAGAAAAGAGAAGACAATCGATATGCTCATCAATGCATCTATGGTGCTGGCGGGAATATTTCTCGGCTGTGTCGGGATAATTACTCTCAATATGGGAGCAGTTCACGATGTTGTTTCATCATTATTCGCTCTGTTCTTTATGATATCATTGATATTGACAATCATAAAATCATATCAGGAGAAGAATAAATTCCAACTGTGGGTAACGGCAGCAACTTGTCTGTTGAGTCTTATCCTGATGCTTGTGTTCATTGTAGATTTCAACAAGGTTCAGTTCATATTGGTGTCTGCTGCAATCATCTGGATGTTGATCATGGGCGTCTATGAATGCAAATGGCTGATGGACATTTATTATAGGATTATGGACAAGTACAGAGAGCCTGTGATGTATGTGATAATGGGTGGTTTCACAACTATTGTCACATGGGTAACATATGCTCTTTTTGTATTCCTCGGTATAGAAATAAATGCCAGTAACATTCTGTCCTGGGTATGTGGAGTGATCTTTGCATTTGTGACCAACAAATGGTTGGTTTTTGAAGCAAAATCACTTAATTTGAAAGTTATTGCCAAAGAACTCGTTTCATTCACAGGAGCAAGGATCTTTACAGGAATCATAGCATGGGTGCTGTTCCCAATACTGATAGAATTGGGGTTGAATCAGGTCATATTCGGAGTTGAAGGTTTGGCCTCCAAGATCGTTACCAGTATCATAGAGATAATTCTGAATTGGATATTCAGTAAATATCTTGTTTTTACAAAGAAGGAAAAAAAGGATCAGAAGCAATAATTCCTTCCGTATTCAAGATAATAGCCGCCCATATAGATGTAAGCTGAAGATTCGTTCATCGTGAGGAATTCGATAGTTCCGGTATGCGAACCTCTTGTGACGCTTCCGGATACATGTTCTATAATTTCTGAATCATAACAGATATGAGATGCTATGATCTGTGCAAGATCGGCACGCTGGCGGTTAGAGTAATCTCCTCCGATGACACAGATCATTCCACTGCCGTTCTCCACCATTGTGATGCTGGAGTATCCCTCTTCCTGGAATCCGACAGCTAGAGCTTTTGACTGAAGTTTGCTGATGTCAATTCCGTATCTCACATCATTGCTTGAAAGGGAAAGAGCATGTCTGTAATCATTAACGGTTATGTCATTGTGTGCTGTTGATATTTCAGTTGTATTGAGACAGTCCGATACTCCGAAGAACAATTTTTGATAATTGCTCTGTACTTCAACTATCTTATCAGGTGTGGAATAGCATGAGCCGATGAGTGAGCCCACCCAATAGATGCAACCTCCCTCACGGATCCAATCGAATATCAGGTCATTGCGGTCACCGACATAGACGGTGTCAGGAAGTGCACCGGAAACACAGATCAATCCTTTTTTGTATCCGTTCATTTGCAGATCTATGGTCATAGTTTCGGCCAGTTGTTCCGCATTCAGAACTGTGAATTCTACACCTCTGTTCTTCAGTTGATACTGGAGTTGTGATACGTAGTATCCCTGATCTAATTTTTCAGATCCAATAGGTTGTTCGATGTCTTTGATATTGTCTTTGTACCCGGAGTCGTAATAGAGATAGTATTCCGTTATCGGTGAGAACATTCCGTTGTCACTATATACAATATCATAACAGCTGGATATGTTGGAACCGACTTCATAAGATAATCCTTCTTCAGTCATGACAGCGTTCGTATGATATGTGGAATCTGCATTGAAAGTGTAGATGTAAGCTTCTCCTGCCAATATGATCGCTATGATTGCAACGGCGATTATCACAAGCTTCTTATCACGCATCTTCAGACACCTCTTTTTTGCTCATTTTCTCTAATTTTTCGAAATATTTCCTCGCAACAGAGAATCTTTTCGTCAGAGGTTCTTCCAATAAGAAGATGAATACAACTGCAAGACCGACGAATTCAACAATCATAAAGATAAAGTTGACGAATGTCATGTATGTGATATCGCCGATGAAACTGGATTCGAACGTCTGCATAACAGAAAGTATCCAATCTATAGGTACGAAATTCTGGAATACTGCTATTGAAGCAAGAAGTCCTACATTATTTTGAATAAGTGCGGACATCATCGCACCTATTGCTATAAGCCACCATCCTACTGCATACCTGCGATCGGACGTCACGATTTGTATTATGAGGAACGGCATTATGATGATCATATATTGCGGGTTGACACCCAGAATGAACATTGCAATCATTGCGAACAGGGAATATTTCACTAATTCCCTATCAAGATTGAATTTGCTCAGTTTCGAGAATCTGTATGCGATGTATAATTCTAAAACAACGACTGCGAATATCTGGATATAGGTTATGAAACCTGTCCTGTCAGATCTGTCAGTAATGAATGTGAGTGCATTTTCGATATTGCCTTCCATTATGTTCGGGAGCATTATCACCAGAGCACCGATTACAGCACCGACAGTTGCAATTCCAAGATTGCGGACACCTTCTTTTTTGAAATCATATTTCATCAGAACGAACAGTATGAGAAGTATTACAGTGGCGGCCGGGAACATCTTCAGCAGTACTGAACATGAGAACAGTACGCCGGCAAGAAGATAATGCTCTTTGATGAGCAACATTATGCATAATAGAATCATCAAAGCTGCGAATGTATCGAACATCCCTTGTATCCCTGACATATACAGCACAATAGGACAGAGGAACCAGATTCCGAATGCGAATTCAGATTTCTTCTTATCATTGGTCCATTCGAATACAATTTTGTAAATCAGATATCCGACAAGAATGTCACAGAGTATCAATGGAATCTTCATAGCAACATTGAATGCGGGCGATGTTATGGTCGCCATATGCCAGTTATGTGCCAGTTCTTCTATTGGAATCATTTCGGTAGAGAATATGCCGAACACATCTATCGAGGCAAGATTGTTCCATATGACATCCATGAAACCCATAATGTATCCCCAGACGGGGGTGTAGAAGTATCCCGTCATCTGGTAGAGTTCATTGCCGGAATCGATATTCTGCATGATCACTCCCCAGTGATACATGTCGTAATCATAGGTCAACAACGGAGCGCAGACAAATCTGATGATCAGACCCATCACTAAGAACATGAATATGGGTCTTTTGTAGAAAGGTCTCTCCTTGTTGACTTCTTCGACCATACTGCTTCAACTCTTTCTATTTATTATAATTCACTCATCAGGTTATATATTGCAATCATCCTATTACATTCAGTTCAGATGAATGCAGCATATCAGAAAGTTTCGGCTTTTGTGAACAGAGTGGAACATCCATTGCTCTGGCTCATTATAATAGGGTTGGTCATAAGACTGATTCTTGCACCTTTGCTGACATTCAATATAGACATGGGATATTGGACTCAGATTGTCGATCTAATCCAGAATGGTTTCGGATTGTACGGTACCGAGGGATATTATTACACGCCGATATGGGGGTACATAATCGGTGCTGATTCATTGCTTTTAGATCTTTTTCATGTGACTGATTACGGAACATTTGTGGAAGAATTCATCCCGCTGATAAATGAGGAGTTCAAGATCAACGCATTCGTCACATCCATCGGATTCAATACGATAATCAAGATACCGTTGATCTTTGTGGATCTGGCTGTCGGTGCATTGATCTACAGGATCGTTATGAGATTCACAAACGATAAAACGAAATCGATCCTGGCATTCACATTATGGTTCTTCTGTCCGTTGGTGATAACTGAATCATCAGTACACGGTATGTTCGATAATGTGTCAGTACTTATGATACTTCTGTCAATAATGTTAGCATATGACAGACAGTACTTCTTCGGTGGGATGGCATTCTCAGCTGCTGTGCTTACAAAATTCTTTCCGCTGTTCTTAATATTCTTCCTGGTAGCCATAGTGTTGAAACACGAGGGCACCGGAAAGGAGGGGATAAGATGTCTTTCACAGGCCATTGTCGGGGCAGTTGTGGCTTTTGTATTGATCTACATTCCAAATATAATTAACGGCGATTTCTGGTTGTCCACCTATTTTTTGGCATATAGGATTGGAATAACACGTGAAACGTTAGCAAACATCGGCCTTACTGAAACGGTAATCATAGTTATTGCAGCAGTTATTGTCATAGGATTGATTCTTTTAGTTATTAACAAATTGTTGCCTAAGTTATTAGAGTCTAAAGATGTTAAGAATACTGACAGGAATGTAAGGCGCGCCCTATTGATTTTTGCTGCAGTGGCTATTGTCGCTTATGCTGCATATTCACTTATTAGAACAACAGGAAATAACATGGATTTTGAACAGGGAGGATTATCAATCGTCACATTAATTATGATATTCTCAGTATTCATGGAATTGTATCTTGCATACAGAATGCTCATAGCAAATGATTTTGATAATAAAAAATTCATCACTTTTATGTTTCTAACTGCGTTGGCGGTCATACTGTGGCCTTGCGCCCCATCATACATATTGATAGCATTTCCATTCATCATCATCTATGCGGTTGTTTGCAGTGAGAAATATATTAAACCATTCATAATTACAAGTATTCTTTTCACTTTGATGGAAATAACAGCATTCATGTTGTCATTTACATCATTGGCAGTTGCTACAGGCTTCATTGATATTTCGATAATAAAGGGCATTATGGAATTCTTGGCAGGAAGCATAATCGGGCCTTTGAATGGTTCCGATCTGCTTACAATGATATTCGGTATGATAGCGTATATTTCTTTGTTGTATATCTCATACAAATGGTATCGCAATTACTACAGGGGTGTTAGACACGGATAAACGTCTAGCATACATCACATTGGCGATTGTGGCAATAATCATAGCGACAGGTGCATTTTTTGTTTATTTCAATGCACATGGAGACTACAGTGCAGACATTCAGATGAGTGAAGAGGGAAAAGTAACATTCTCCGTATCAGGTGTAGATGCTGAACTTATGTATTCGTTGTATTCGGGAACAGATCTTCCGGAACACATCTATCTTTACTATGATGAAAGTTACAAATCCGATCTGAATACAAATTATCAACAGAAAGAATTCTTCGATGTGCTGAAAAAGATGTTGGAAAGACGGAATTACAGTGACGTGTCATTCTGCAATGCATCTGAATTGAAGACGATCCTGGAGTCTGACAGGGATTGCGGTGTGTTCTTCGTAACGGGTGCATTGCCGGAGACCGTTTACAGAAAAGATGTGACATTATTCCAGGAATGGATGGAATCCGGTGGCACGGTATATTGGGCCGGACCGGAGATCGGAAGATACGTTTCCACGAAGAACGGAGTTGAGGATCTCGGTACGGGGTTCTTCAACGGCATGGTGTCGACTGAGAAACAATTTGCCAATAAACAGTCTGATATGTTCAAGGGGACAAAGTTACGTTATGATGTGTGTGATTATGGGCTGTCATTGGATGTGAAGGATTCACTTCCGCTCGGGTATGTGAATGATAGATATTCAGCAGTTACAGCAGTGAAATTATTCAATGGTAATGCGATAGTTTACGGAGGTAATATTGCATATTCTGAGAACATTTCCCATGAGTTGATGGATCGCACATCATGTGCCGATCTTATAATATCTGGATTGACACATCATTCTTCAGTGTTATCGCATGGAACAGGTAAAGTGTCAGACGGAAGATTCACGGCAGGTCCGATAGGCACATCCGAAGATGTGATTCTCTTCATAGGTGTCGGAACACCAGCAACCTCTTGGAGTATCGGAAAAGTGCTATGTTGAGCAGTCATTAATTTATATAGTGTATCCGATTCAGAATTGATACTATGCCAGGCACATGCTCTGTCATCATTCCCACATATAATGAGGAATTGAACGTCGTCAATATGGCGAAAGCCATCAGAGAATTGTATCCAGATTTCTATATTTTTTTCATGGATGACAATTCAACTGATAAATCTAAACAATTGATAGAAGAACTCAATGATCCGAAGACCAAAATGGTCACCAGAGATCCGAATGACAGAGGACTTGCGATCAGTTGTTTCCAAGGCATAGTAGAATGCGGAACTGATTACTTCATGACGATAGATTGTGATTTCCAACATCCACCGTCAGCACTCGGACAGATGTATGAGCAGATGGAGAAGGGATATGATCTCTGCATCGGTACAAGGAATGACAGATTCGCTCTCGGATTCAAACGTTGGGCCGGGTCATGGGCATTCAATATTATGGCGGACATCTATCTTTTCAGACTGAGGAAGAGCAGGGCCACTGACGTAATGTCAGGATTATATGCTGGGCGTTGCGATGTGTTCGTTCCGGTCATTAAAGAGAACTGGAACAACGTTGAAAGAAAAGGATGGAAGGTCCTGATGGATCTTTTCAAATACGGACCTGCGGATCTGAAGATCGCCACTATCAAGTATGATTTCGGTAAACGTGCTGCGGGAGAATCACACATCAGTCCGAAAGTCGTTGTAACGACATTCCATCAGATGGGCAGGTTGGGAAAATTCTGTGCTAAAGTTTATGATAAGCTCATGTGCGGAGATTGAGATATGAAGATGTTCGGTACGAACGGGATACGCGGTATCCCGAACGAAGATCTTTCCTGTGACAAGATAATGAAAGTGGGGATGTGTATAGCTAAGGTCCTCGGACCGGGCCCGATTGCAATCGCCGTTGATTCACGTGTATCATCGGATATGATACGTTCAGGGGTATCGTTCGGATTGATGTCGATGGGTGTGAATATCCATTATCTCGGATTGATGCCAACACCATCTCTCCAATATTACGTCAAAACACATGATGAAGTGACCGGCGGGGTTATGATAACAGCATCACACAATCCTCCGCAGTTTAACGGAATAAAATGCATCTCATCAGACGGTACCGAATGTACGCCGGAAGAAGAGAAAGCGATCGAAGATGCATATGACACTGATATCCAACCGGTAACTTGGGATAAATTAGGTTCTGAGGTTACGATAATCGGGGCCGACGAGGATTATATTGATTCCATTGTTTCGAAAGTGGATGCCAAAGCGATAAAGGATGCAAAACTGTCCGTATGTCTGGATTGTGCCAACGGTGCATCCGTTTACACATCACCCAAGATCCTTGAAAGATTGGGCGTGAGGTATAAAGTGATCAATGGAAAAGCTGACGGAATGTTCCCGGGGCATTACAGTGAACCTATCGAGGAGAATCTCTCACAGTTGAAAGAGGATACCGTAAAATTCAAAGCCGATGTCGGTGCAGCACATGACGGAGATGCCGATCGCTGCATGTTCATCACATCATCCGGAAAATTCATCGGAGGGGACATAACTCTGGCCCTGCTCTGCAGATTGATGACAGAGAGTGGTAAGAACAAGAATGTGGTCACGACCATTGCGACATCTGCCATTGTAGAAGAAGTAGCAAAATCATTCGGAGGCAGCGTGATATACACAGCCGTCGGATCGCCCATCGTAGCACGTCAGATGATGAAGGACGGAAGTATCATAGGCGGAGAGGAGAACGGCGGTGTGATATTCGGAGGACATCAATACTGCCGTGACGGCGGAATGACATTGGCAAGAATGCTGGAGTTCATTGCAAAGAACGGCTCACTGGATGATCAGATAGGAAAATTGCCTAAATACTACACGATCAAGGAAAAAGGAATCTGTGACGAGAGGTCCAAATCTTCCATCATGAAGAAGATGTTGGATCTTCACAAGGATGAGAACGTCAATGATATCGACGGGATGAGGATCGATTATGACGACGGATGGGTTCTTGTGCGTCCTTCAGGAACTGAACCTAAATTCAGAATATATTCGGAATCCAAGGATGAGAAGAAGGCCAGAGAACGTGTAGAGAAACTGAAAAAGGAATTCGATGCTGTATCGAGGGAGGTTTCATCATGAAAGGAATCATATTGGCAGCTGGATCAGGTACCAGATTATCCCCGGCCACGCTTCCGATCTCAAAGATCCTTCTTCCGATCTATGACAGACCGATGATCTATTACCCATTGGCAACATTGATGATGGCCGGTGTAAGAGACATTCTTGTCATTGTGAATGAAACAGATGAGGAGAAATTCAAGAAGACATTGGGAGACGGTTCACAGTTCGGTGTGAAGATAAGTTACGAGATCCAGCATGTGCAATGCGGAGTTGCGGACGCTTTCAATGTCGCAAAGGAATACATCGGCAATGAAAGATCGGTATTGATCCTGGGAGACAACATATTCTACGGAAAGGACATCGAATCATTGCTTTTGGATGCATCTTCTGTCAATGACGGGGCAGTGATTTTCGGATGCCATGTGAAGGATCCTGAGAGATTCGGAGTCATAGGGTTTGACGGAAACAAGGTCACATCTATAGAAGAGAAACCCAAGATGCCGAAATCCGATTGTGCTTCCGTAGGTCTGTATTTCTATGATGAGAACGCATGTGATCACGTTAAAGATCTGAAGCCGTCGGCCAGAGGGGAATTGGAGATAACCGACCTCAGTAAAATCTACCTTGATAAATCTAAACTTCAGGTCAGAGTATTCAGTAAAGATGTGAAATGGTTCGATGCAGGCACATTCGATTCATTACTGGAATCCTCGAACTTTATAGCTTCTGAAGAAAAACGGATAGGAAAGAAAATCCTGTGTCCTGAGATCATTGCTGTTGAGAAAGGATACGTATCCTCTGAAAAGATGAGATCCTGGCTCGACGGGCAGAAAGATAACGAATACTTCAGAAAGGTCAGAGAATCGATATGATCATTTTTTGGAAGCGAGTTTCGCTTTCAATTTTTCCTTCATCGTATTGATCGGAGGAACCTCTGATGAGTTCACTTTATTCATTTCCGCCAATCTGATGGAAAGATAATCTCCAAGTATGAGGGTACGCAGCATATTCTCTGCATATGTGGAACCTCCGATGGTAACCAGTTTGTATCTGATCTTATGATCATCAAGGAATGATATCAATTTACCAAGGTCTTCATTTCTTTTCACATCTTCCTTATCATAAGCTAACAACGTAAGTGCGAACAGCCCATCTTGTTTTCCGGCCCAGCTTTCTGCATCGAAACGTATGAAATCGGAGAATGAAGTGTAGAAGGCGACCATTTTGGAATTCTCATTGAGTTGAGTCTTCCACCTGAATATTATCGAATTCATCTCATTGTATGAGCAGATCACAGGAATGCGTTCGAAGAAATATTCACTGAGTTCTTTGATCAAAGGATTGTCATTCTCTATGGTCTCCCTGTATTCTTTCAGACGGGGAGTGGCATCCAGGATATCATTGGAGAAGTTCTCGCATCCAGTGGCTCTGATGATACTTACTATGTATCCGATCATGAAACCAATGGAATGTCTCGGATGCATCCTCGGGGATAACGGAATGTACATGTCATTGTTCTTTTTAGTGAGATTTCTCAGGGTCCCACCGGATGATATGACGATCCTGATGCAATTTCTCGCGACCGCGTTTTTGTATGCATCAATGATCTCAGCCGTATTTCCTGAATAACTCGATATTATTGTGAGCGTCCTTTCATTGGCCCAAGACGGCAGAACAGGACTTTTGATGACAGTGATCGGTTTTACAGTATGTGTGGATGAGAAATCTAATACGATGTCATTGCTTATCGCCGATCCCCCCATCCCGTAAAGTATGATATTGTCGCAATCTATGTTCTTGATGAAGAAATCCAAGGAGACTTCCAGATCATCTATGAAACCATGAAGCTGCTCTTTAATTGGCATCGTATCCGGCATCATTCCGCCTCCTTTGAAAGTTTTACAGACAGTATGTCTATGAACATGATACCTTTCAGATTCTTCTGGAGAACATCATCTCCGGGTACATCCACAGTTATGACGTCAGCACCATATTCCTTCAGAGTCTCTATTGTGTTATCAACGATGGTGGAGAGAAGGTTGTACGTTTTTGAGCGCATTAATATAAGGGAACACGAACTCATATCTGTTTTAGTCATGCTCCACCCTACCAGTTCATTGTGATTGAATTCCGGCAGTTCAGCACAGAATGAACGACGATTCAATATTTCATTTGCATCCAATTTGTATCTTCTGTATAGTGGTCTGATATCACTTGTTCCGTATACACAGATCGAATCATTCAGGAGATACCTGTAGTCTGATGGGTTGTATGATGATCTGACGATATTGTCACGATATGTCTTCAATTCAGGGATCATTTTCATGAACGAGTCTCTGATGTCGCATACACCCATCTCCTGGATTATGGACACCAATATCCCGAAGATGAATCCTGTTGCTGACATCGGTGTCATTTTATCAGGGATTTTGTAGAAGTCAACGGAATTTTTTTTGCATAATGTTTCGAGTTTTCCGCCTGATGCTATGCAATGGATTCTGCAGTTCCTTTTTATGACTTCAGGATACACGTCGTTTATGACCTTGTTGTTGCCGCTGTATGATATTAGAATGACATCCGTATCGTCAGATATCCATAACGGTACACGTGAATCCTGTATCAGCTGTATCTGTATTTTCGAACATTCGTTGGAATATGCAGATATTATTTCAGCTGCAATGGATGATTGACCGGAAGCGAATATACAGATCTTTTCAGATTTCTCCATGGGTTTCACTAAACTCATTGAATATTCTGCATATTCAGGGAGCATCGTCAGTTGCTCTTCGATGCCCGTATCTGGTATCTTAGATGGATCCATCTATTGATGCTAATGTGATATCAGATATAAACAACAGTGCTATTTTGATACGAACAGCAAAATGTTATATTGCGAACATAGATATTCTGGCTATTATGGCAGACGATACTGCAGCCACAACAAGGATTGAGAATCATTTCCTCAGATTATTCTGCGCTGTAGTAGTTATACTGGTAACATTCGTTCATTATTGTCCCGATTTCACTGTATTGGGATATTCTGTCGTTGAATTCGTTTACGGTATCGGAAGATTCTCGATGCCGGTTTTCTTTATGATATCCGGTTTCTTCCTGTTCTCCAAAGACGGACATGCTGAAGCAGGAATAAAAAGAAAGATACTGCATCTGGTCTTTCTAATAATCATAATGAAATTGGCATACTTCATTGTCGATCTTTTCCGTTTGGGAGCAGGTTATATAGATGTCAATCAGCTCATTGAATACACTTTGATCGCCAGTAATTACACTGTGCATGAATGGTTTGTATTTGCATTGCTGATAATGTACATCGTGTGGTGGGGTTGTATGAAATTCAAATTCAACACCAGATACATCTTCTATCTCGGAATCGTACTGTTGGCGATAGACATCATTGCAGGTGAGATACTTCCGATGTTTAAGATCACAAGTCTGGGCAATTTCATGTCAACCATAGAGCTCGGAGAGATAATGTATCCGTTCATCGCAGTGTTCTGTTTCTCTGCCGGATATTATATCCACAAATACATGGATGTGATCGATGAGAGGTATAAGACCAGACCGATGTGTTATCTTCTCATTTTCGGAATCGTATTGAATTTCATTGAGGTCGTGTACATAATGAGTATCGGAGTGTATGAAGGTCCGGTCGCAGGGCACCCAGGTCCGAATATGTATGTAGGTTCTGTGATAATGATGATCACCGTCTTCATCCTCTCATTCAGAATGAGAGAGGATCAATTCAGATGCAGGATTCTGGAATTTATGGGAAGAAGAATGCTCCCCTGGATGTACGCTTTCTGTTTCATAGGAACATGTCTAATCAAAGAATTCCAATGGGTGGATCTCAGTGATTTCTTCATGAAGAATGTAGTAGGGTTGATACTGGCGATTTTGATCGACCTCATCCTTGCATATCTCGTCTACCTATTGCTGAAATACCTGGCAAAACATTTTGCCGACAAAAAGAAGAGCAGTTGCTGACGTCTTTATAATAAGAGGTAGATTCGCATACAATGAAAGTGGCCATTGTTACTGACAGTTATCATCCGACCAGAGATGGGGTCGTTTCAAGTATTGATACTGTGAAGTACATCTTTGACAACAATGGCATTGAGAATGAAGTTGTAGCTCCCGATCCCGGGAAGAAGGATCGTATGGACGGAGTGCATTACTTCAAAGCGGTCAAATTCAGAAGTTATGCAGGTTATTTCGTTCCGATTTTTCCATCACATGCTAAAAAAGTCATCAAAAGCATCAATCCTGATGTTGTGCACATCCAGGGTATAGCGGTTATGGCGCTGAAAGGATTGATCGCAGCGCACCGTCTTAAGATACCGGTCGTTGTGACGTTCCACACTATGGTCGCGGATACGATGAAGTATTATTCTCCGATCAAAATGCCTCAAAAAACAGCTGAGAAACTTGTCTGGAAATATCTGAAATATTTCTCGAAATGGGTGGATGCTATCGTAGCACCGTCGGAATCCACAGCTAAAGAGCTCAGGGAGCACGGGCTGCACATCAAGGATATGAGGATAATACCGACGCCGATCGACACAAGGAGATTCCCGCCTGTTGCTGACGGTTCAGAGATCAGAAAAAGGTATAATATCGATGACAGGAGGGTCGTCGTGTGCGTCGGACGGGTATCATTCGAAAAAGACACCGATCTGATAATCAAAGCGATAGCGAAGATGGATGATGATGTTGTTCTTCTGGTCGTCGGAAGCGGACCGGCTTTGGATTCATTGAAAGAATTGAGTAAAGAATTAGGAATCGAGAACAGAGTCATTTTTGCAGGATTTCAGAGTGAGGGACTTGCAGATTTCTATTGTGCCGGAGATGCGGCCATTACAGCATCAAGATTCGAAACACAATGTCTTTGTGCATTGGAGGCTATGAATTACGGTATACCTCTGGCGTGTGCGAATGCACGTGCACTCGCAGATTATGTCAAGGATGGAGAGAACGGATTCTTGTTCGAACATAATGTCGATTCATGTGTGGAAGCGATAAATAAAGCATTGAATGCCGATGATACTGTGAGAGAGAATGCAAGGAAGACCGCTGCTGAATTCTCATCGGAAAGTTATCTCAAAAAGATAACCGAGCTGTATGATGATGTTGTAGCAAAGAAGAAGGCGGTATGATGTTCGATATCGGTCAATGGCTGTACGATCTTTTCGGACCTTACGGTGGATGGGGAGTGCTTCTTGCTCTGTTTCTGATATTCTATATCGATGCAGTCCTGTTCCCTACATTGCCGGAATTGTTCTTCACTATCGGAATAATGTACAAATCCACTTGGCAATGGTCGATATTGGTCCTTATCGTGGTGTCGATAGCAGAAGCGTTGGGTCTGCTGACGTTGTATTTCATTGTGGAATACATCAGGGTACCGGAAAGGATCAAACATGCCGCTGACAAATATTCAAAATTCCTCATAGTTCATGATGAGAAGATGCTGTTGGTTAACCGTGTGGCACCTATGCTTCCGTTCGCAGGTGCATTTGTCAGTCTTATCCCGTCATGGACCATCAAGAGAGCGCTGTTCTACAATTTCATCGGATGTTATCTGAAATACGGAATCATCATCCTGTTCGCCGGATTCTTCCAGGCATATTTCAGCGGACCTGTGGCCCAGTGGGTGACGATAGCGTTCGTGATCATCATGATAGTCGTATGTCTGATCATAGCATTCATCAAACGTAAGAAGGAGGGATTGATTGAAGATAGTTGATGTCAATCCATTCTTTTATCCGTTCTTCGGCGGCATCGAACACAGGATGCATCTGATCGCCAAGGAGATGGTGGCCAGGGGTCATGATGTTACTATTGTGACAGGGCAGCTCCCGGGAACAAAAGCGGAAGAAATATCTGATGATGGATATAGAATAGTGAGACTGCCGTCTCATTTCATCAAGATTTACAATCCGCCCTATATCACATCCAGCGGATTGTTGAGGACATTGAATGAGATCGATGCTGATGTGGTGAATTTCAATTACAGATGGGCTCCGTCCTACACTAAGGACATGAAGAGGTATGTCGGCAGGAAAGTGTTCACATATCATAACATGTGGGGTGAAGGTACAGGGTTGCAACATTACCTCTCTGAGATCAATGATAATTCCTTCAGAAAGACATTGGATACATTTGATCACATAATCGCAGTAAGCGATTTTGTAAGGGACGACCTTATCAGGAGGGGATATGCGCCGGAACAGGTGACAACTGCATGTCCATGCCTGGAATCCTATCCCGAACTCAGTGACAATGAAGGGGACTACATACTTTCGCTCGGAAGATTGGTCCGTACGAAGGGATTGGATTATCTCATTGAAGCGATGAAGGATATTGACTGCAAACTTGTGATATGCGGAAAAGGGCCTGATGTTAAGAGACTCAGTAAAGCAATCAGAAAATACGGCCTTGAGAATAAGATAGAGATGAAAGGTTGGGTCACCGAGGAAGAAAAAAATAGGTTGATGTCAGAATGCAAAATGTTCGTAATGCCCTCAATTTTCGAATCATACGGATTGGCTGCATTGGAGACAATGTCCTACGGAAGACCGATCGTCTGTACGGATGTGAACGGCCTCCCTTGTACTGTGAAATCCGCCGGAGTATATGTCAGACCAAAAGATCCGAAAGGGCTTGCGGATGCGATCAATTCTCTGCTCTCGGATAAAGAAAAGCGTATCGAATTGGGAAAGAATGCGCGTCGTATTGCCGAGGAACAGAATGTGTCTAGAACTGTTGATATGATAGAGAAAGTATACAATGCAGTTCTGAAGAAATGAATATTCTGAGTTTTGTTAATTATTAAATACTGGCTCTGTGTAAATGAACACATGGATCTGAAAAGAAAAGGCGAAAGGCCATATGTAATATGTGGTATGGCAGCAATATTACTTTTCACATTGGCAGTCATGATTCTGGGTCTCGCCGATGATAAATGGTCCATAGGAACAGATTCTATTTCGAGGCTTGGGGTCACACCGACAGCATGGGTGGCGACAACATTCAACATCATATGTTACATAACAGGAATATTGTTAGCCATATACGGGATAGGAAAGATCATCTTCGAAGACGGATTGTATTGTGCAGGCGGGGCGTTCCTTATGACATCAGGCATAGGAGCATTCTTCGTCGGAATATTTACAGATAGTTTCTACCCTCAGCATGCAGTCGTAGCTGGCATATTCGCAGTGGGAATGGGATTGGCGTTGGTATTCCTCACAATTGCAGACATAATGTCAGGGGAGAGATGGATGGCAATCTTCGGTTTCATACTTATGATAGTGGTGATAGGTTCCGCATTCATAAAACCGGAAACAGCCCAAGTGGCATGTCTGGCTTGTGTATTCGCCTGGTTTATTGTACATTTTACGAAATGTTACAAGAAAGGAATGTTGGAATCGTCATTTCCTGAGGCTTCTCCTTAAATTTTTGTGCGCACGCTTACACTTATATATTATAATGAGATGGTAGGCCTGCTCTTTATTGAGCCGATGAATAATGAGGGTGTTTTACACCTGAAAGAGGTAATAAAATGTCTGTATTTGTAAAATTTGAGACACCAAAAGAGCTTTCTGATAAAGCTTACAACCTTGCTGAGATGGCAAGAGATGGCGGCAAGATCAAGAAAGGAACAAACGAAGTAACAAAAGCTGTAGAGCGCGGAGAGGCAGCAATTGTCATCATGGCAGTCGATGTCGAACCACCAGAAATTCTCGCTCACATGCCTGCACTCTGTGAAGAGAGGGGCGTTCCATATGTTTACGTACCTGCGAAAGCAGAACTCGGAAACGCAATCGGTCTTGAAAAACCAACAGCATCAATTGCAATCATTGATCTCGGCAAAGGAAAAGCACTCTGTGGCGAAATCGCAGAAGCAGTCAAAGCACTGAAGAACTGAATGGTGATTTGAATGGTCGACACAGATAGCATCCCATCAGAGGTCGTCGAGATAATCGGACGTACCGGAATGACTGGTGAAGCTACCCAGGTCAAAGTCCGTGTTCTTGATGGACGTGACAAGGGAAGGATCATCACCAGGAACATCATGGGTCCTGTCAGAATGGGTGATATTCTCATGTTGAGAGAGACATCCAGAGAAGCCAGGAAACTTGGAATGAGGTGATTTAATGGCAGAGATCAGAAAATGTTCATTCTGTTACAGGGAGATCGAGCCTGGAACAGGAAAAATGTACGTCAAAAAAGACGGATCTGTTCTTAACTTCTGCACCAACAAGTGCTACAAGAATATGATCGAACTCAAGAGAGTGCCCAGGACGACTGAGTGGACTGACAAGGCAAAGTCTGAAAAAGCAATACGTCTCAAGTCCGCTGAGAAAGCAGAGAACAAGGAGTGATTCCCTATGGCTATGGAACAGACCTACCTTATGATCAAACCGGATGCAGTCCAGCGCGGACTATGCGGAGAGATTGTCTCACGTTTCGAGAAGAAAGGACTCAAGCTCATCGCAATGAAACTCATGGTCATACCGAAAGAGACCGCTGAGATCCACTACGGTGAGCACAAAGGAAAGAAGTTCTACGACTCTTTGATCTCATACATCACATCAGGTCCTGTCCTTGCAATGGTCTGGGAAGGCGACAATGCCGTCCAGGTCTGCAGGAACATCATGGGTAAGACGAATCCTCAGGAATCTGCACCCGGAACTATTCGCGGGGATTACGGAATGGTTACCGGTGTCAACATCATCCACGGTTCTGATTCACCTGAATCAGCAAAGAGGGAGATCGGTATCTTCTTCAAACCAGAGGAACTCTGTACCTATGACAGGACTCTCGACAAGTGGACATACGAATAAACTTGAATCACTGACAGTGGCTCGTGCCACTGTCAATCAAACAATTTAACATTTCAACTATCAACTTTGGTGATGATATGGCGATAAGGCAACCAGTTGTAAGCGTTCTGGGACATGTTGATCACGGAAAGACGAAACTTCTCGATGCGATCAGGGGAACATCGGTTCAGGCCAGAGAGGCAGGGGCGATTACACAGCACATCGGTGCCACAGAGGTCCCTATAGACCACATCTACAAAGTCTGCGGACAGTTGATAGGAAAGAAGAAGTTCGACGTTCCCGGTCTTTTGTTCATCGATACACCGGGGCATCATTCATTCATCACACTGAGAGCAAGAGGAGGTTCTCTTGCAGATATCGCGGTGCTTGTCATCGATATCAGAGAGGGCATCATGCCACAGACGATCGAATCCATCAAGATCCTGAGGCAGTACAAGACGCCGTTCATCATTGCTTTGAACAAGGTCGATACGATCCAGGGATGGACCGTTGAACACGGTGCACCGTTCGTTCTTACTGAGAAGAAGCAGCAGGCACACACCATCGCCGCATTCGAAGAAAGGATGTATTCGATCATGGGTGATTTGTCGATGCATAATATTTCAGCCGACAGATACGACAGGATAGATGATTTCACAAAGACTGTTGCATTGGTCCCTATCAGTGCCAAAGAGGAGATTGGACTGCCGGATCTTCTGCTGATGCTCATCGGTCTTGCACAGCGTTTTCTTGAACAGCAGCTGGAGAAAGCTGAAGGTCCGGGAAGAGGCACGATCCTGGAGATCAAAGAGGAAAAAGGTCTCGGAAAGACCCTGGATATGATTCTTTACGACGGAGTTCTGAAGAAAGGTGACACCGTGGCACTGGGTACAAAGACTGCACCGGTGGTCACAAGGGTGAAAGCAATCCTTAAACCGAAACCGTTGGATGAGATCAGAGATCCGAGGGACAGATTCGATTCTGTGAATGAACTGCATGCGGCGGCGGGTGTGAAACTCTCATGCCAGAATATGGAAGGAGTAATCGCTGGAGCCCCTATCAGAGTTGTCAAGAACGAAAAAGATCCCGCAATTAAGGAGATGACAGAGGAATCATCTGTAAAGATTGAGATTCAGGATCAAGGAATCACAATCAAAGCCGATGCGATCGGTTCTCTTGAAGCGTTGGCGTTCGAAGCGAAAGCCGCAGGAATTCCGATCAGGAAATACGGCATCGGGGAGATATCCAGAAGGGACATTGTGGAAACGGCGGCATTCACCGACCCTATGAACAGAGTACTTCTGGCATTCAATGCAAATCTGTCAAAGGAGGCGGAATCCGAGGTACACGAGACAGGTGTCAAGGTATTCTCCAATCAGGTCGTTTACCGTCTCATCGAGGAATATCAGGAATGGGTCGATGAGGCCAAGAGATCATTGGATGAAGGGCAGAGGAATGAGATACCGTTCCCTGCAAAATTCACTATCATGCCGAATTGTGTTTTCCATGCTGCAAAACCCGCAATTGTCGGAGTTCATGTGATCGCGGGAAAGGTCAGAGCAGATCTCAGATTGATCAAAGCCGATGGTTCGGATGCAGGCAAGATCAGATCGCTCCGTGACGGAGAGGAAGTTCTCAAAAGTGCATCGCAGGGAGAAGAGGTCGCGATGGCCATCGACGGTGTCACTGTCGGAAGGCAGATCGATGTCGAAGATGTCATCTATGTTGAACTGTTGGAATCCAGCATCAAGGATCTTCAGACGAAGGCGGATCTTAATGAGGATGAGAAAATGGTCCTTCAGGAATATCTTGAGATCAAGAGGAAATCCGATCCGTTCTGGGGAATGTGATCCTTCAATCATCTTTGAATTACTGGGTATTTGTGCTTTTTAAGGCATACCTTTATAACCTTTATGATAATAGGCGAAATCTACAGGTGTTCAAATGGTAGATTTCAAAGCTATCGTAAATGACGTAAAGACCGGCAAATCATATAACATTGCCGTGACAGGCCACCACGCGAACTCTCTGATTGGTAAAAACATCGGAGAGATCATTGATGGAATATTCGTGGGTCTCCCCGGATACAAACTTAAGATAACAGGCGGAAGTGACAATACCGGTGTCCCGATGAGAGGAGACATGCCAGGTAACAAGAGAAGGATGCTTTTGATGGCAGACGGACAGAGCTTCCACGAGAAATACCCCGGACAGAGGAAGAGAGTCGCAGTTCGTGGCGCAACAATCTCCCAGTCGATCGTTCAGATCAACATGGCAGTTGCAGAATACGGACCAAAATCGATCGAAGAATGCCTCGCCGCACCCGCTGAGGGAGCACCGGAGAACTGATGAAAGTACAGAAGCAGCCCGAGATCAACATCGGAATGATCGGGCATGTGGATCACGGTAAGACCACTCTTACCAAAGCCCTTAGCGGTGAGTGGACCGACCGTCATTCTGAGGAGGTCAAGAGAGGAATCTCCATCAGACTCGGGTATGCTGATGTATCTTTCTATAAATGTCCTGATTGCGAAGGTAGTATAGCATACGGGACCAAACCGAAATGTCCGAAGTGCGGAGCTGAGACTACTTATCTGCAGTCTGTATCATTTGTCGATGCACCGGGACATGAGACTCTGATGGCAACGATGCTGTCAGGAGCTGCTCTCATGGATGGAGCGATCCTTCTTGTGGCAGCGAATGAAAGATGTCCGCAGCCACAGACGAAGGAACATTTGATGGCACTATCCATCATAGGTATCGAGAAGATCATCATTGTCCAGAACAAGATAGATATCGTCACCCGTGAGGAAGCCGTTGAGAATTTCAAACAGATTAAAGAATTCGTGAAAGGTACGATTGCAGAGAATGCACCGATCATACCGATCTCGGCTAACAGCGGTGTCAACATCGACAAGTTGATAGAGGCGATCGAGGAACATATCATCTCCAAAGTCGAGAGGGATAAGAAATCAACACCCCTCATGCATGTTGCACGTTCATTTGACATCAATTCACCGGGTACATTGCCGAAGGACCTGAAAGGAGGAGTTCTCGGAGGATCTCTGATCCAGGGAACATTGAAAGTAGGCGATGAGATTGAGATCGTCCCGGGAATCAAGACAGAGGTCGGAGGAAAGGACGTCTACAAGAGATTGACGACCAAGATAACATCGCTCATCGCAGGCGGAAAATCAGTGAAGAGCGTGAACCCCGGAGGTCTGATCTCTATCGGTACATCCTTGGATCCATCGATCACAAAATCGGATGGTCTCACAGGCAGGATGGTAGGGGTTCCAGGCAATCTTCCGGCTGTCGTACATGATTTTACAATGAAAACGGAACTTCTCGACCGTGTCGTCGGAGCATCATCGGATCTCAAAGTTGATGAGATCAAGAGCAATGAACCATTGATGCTCTCGATCGGAACCGCTACGACTGTAGGGATCGTCAAGAACGGCAAAGGCGGATTGATACAGGTGGTTCTGAAGATACCGGTCTGTGTCGTAGAGGGACAGAGGGTGGCCATATCCAGAAGGATTTCCAATAAATGGAGATTGATCGGATACGGTATCGTCGAGTTTTGATCATGCAGACCGTTGTTCTGGATACAAACGCATTGCTGATGCCGTTCGAAAGAAAGATGAATCTCGATCTTTCTGTGCAGAATCTTCTTGGAGAAGTGGATTTCGTTGTTCCCGGTCCGCTGATAGGTGAATTGAAGCATCTTGATAACAAATATGCCAATGCGGCGTTGCAATTGGCAAGACATTATGAGATAATCCCTACTGAAGCGACCGGAGATAATGCAGTAATCGAATTGGCGATAAGGACCGGCGGTTATGTACTTACAAACGATAAGATTCTCAGAGGAAGGCTGAGAAAGGTCGGTGTGCCCCTGATATATCTTCGTTCAGGAACACACCTTGTTGTTGAAAAGTGATCAGATTAGTGGAACAGGGCTTTCTTCCAGGATTGTGTCCGGTTTCTTTCCTAATTCATCCAATTTCGCTTTGATTATTTCAGCACCTTTTTCCGATGCTGCATACACAGGTACTTTCGTACCTGCTTGGAGTATCGCTTTTGTTTTTGCGGCTTCTCTGATGTATTTCGATGCACAGGATGTTATGATATCACAACAATCGAACATTGTGTAAGCGTCTTCTTCGGATGTTCCTGTGGTGTGTACAGCAATGATGACGACACTTCTTCCGAACGCATCTCTGATCTCCTGGGCCATCTTTGCTGCGGTAACTGTGACAGCGACTGTATGGTAATGCATCGCGAATGCTTTCTCAACACCTTCGAATTGTTCTATCTTGGCTGTGTTGGGATCGAGGATTCTTTCACTTCCTATGCCATCTACAACAGCCTTTATGGGTTCAGTCTCTATGATGCCTGAAATACGACCGCCCATGCCTTGAACGATCTCAGGATCGTCGATGACGGCTGTGCCGCATCCATCTGCAGCAATGACAGCAGCATTGATCAGACTATTCTGCAACGCAAGACTGAGCATTTCCGAGACACCGAAATTGAGGAAATCGTGCATTCTTATTTGGCGATTATCATTGCACATACCGAATTTCCCGATCCTGTATTCAGCATTCTTTCTTACAGCTTCACAGTTAATCTCATCAATACCACGATGTTTTTTGAATAATGGGCAGACTTTCACTTTAGGTTCTGTCACTTCCACGACCTTACCATCAATGATGGTGACTTTGGACATTCCCAGCATTTCCATGACATGTTTGCTCATCATTCTCACCTCATTCGATTACTTCGGCCTTGATGATCTTTCTTTCTTCGACAGGTTTATCATTGAAATCCGTCTCTGTCCTCTCAATCTTAAGGACGACTTTGAAGCTCTCCTCATCTTCGCATTCTCCGAAAACCGGGTGTTTGGACGGAGTCCTTGTGTCATCCCAGTCAAGATATCCGTTATCGACAGTGTTGATGAAGAACTGGCTCCCTCCTGTGTTGGGGCGCCCTGTGTTGGCCATTGAGATCGTACCTTTCTTATTGCTGTGGCCTTTTACAAATTCATCCTGGATGTTGTATCCGGGACCGCCCATACCTGTGCCTGTCGGGTCTCCTCCCTGAATCATGAATCCTTCGATGACCCTGTGGAATATGACGCCGTCATAGAATCCTTCTTTAGCGAGTTTGATGAAGTTGCCTGTTGTGATAGGCATGTCATCGTACATCTTCAGTCTGATGTCACCGACATTGGTGTGCAGAATAACTGTAGTCATGAGTGCGATAACGCACTCAGACTATAATGAGTTTGGGAGAAATCATCCGTACATGCCGTCAGCCGATCCATTGGATGGATCGTTATTACTGAGTTCTTTGAGGATCTTCAGATATTCTTGTTTGTAGATCGTCATATAGACGGAACCGTAGATGATGCCCAGAATTGCTGCAACATCTATGACGATGAACATGATGAGCACTGACGTCTCATATTTTGCAAAGAATCCGAGAATTACAGACATGATGACAGCCAATATGGCCTGGAAGAATAACGGTCTGAGATTGTTCAGCTTTTCAATCTGTTCCGATATCATCGTGATATAGACCATTGGTGACTTTACAGCATTCCATTCGTTCAGTACTTCTTTCGGAACTTTATCTTCATTTTCTTTATCAGCGATAGACCTTAGAATCATGTATCTCTTAATCATCTTGGAGGATCCCCTTACCGTAAGAAATATCGTAGGTACTGAGAATACGATCATCAGGATGATGACTGCAATTACTCCGGAATAAACCATTTCTGGTCCGATTGTATCCATATAATCATTCAGTTATTGATTTTTGAATATAAACCGTTACTGTCAGCCGGGCTTTGAGGAAACCCTCATTTTGAATTTTTGAGATTTTTCTTTCATTTCTCACGTTTCGGATCCTGTCGTTCTTTTGTTTTTAATAATTAATACTTAATTATAATTGGATAGCAAAGCTATCCAATATATATTAAGTAT